>NZ_JBHTYI010000002.1:0-460555 GCF_043656335.1 Peribacillus sp. NPDC056705 | reverse complement strand
TGAATTGCTTTATCTCCAAGAGTTTGAAAGTATGGAGCACTTTGAAAAGGAATTAGATGATTATATTCATTACTATAACCACAAACGTATGAAGAGAAAATTAAACGACCTGAGTCCGATAGAATACCGAACTCAAGTCTTAGAAGCTGCTTAAACTATATGTCTAACTTTATTGGGTCAGATCAACCCGATTTTCATCGAGTTTACCTACAGTCTGGAGGGTGGGTATCATCCCATCCTAGTTTACCGAATATGGCTCATATTCTTTAATGAGCTGTTTATATTGGTCTTTATTCATGATTGGAATCCCTTTTTGCAGTTCCTCCTGCTTGTATGCTTCAAGTTTACCAACGTCTATTTGGTAGAAAGTATGAATGATCTTGGCGTGCTCAGGCCTTCCGATAAAAATGGATAACGTACCATCTTCCCTCATCCCAAGGTAACCATTCGCTTTTAAAAGCGGCGATATGTCATTTTCAATTTTCTTCATGACAATCTGCTCTTCATTTTGATCGATCACTATCCATCCTTCATATTTTGACCAAAAGTCCTCCATCGACCAAATTGTTTCTGTCAATTTCTCTTCACTTAATTCACCATCCAGATACATACGCTGAAGAATGACCTTCCTTTCAATAGGATCATTTTCCTTTTGAACGGTTTCTTCGGCAAAAACGGTTAGGCAAATTGGCAATATGAAAAGCGTCATGAAAAATTGGATTCTAAGTTGATTAATCAATATATTCACCTCTTAAGGCGTTTACTTTTTATGTAGTTTGACCCCAAATAAGGATTATTAACCAGAAAAAAATCAAAAAGAGCTGACTCCATATTGGGTCAGCCCACTTATTATTTTAAGTGATTTTCGTGAATGTTAAGGTTATCGAACATGTCATTGGCATCCAAAATGATCATTTCCCGCGTATCGCCATCCCGAAGATTGTTATCAAGTGTCATCGTCCTGAAATAGACACCTTCATCGGTGGTTACATATAGGGTGCGGCCATTTGTAAGGGGTCCGATTTCTCTCCTGATTCTCTTTTTAACATCTTTTGCCCGGCTGTAGTCATCAAGCCTCAAAGCTACCAGCATTTCATCTTTCATGATGACTGTCCTGGCATCGATGACCGGCTCCGCTTTCTTGGCGATACCATTAACTTGATCGGCAAAAGCACCTTCATAAGAATTATAATAAGATGATTTTGCCTTAAGCGGTTTACTTTCATGTCCATGGTAGTTACGGTCACTCTTACTGTACGCATCATCTTTATCGTATAAACCTTGCACTATATTCTCATAATTGATGTTGCGTACCAATGCATCTTTTTCATGGTACCCTGTATTATTCGTTATATTTTCATTTTCCGCTGTATCATTATTAGCACATCCAACCAAACTGACGGCAGCCAATACCGTACAAAGCGGATGTGCCCATTTTATTTTCTGCACCAATAACCCTCCCATTGCAATAGAATGAGCTATATTCCGCTCATAATTAGCATGGGTGTCGAACGGGAAATGTACTCTGTAAGATACGGCCAAAAACCCGTTTTAATTCCTTTTAAGGGAAGAAATCCTTTCCTTCAATTTTTCATTCATCTCCATTCGCTTCGAAAATCCTTCCACGGACATTTTCCAAACCGAATGAATCTGGGAAGAACTTTTATTAAGACGATTCCATTCACGGAAAATATCGGTAGGATAAGTTAACGCATATAAAAATGCCGGGTCTGACTTATACCTTTTCAATTGCGGAACTTCCCACATTTCGGTGGCCGCATCTCCCAAATGAGGCATAATACGATTTGCATACTGTAAATAATCAATGCACCTCGGGGCATTCGCCATTAAGTCAAAATCGATTAACGTCAAAGTGCCGTCCGCTCTCCGCAAGAAATTATGGTGGGCACAATCACCATGAATGATGACTTTCTTTTCCTTATTCCATAAAGACTGATTTTTATCAAACCCCTCTAGCGACCATTCACCCCATCTAATCCATTCCTTGATAATATCTTCGGAAACATATTGGCGAACATAAGAAAAGTTCTTTTTAAATAGTGATAAGCGTTCTTTCCACTTTTTTGATTGATTGAACACAGGAGCGTTAATGGAGACATGTTCCGACACATCATGGAAGCTTTCCAGTAACTGAATGCCCTCTAAGCGGTCCTTATGATTGGAATATTTGAATTTTTTCTTACTCGGTGGAAAATAGTCCATACTGCCATACCATTTCCCTTTAAATTGAAAGGGCATTAGATTCTGATGAATATAATACGTTTGATGAAATCCCTTTTGTTTTAATAAAGAAGTCAATTCCCTTTGCCGATCCCATTTTTCAAAACTGTCGAATCCTTTAAGGATCATAGGATGACCCTTTTCAAAAGTTAATAAATAGACACTGCTTTGAATATGGTGGACATTCTTTGGCTTACGATTTAAATAAGAGAGGAGACGAGTGTTAAAAACACTGTCTCCTTGATAATTAGTAGTCATCGCTTTCATCTACATATGTCGGTATCCCAAATGTTTCAGGCGCACGGACGCCCCCGAATTGGCCTGGCTGGCCTCCCATTTGCCCAGGTAACATTGCTTCCGGCTGACCACCAAGCTGGCCGCGCATCATGTCTCGCTGACCACCAAATTGTCCCGGTATCATTCCTGGCTGACCACCAAATTGTCCCGGCATCATTCCTGGCTGACTACCAAATTGTCCCGGCATCATTCCTGGCTGACTACCAAATTGTCCCGGCATCATTCCTGGCTGACTACCAAACTGTCCCGGCATCATTCCTGACTGGCCTGGGTTTTGACCGCCCATCATACCTGGCTGGCCTGGGTTTTGGCCGCCCATCATCATACCTGACTGACCTGGGTTTTGACCGCCCATCATACCTGGCTGACCTGGGTTTTGGCCGCCCATCATCATACCTGACTGACCTGGGTTTTGACCGCCCATCATACCCGGCTGACCTGGGTTTTGACCGCCCATCATCATACCCGGCTGACCTGGGTTTTGACCGCCCATCATCATACCCGGCTGGCCTGGGTTTTGACCGCCCATCATCATCCCTGGCTGGCCTGGGTTTTGGCCGCCCATCATCATACCTGACTGACCTGGGTTTTGACCGCCCATCATCATACCTGACTGACCTGGGTTTTGGCCGCCCATCATCATACCTGGCTGGCCTGGGTTTTGGCCGCCCATCATCATACCTGGCTGACCTGGGTTTTGACCGCCCATCATCATACCCGGCTGGCCTGGGTTTTGACCGCCCATCATCATCCCTGGCTGGTCTGCGTTTTGGCCGCCCATCATCATACCCGGCTGACCTGGGTTTTGACCGCCCATCATCATACCCGGCTGACCTAGGTTTTGACCGCCCATCATCATACCCGGCTGACCTGGGTTTTGACCGCCCATCATCATACCCGGCTGACCTGGGTTTTGACCGCCCATCATCATACCCGGCTGATCTGGGTTTTGACCGCCGATCATCATACCCGGCTGGTCTGGGTTTTGGCCGCCCATCATCATACCCGGCTGACCTGGGTTTTGACCGCCCATCATCATCCCCGGCTGACCTGGGTTTTGACCGCCCATCATCATCCCCGGCTGACCTGGGTTTTGACCGCCGATCATCATACCCGGCTGACCTGGGTTTTGGCCGCCCGTCATCATGAATCCATCATATGATTCTTCTGACTCATCTTCATATTGGGATGGCATCGCTATTCCCATCTGAGACTCTTTTGGTGACAACCCTGGGTATGGGGCTTGTGATTGAACGGATTGATATTGGTGATAATCTGGATGGTGATGTGCATTGGCAGCCATTTTCTTGTTCCCTTGATACTGCCCCTTCACTTCCGGTCCATAAGTTCCAAGTAACCCCTTATTACAGCCGCAATCCTCCTCACCGGCAGGCTGGGAATATTGCTGAGGGAAATTTTGATTGTATGAAGAAGGCAATTCGCCTGGTGACTCATAACCTTGTTGCATATATGAACCTGCTGCTTGAGCTTGTTGATTCATCCCTCCATAATAATGGTGCGGAACCGGTGCGGAGGCTTGATATGGATAATGTTGCTGGTCTGTTACATTCATGCTCGCCCCTTGGACGAATCCTTGATCCATCATTTGCATGTCAGAAGATTCCTCAAAAATTTCAGAGCTCTCTTCCATCATTGGATAACCTTGTATTTCCGGAGCCGCCTGATACCCTTGTGCACCTTGATATGGTGCTTGCATGCCATGCATATGCGCCCATGGTGGCGGCTGAATGCTATAACCGCTTCCAGGCAAGATTGGCGTTACTGGAATACAATCATCCACCGGCTCACTATATTCCTGAGCTGGCTGTACAGCTGGCTTTTTCTTCTTTTTGGTCACTGCAGGCTTTTCTTTTTTCTTCGGTAAAGGTGGTGGTGCTGGAGGCTTTTGCACACTCATATTGGTCATGTTGACCATATAATAATTATTGACGTCGATCTCCGGAATCACCGGCATGGGCACCGGCACTTCTTTTGGAACGATTACTTGCTTCTCTTTAATGATTGGCTTTGGCTGAATGATCTGCTTCTCTTTCTTAACCGGCTGTGGAACGATCTGTTTCTCTTTCACTGGTTTTTGAATGTTTGGCTGCTCTTTTACCGGCTGTTGAAATTTTGGCTGCTCTTTTACCGGCTGTTGAATTTTCTGCTGTTCTTTAACGGCCGGTTTTTTCATAATTTGCTGCTCTTTCATATTTGCTGACTGAGGCGGGTACGGTTGAATTTGGGATTCTTTCATTCCCGGCTGAATATTCACGGTTGGTTTACCCGTTTCTTTAATTACTGCTCCGGATGTCCCTGGTATTTTAATTTTCATTCCGGGCATCATCATGTCCGGATTGCTCAATTGCGTGTTAACTTTTTTAAGTTCTTCAAAACTGACGCCGTATTTTTTGGCGAGTTTCCAAAGTGTATCGCCTTTTTGGACTATATGAATTTTCACGCTGTTAACCCCTCCTGTGCATATGTCCATATATTCTATGAAGCAGTGGGTGAATTGCTATTATTTTTATCATGAAAACTTATGCGTGAAAAATGACTTTTATGATTGGATCAATGATTTAGGGACATAGAAGGTACTTTTTTGGAGAGGAAATAAATGATGGGACGTCTCAAAAAAGGAAGATCGCCCCTTTGAATTCCATTCCTGAAACGCATCTTTCAGGCTTCTGTCTAAACTCAGGGAAATCCGGGTATAAGAAAGGAAATGACCTAAGGCTTTGTCTTCAGGTACTTATCTTACATCCCTGGGGGTAATAATAATGAAATGGAAAGGTAGACAGGGCAGCACGAACGTCGAAGACAAAAGAGGCATGAGTGGAAAAGGCATGGCCGGAATCGGCGGAGGTGTCGGATTGGTAATTGTCTTGATCGTGACGCTCCTTGGCGGTAATCCAAGCGAATTGCTAGGCAGCTTGAATACCACTGAATCGAACAATGGCGGCTCTTATGTCGAAACTGATGAGGAGAAGGAACTTGCACAGTTCGTATCTGTCGTCCTTGCAGAAACGGAGCAGGTCTGGACAGAAGAATTCCGTAAAAATGGGCTGGAATATAAGGAACCGAACCTTGTCCTGTATTCGGGCAGTGTCGAATCGGCATGCGGGATGGCAGCTTCTTCGGTAGGACCATTTTATTGTCCGGGTGACATGAAGCTATATATTGATCTCAGCTTTTATCAAGAGTTAAAGCAAGAATTCCAGGCACCCGGGGATTTCGCCATGGCCTATGTCATTGCCCACGAAGTCGGACATCACGTTCAGACACTTTTAGGGACAACGGAAAAGGAAATGCCCGATCGTTCAAAGGTCAGCGAAACCGAATATAATAGGTTTTCTGTACGTCTTGAATTACAGGCCGATTATTTGGCTGGAGTTTGGGCACATCATGTCCAAGGAGAGAATTTGCTTGAAGCAGGCGATCTTGAGGAGGCCTTGAATGCAGCAAGTGGTGTAGGGGATGACCGTATCCAAGAAAGGGCACAAGGTTACACGGTGCCAGACAGCTTCACGCACGGCACTTCCGAACAGAGGAAACGGTGGTTCACTAAAGGATTTAAATCCGGTGATATGAATGAAGGCAATACTTTTAAAGCGAAAAACCTTTAAAAGTTCTTACCTGTTCGATTGCATAAGAAAAAAAGGGGGATTAGACCCCCTTTTTCTTATGCTCCAAAATCTTCTTAGAAAGCACTGACTCAAACGCGCTCCAGCATTCTGTTTAATGCTAGGATGGCATTATCCGCAATGCTTTTCTCCACTTTTATCGGATTGATGATGATACCTTCTTCAATGGATTCAAGCGCCCATAGCAGGTGAGGCAAATCAATCCGGTTCATTGTAAGACATGGACACATATTCGGATTTAACGAGATGATGTTCTTGTCAGGATTATTGGCGATAAGACGCTTGACAAGGTTCATTTCCGTGCCGATTGCCCAAGAACTGCCTGGTTCGGCTTTTTCGATCATATTGATGATGTACGATGTCGAACCCGCATAATCTGACAGGGCCACTACCTCACGGCGACATTCGGGATGAACGATGATATTCATTTCAGGCTGCTCCTCTCTAAGCGTTTCAATATTCGCCGTAGTGAAATTTTCATGGACTGAACAATGTCCTTTCCAAAGAAGTACCTTCAGATCTTCCAGTTCCCCTTCATAGATCAATTCATCTTTATGCGGATCCCAGACAGCCATTTCATTCAATGGGATCCCCAGGTCAAAGGCAGTGTTCCTCCCAAGATGCTGATCGGGAAGAAATAGGATTCTTTCTTTTTGCGAGAGGGCCCACGAGACCATCCCTTGTGCATTGGAGGACGTCACTGTCGCCCCGCCATTTTTCCCTACAAAAGCTTTGATGGCTGCAGTGGAATTCACATAAGTTAGCGGAAGGATCGTATCGCCAAATAAATCCTGAAGCTTTGTCCATGCCCGTTCCGTTTGTTCAATATCCGCCATATCTGCCATGGAGCAGCCTGCACGCATGTCAGGTAGGATAACCGTCTGCCCTTCTTCTGTCAAAATATCGGCTGTTTCAGCCATGAAATGCACGCCACAGAACACGATATAATCCGCTTCACGATTTTGCGCGGAAAGCTGGGCCAATTGAAGTGAATCCCCCGTTGAATCTGAAAATTGAATGACTTCCTCCCGTTGATAATGATGACCTGGAATATAAAGACGGTTCCCCAGTCGTTTCTTAATGTCAAGGACCCGATTCTCCATCTCTCCTTTTGTCATCGTTTTATATTTTTCAGGCAATGCATTTCCTGCTGTTTTAGCCATCTCCAATATATTCATTTCAATATCTCCTCTCGCTCTTTGACCTTTGCGCTAATATCAAGTGCCCTGACACTGTGCGTCAAGCTGCCCAACGAAATATAATCTACCCCTGTTTCCCGATATGAGGCTAGATTGTCTAAATGGATCCCTCCTGAAGCTTCAGTTATGATGTGGGCGGGTACCAATTTAATCAGTTGCTTGATTTCTTCAGGGCTCCGGTTATCGAACATGATGATATCTGCACCGGCTTCCACTGCTTCAAGTACCTGTTGTGGTGATTCCGTTTCCACTTCCACTTTAGTGGTATGTCCCAGTTTGGATTTTACCGTTTGGACCGCTTTCGTTATGGACCCAGCGAAAGAAATATGGTTGTCCTTTATCATGACTGCATCATAAAGACCATATCGGTGATTGAATGCCCCGCCGGAACGGACCGCATATTTTTCAAGCATCCGCAGGCCTGGTGTAGTTTTCCTCGTATCACAAGCTCTCGTCTTCGTCCCCGCCAAAATCATGGCAGCTTTATGAGCCTGTGTCGCAATGCCGGACATACGCTGCACTAAATTCAAAATTACCCGTTCCCCTTTTAAAAGGGAGGCCATATCGCCGGTCATTTTCGCAAGCTGCTGTCCTTTTTCGAAAAATTCGCCATCTTGAACAAAAAGGAAAACCTCGATTTGCTCATCCAACAATGCAAATCCCGTCTTGATGACGTCCCCTCCACTAAAGACCCCGCCTTCTTTTGCGATGAATGTCAAAGTTCCTTGTTCACCTTGATCAAAAATCGTATCACTCGTTACATCGCATTCCCCTATATCTTCCATTAAAAATTGTTGCAGCCTCTGCTTAAGCTTCAATATATTCATATAGTCGTCTCCCTTTCACTCGGTTTTTTACATCCGTACAAGCAAGGATAACCGAATTCTCAAGCCATTGGGCGTCATCTTCCTCAGGATAGTCACTGCGGAAATGACCGCCCCTGCTTTCCGTTCTGGTCAATGCGGATTCGGCAATCAGCCAAGCCACGATGATGGCATTGATTTTCGTTATTTCTTGTATCGATAATGCCGTTACTTCCATATGCAGCAATTTTTCGATAGGAAATGTCTCTAGATAAACCTTCAGTCGAGTTAAACCCGCTTCATTTCGAACGATTCCCGCTTCGTTCATTAATTTTTCCCGCAATGTCGTAAGATCGGGTAGAAAGGGAATTTGACTGGAATTCTTGGACTGCTCTTTTACTTCCGGTATCGACCTTGACGGGACTTTAGCAAGGAAACGGCCAAGCGCATTTCCAAAAACCAATCCTTCGAGAAGGGAGTTGCTTGCCAATCGGTTTGCACCATGTACACCAGTGCATGCCACTTCACCAACTGCATACAAAGAGGGTACTGAGGTTTGCCCCGATTCATCCACTTCAATCCCTCCCATTAGAAAATGGTTTCCTGGTGCAACCGGGATTTTCCCCAAATGAAGGTCCAGCCCGCTTTTTTCACATAATGAGCTCACTGTCGGAAAACGATTTTTAAAATCCTTAATCATCGAAATATCCAAAAATACCTTTTCACCGCGCTGCAAATAAGAAAAAATCGTCTGTGCAACAATATGCCTTGGTGCTAGATCTTTCAAGCTATGGACATCCTCCATGATCGGCGCTCCCATTTCAGTCACTAATCTCGCGCCATCCCCGCGAACCGCTTCTGAAACGAGCCCTTTCGCTTTGCCATTCACAAAAAGCAAGGTCGGATGGAATTGTATGAATTCCATATCACGAACTTTTGCACCGGCCTTGAATGCAAGTGCGATTCCATCACCTGAAACCGTTTGTGAATTTGAAGTGAAATGGTATAGGGAACCACAGCCGCCTGTAGCCAAAACCGTCTGTTCCGCATGATAGGCAACAAGTTCCCCTGCCTTATCAAGTGTTTTGACGCCTATGCAAGTATCATCTTGCCCGATGATCAACTCCACTGCAGCAACATTCTCCATCACAGTAATCGATGATTTTTTCAAGCACCCTATAAGATGTTCCATCATGTACTTTCCTGTAGCATCCCCGTGACTGTGGAGGATTCTTCGTTCACTGTGGGCGCCCTCCATGCCAAGCAATAGAGTTCCGTCATCATCATGGTCAAATCGCATACCCGAATCAATAAGCTCAGCTATAACCGAAGGTGCCTCTTCGACGAGTTTTTCCACTGCCCTCACCTTGTTATATCGCTGACCAGCTGCCAGCGTATCTTTTTTATGAAAGGATACTCGGTCACGATCAGATAATGCAGCGGCAATTCCGCCCTGGGCTAAATAAGAATTACCATGACGGATATTTGATTTTGTGATGAGTATCACATGCTTATGTTCACTTGCTTCCAATGCCGTTTTCAAGGCAGCAATCCCACTGCCTATCACGATGATTTCCGCTTTTACCATTCTTTCATTCCTCCTGTTTATTACAGGTGTCTTGACAACTATATTTACATATTATTAAACTATTATCAAGAGTTTTTTAGATTAAAGGATGGAAGTGATTTCTTGATTTATTTGGATTACGCCGCTACAACTCCGATTGATGAGGAGGCTCTCGACGTATTTAGCCAAGCAGCCCGGAAGTTTTTCGGGAATGCGAGCAGTTTGCATGATATTGGCTCTGAAGCGGGACGTTTATTGGATATGTCACGGCAGCAACTCGCAGAAATGCTGAACATAAAAAAGGAAGGAATCATCTTTACGAGCGGCGGATCGGAAAGCAATATGCTTGCGATCGATACATTCATCGCTTCGAAACCCTCCTGGCAGAACCATTTGATTGTAAGCCGAACTGAACATGCATCTCTTGCAAATTTCGTGGAAAAACTTGAACAAGAAGGATTCGAGGTTACTTATTTACGGCATTTGGAAGATGGCCGGGTTGATATTGAACATCTGCAGGAATGTATGTCGGAGAAAACATGCTTGGTCATTGTCCAGCATGTGAATTCGGAAATCGGGGTCATTCAACCCATTGAGCAAATAAGTGAAATCGTTCGAAAACACGAGGCTTTTTTTCATGTGGATTGTGTCCAATCATTTGCTAAATTACCGCTTGGGCAGATAGCAGCCTCATGTGATGGACTATCCGTTTCCAGTCATAAAGTTTATGGTCCAAAAGGGATTGGGGCCGTCATTTTCCCGGCCATCCATCAGTTGAAGCCTTCGGTACCGAATATCACTCATGAATATGGTTTCAGGCCAGGAACAGTGGATGTCCCCGGAATTGCTTCCTTCGTAACCGCTGCCAAGAAATTGGGGGATATCATGGAAGGTGAACGAAAACGGATTTCCACACTTAGGATACAATTGATCCGACTGCTAACGGAAAGGAAAATCGATTTTCAAATCATCGAAGCAAAAAACGAGCAATTGCCTCACATTCTGGCGCTGACCTTCGCTGGATTGCAAGGACAGTACATCATGTTGGAATTAAACCAGAAAGGATTCGCCGTTTCGACGGGAAGCGCCTGTCAAATCGGTAAACAGGATCCTTCAAAAACGATGATGGCCATTGGGAAAAGCGAAGATGAAGCCCATCAATTCGTCCGCCTTTCCTTTGGCAAAAACACGACGGCCGATGACATTCACAAGTTGGCGGACTGCATCGAAGGAATAGCTGCCATTCGATAAAACCCTCCAATCTGTGTTAAAATGTTTGTAATTAAAGAGGTGAATGTTTATGGAAAGAAAGAAATTACTCGGGGAAGAAAGACGGACGAAACTCTTACATTTATTGCAAACAAGCGCGGAGCCTGTAACGGGCAGCGAGCTTTCGCAGATAACGAATGTAAGCCGGCAGGTTATCGTTGGTGACATAACCCTACTCAAAGCGCGGAATGAACCTATCATCGCCACAAGCCAAGGCTATCTGTACTTACAAACGGGGAGCACGCAAAAGCCGGAAAGGATCATTGCTTGCCAACACGATCCTTCCCGGACCCAAGAAGAGCTATATTTACTTGTGGATATCGGCATCACGGTGAAAGATGTCAAAATCGAGCATCCCGTTTACGGCGACCTAACCGCTTCCATCATGGTCAGCAGCCGGAAGGAAGTCCAGCAATTCCTTTCAAGGGTGACGGCAACGAACGCATCTTTTTTATCGGAACTGACGAGCGGCATCCATCTCCATACACTGAGCGCAGCATCTGAAGAACTGCTCGACGAAGCGGAGTGTGCTTTAAGGGATGCCGGCATTTTAGTCGATTGAATGAACCCAAAATCCTCAAAAGCCATATCTTTTGAGGATTTTTTCATTGGTCATTATGCTCCCCCATCATCGGAATTGCTTTCATTTGAGCAGCCTTCCCCGGAGTTTTCTTCCTGGTTACTTCTCAACTGCCCGATAAGACTGATGACGGAACCGGCTGCCTGAACCCAGCCTCCCGTCGCTTGGATTAATTCCGCATCAGATGGCTTCTCTTCCAAATCAGGATATTAATATTTTTGCAGTTCCTGCTCCTTATCTTGCTCTTCTTCCTTTTGATCCTTTTCTTGGACTTTTTCTAGAACACAATCGGCAATTCCGCCATACGCTTGAATACAAATCTTAACGAACACAAAAAATGCCCCGGAAATACTCCCAGGGCACCCTTTTTATTCATTGTATAAACCTCAGCTGAGGTTATACCATTCATTCATCGTTGCGGTACACCTGTTTGGACTTTAAAGCATGAATAGCTTCCCATGATCGAAACCGTACATCCTAATGCCTCGAGCTCAGAGATCGCTCCTGGGATGAGGACATCATCAAGGGACATTTCGATGTCGATGATGAAGAAGTAATTGCCCAATCCTGTTTTCATTGGTCTCGATTCAATCTTGGAAAGATTAAGTTTCCTCCAGGAAAAAGCGGAAAGGACTTGGTGCAGCTGCCCTGAGTGGTCAGCAGGCAGCTGAATCATCAAGGTCGTTTTCTTGTCCCCTTCAACGGTCAAATGCCCTTCAAAGTCGACTTCACTGTTGGATACGACGATAAACTTGGTGTGATTATGTTCGTAATCGTGAATATTTTGTTTAACAATCGTCAAACCGTACTCCTCCGCAGCCATATCATTTGCAATCGCAGCAATATTGATATCGGGATTCTCCATCACCATCTTCGCAGCGGCTGCAGTGGATGTGACATACTCATATGGAACGCCCCTTAGCTCATTATGTAGAAATTTGCGGCATTGAGCAATGGCATGGGAATGCGAATAAACCATGTCAGGTTTGAAACCAGGATATGCATGATCCGGATGTACCATATAATGCTGTTGGATTGGAATCGTGACTTCGCCTTTCATCGGTAATGTGACTTCATGGACTAAGTAATCCATCGTTATATTTACCGAACCCTCCAAAGCATTCTCGATCGGCACGAGCGCGTGATTCACTTCCCCGTCCCGAACAGCATCAAGGCAGTCCGGAATCGTGTTCATCGGTATTTTTATATCATTAGGAAATAGTCGCGATACAGCTAAATCCGTGAATGTTGCTTTTGGTCCAAGAAATGCGATTTTTGATGTCATATTATAAACTCCTTCTCACGGAAAATCTACTGTTTATGTTATGCCATTTTCTGATTTTTTACAATACTTAATCGTTAATTTTCCCTTACAAAAGAAAACAGCCTGTACATCTGAAATGTACAGGCTGTTTTCATGCGCCGTTACCAATGATTTCGACTTTTTCGACGAACTCCATTTTACGCAGTTTAGTGAGCAGATCATCAATATCCATCGTCATCCCGCCCGTATTAAGGGATAGGGTGACATTTGCACGTCCCTGCAAAGGAATCGTTTGGTGGATAGTCATGATGTTGCAACCGGATGAGGCGACGAGCCGTAAAAGCTCCGATAGAGTACCAGAACGATCTTCGAGATAGAAGAACAGTGTAATCAGCTTTTCCTTAACAACTGTATGAAACGGAAAAACCGTGTCACGGTATTTGTAAAATGCACTCCTGCTTAGGTCCACCCGCTGTACAGCTTCCCAAACTGATTCTGCTTTTCCCCGTTCAATCATTTCTTTTGCATCCAGCGTTTTTTTCATCGCTTCGGGAAGGACATCCTCTCGAACGAGGAAAAATTTCTGATCGGCCTTATTCAAACTCCGCACGCCTCCTTTTGCCTGCCATCATGGTTTACAATCAATCCACAAATTCAAATTCATATTCAAGGATACGCACGATATCGCCATTTGTCGCACCTTTTTGGCGAAGGCCTTCGTCGACTCCGAATGAACGAAGCTGTCTGGCGAAACGACGTACGGACTCTTCACGGGTAAAGTCAGTCATTTTGAATAGACGCTCGACCTTGAATCCTGATACGGCAAAGCTGCCATCGGATTCGCGTTCAATGTTAAATTCATCAGACTGTGATGTATGTTTATAAAGAACCCGATGGATTCCAGTATTCTCTTCTTCATGATCAAGAGGGAACTCAGGCGTTTCTTCGATTTTATCCGCAATTGCATAAAGAAGCTCACGGATCCCTTCACGGGTCACGGCAGAAATCGGGAAGACAGGATAGTCCTCTTCCAGCTTTTCCTTGAAAGCCGCTAGATTATCTGCTGAGTCCGGCATATCCATTTTACTTGCAACAATGATTTGCGGACGTTCAGTCAAGCGCAGGTTATACTCTTCCAACTCTTTATTGATTGTTTGGTAGTCTTCATATGGATCACGGCCTTCAAGACCCGACATATCGATTACATGAATGATTACCCTCGTTCTTTCAATATGGCGCAGGAATTGATGTCCAAGACCCACTCCTTCTGAAGCACCTTCGATCAGACCAGGTAAATCGGCCATGACAAAGCTACGGTGATCTTCCGTTTCCACCATTCCGAGGTTCGGTACGATCGTCGTGAAATGGTATTCGGCAATTTTAGGCCTTGCTGCGGATACGACGGAAAGCAAAGTGGATTTCCCTACACTCGGGAAACCAACCAAACCGACATCAGCCAACAGTTTCAATTCCATGACGATATCGCGTTCCTGGCCCGGTTCGCCATTCTCAGCGATTTCAGGTGCAGGATTGGCAGGTGTGGCAAAGCGGGAATTTCCCCGGCCTCCGCGGCCACCCTTGGCAATGATGGCGCGTTGCCCGTGCTCAACTAAATCAGCAATGACTTCCTTCGTTTTATCATCAATGACAACCGTGCCTGGTGGAACCTTGATGACCATATCCTTTGCAGCCGCACCATGCATGTTTTTGGACATGCCATGTTCTCCGCGAGGTGCCTTAAAGTGACGTTGATAACGGAAATCCATTAATGTACGCAAGCCCTCTTCCACTTCAAAAACGACATTTGCCCCATTACCGCCATCTCCGCCAGCAGGTCCGCCTTTAGGTATGAATTTCTCACGACGATAAGCAACTATCCCGTTACCACCGTCTCCGCCTTTTACATAGACTTTCGTTTGATCGACAAACATGCTATCACTTCCTTGTTTTCTGCAAGTCATTTCTTGCTGTATACTTCTCTAAAAGTTAATATCCATCTTAAAAAATATTTCATCCTCATTACATTCAAGAATTTCAATTGATTGCTCGGCCGTCAATGAACGTTCCAAAAACTCGATCACTGGGGATTGATCAATGAACCTGCCTTGCATATGAAATGAACAGTGCATATCGCTCACTTCTTTTTTACACATGGAAACAGCCAGTATATTTTCAAAAAACGGATCCAGATTCTTATCCAGAATATCAAAGAAATCGTTTGTCCAGCGATACATCAGCCCGTCCATCTCAGTTGAGCCTTCAAAAACATCAATGATTTCATATTCGCAATAAAAGGATCCATTATTCCAATTCGACGTCAACAACATCTCGGTGAACTTAGGTAAATTCAAACTGGAAAGGCGTGCTTCATTCTGGGTTTCAACAATGATTTCATCGATGATGCCCTTGACACGGTCGATTCTGTTCAACTCCAGATTCCCTTTGATGATTTGAATTTTATTCAGCCAGTCATGCCTGGTTTGACGCAGAGTTTCAATAGTCGTCCAATTTTTATCCATTATTAACACCTTCAATTATGATAAAGAAACTTTTTTCGGCTCTATCATGTTGAATACTTCCATTTGTACAGTATATCAAAAAAACAACAAACAGGAAATGAAGCTTGATTCACATGCCTTCACATGAAAGCCCCCGTCCAAAAAATACAGCCGCACACCCTGAGTTCTTTGGACGATGGTAGAGCCATTTGAACTAAAAAAGAGAATGGGCCTTATTTATGCACCAATTGGAGATATTATAGTTGAATTGGAGTGTCTATTTGGTTTAACCAAATCGGATGGATGAGTATTCTTGGATTTCCCCCTGAAAGTTTAAGAAAGCCCGCCTATTGGCGAGCCATTTGTAAGTCAGAGGTTGTTTTCCTTATACTAATGACTAAAGTCTCCTGCAAAATGCTGGTTCGTTCCTATAGTATAAATAAAGGGCCGGACCCCTTCATCACTATATAACATACCATTATTAAAAATGACGCGGTATATAGTGTCTTGTAGAAGGAATCAGACCCTTTTGAGTCAGCCTCTGTTCAAAGATGCCAATTATGCTTCTTGTGCAACTGGATATACGCTTACTTTTTTACGGTCACGTCCGAAACGTTCGAATTTAACAACACCGTCTACTTTAGCGTATAGAGTATCGTCTCCACCACGGCCTACGTTCTCACCAGGATAGATTTTCGTTCCGCGTTGACGGTAAAGGATAGAACCACCAGATACGAATTGACCATCTGCACGTTTAGCGCCAAGACGCTTGGAGATTGAGTCACGTCCGTTCTTTGTAGAACCTACTCCTTTTTTCGAAGCGAAGAACTGAAGATTTAATCTTAACATTTGTTCCACCTCCTATTGGTTGAGGATAATTTTCATGTATTTACCATAATCACGTTCGATGGTTTGCAGCGATACGAGCATGCCGTTCAAAAGCAGCTGAACCTTCCCTTCCGATTCCGGCGAAAGATTCCCCGGAATGACGCAGCGAAGATAGCCGCCTTCTCTCCCTTGCTCGATCTCAGGTTCTACGTCCGTTAAGGACATGATTGCATTGACTGCCCCGAAGGAAACAGCCGATACACCTGCACAAACAATATCAGAACCTTTTTTAGCAAAATTAGCATGTCCGCTTAAGGTGAACGAAGCAATCCGTTCCTGCGGAGCATCAAATACAACTTTAATCATCTAGAATCAGCCCTTACGCGTTGATTGCTTCGATAACAACTTTAGTGTATGGTTGACGATGACCTTGTTTTTTACGATTGTTCTTCTTCGCTTTGTATTTGAAAACAGTGATTTTCTTTTGCTTACCTTGTTTTTCGACAGTACCTGTTACAGTAGCGCCTTCAACTAGTGGAGCACCGACTTTCACGTCTTCGCCACCTACGAATAAAACTTTGTCAAATGTAACAGTTTCGCCTGCTTCTGCGTTTAATTTTTCAATGTAAACCGCTTCGCCAGCTGCTACTTTAATTTGTTTACCGCCAGTTTCGATAATTGCGTACATACTTGCACCTCCTTAAATGTCTCAGACTCGCCAATCACAGGCGTTTTACCAGATAGGCAAAAGCTTAAAACCTGTTGTTGAGCGGTTGTAGCACGGGTGCTACAAACATAACATTAAAATCCTAACATGAAACAGGAAAGGCTGTCAATATATTTATTAGAATTCCCGCTCTTCAATTGAAAGCCCGCCCGATTTCCTGCATGCTTCCGAAGCGCTTGATGGAATAGGCATTGCTCGAACCTGGGATAAAAGATAGGAAAATCTTTTTAGCGATCAATTCCTCCAGTGTCGGCCGATATGATTCTTTTTCGCCAAGCAGCACGTCCGCCACCGCTTTACTGACCTCCACCCAGACCGCTTCATCATCCGTCTTCCTGTGTTCCAGCAGTTCCCGTTCCAACCGGAAGGCCACTGTTTCCGGGCTCTCGATTTTACCGCTTCCACTGCACACCGGGCATGGTACCGACATCATTTCACTTAAAGACGGGGAGGTTCGTTTTCTCGTCATTTGTAAAATGCCCAATTCCGTAAAGCCGATGACCTGGATTCGCTTCTCATCTCTCACCGCTTCCTTTTTGACGATGTCGATGATTTCCTGCTCATGCCGCGAATTGTCCATATTGATGAAATCTATCAAGATGATTCCGCTGATATTCCTCAATCTCAGTTGACGGGCGACTTCCTTTGCCGCAGCCTGATTAACCGCAAACAATGTAGCTTCCTTCGCCACCTTGCCGATGAATTTACCTGAATTGACATCGATTACGGTGAAAGCTTCCGTTTCTTCAAAAATTAAATATCCGCCATTCTCAAGCCAAACAATTTTCTTGGCCATCTTCTCCACTTGCGCTTCGACATTCCATTCGAAAAAAATGTTCTTTGGACCCGATACATGGGATATTTCCCACTCCTTGCGGTTTTCCTGTATCCACTTTTTCAGCTCCCGATAAGCCTCGAAATCATCGATGGCCAGTTCCCCCGTCGCCGCTCCCGACATTTCAGAAATGATCATGTCCAGGTATGCGTCCCTCTCATAGAGTATGGATGGGGCCTTGAGGGAAGCAGCCTTAACTTCAAGCCCTTTATAGAGCTCGCGCAATCCAGTTAACCTGTCAAGGAATACCGCTTCACTTTCGTTCTCCATCGAGGTGCGGACAATCAATCCCTCATCAGCATTTTTATACTGCAAGGCCGTTTCCCGCCACTGCTTTTGAAGATCATCGTTTTTGAATTTCTTTGAAACACCAACATAATCTATTCCATGTATGTATACGAGGGATTCTGTTGAAAACTCGATCAGCCCAGTCAATTTAGCTCCTTTAGTGCCCGTTTCATCCCGAGTCACCTGAACTAGCAGCTTTTCTCCCTGATGGACAAATTGACCGATGGATGCTTTCCCATCCGTTTTTTTTGTCTGCTGGAAAGAGGGAATCTCGTCACGGTGTAAAAAACCATTCCTCTCTGCACCATAATCAATGAAGACGGCATCCATTCCCGGTAAAACCTTCGTCACTTTCCCAAGATAAATATTGCCGACCGTACTGCGCTTTTGAGGCGGCATGATTTCAAGTTTACGTAAAACACCATTCTCAAGTACGGCCACTCTTTTTTCGCGTGAAGCTAAGTTCGCGATCATTTTTTTCATCAAAAAAAATCCTCTCCTCAATTTGAAGAAAGGATAACATATTTAATAAGAATATAATAGGTCGCCGATTTTCCCGTTTGTCATTTTCTCGGAAAAATAGGCGTGAAGGATTTCCGTTTCATCCAACGAGCCGGTCTCTTTCCCGTTTTTCATGATGATGACGGGGTGTTTACAACCGCGTTGAAACAGTTCCAGCACTTTAAAAATCGGTTCTTGTGAATCCACCGAGATCGGCTTCAGTTTCGCTAAATCATTCGTATGCCCATAATGGCGCTGCAAAAGAAAACGGATGAAAGCGTAATACCTCTGCCGCCATTCCATGACCAGTGAGAGACTTATGAAAAAGATGATGAGCCAGATGTTCAAATTGAGCGGATCCAGAATGATCCAGGTCACAAAAGCCAGGACTGCGAATACTGCAGAAAAGTGAAGTGTATGTTTCTGCGCTTCCAGAAAGGTGCAGTATAGGGATACACCGATGAATAGCAGCCGTCCCCCGTCCAAGGGCCAAATTGGCAGCAGATTAAAAATCAGCAGCATAAGATTCATATACAAAAAGGGCTGATACAGCTCATATGGGATGATAGAAAAGAAATAGAGCAAAAAAGCTGCACCAATGAGCCAAACATGTTGAAGCGGACCGGCAAGCACCACCGCCAAATCCTCCTTCAAGCTCTTATTTCCGTACTCCTCAGTCTCGACAGCCCCGCCAAAAGGAAGAAGCTGGATTGACTTTATCCGCCATTTGAAATGCTGGGCACAGACAGCATGCCCCATTTCATGAATGAAGACGATGAGCAACAGCATCATCATTTCAACGAAATGGGCAGTGAGGATGGCGATGCCAATGACAAACCACAATGTCGGGTGCACCCTGATTTTAAACAGTAATTTTCCATATTCACTCAAAGGAAATCACCTTTTTAGGATCGACGAAAGCATCATTTTCTTTTATCGCCAAATAAAATCTTCCCTTGGATCCATCTTCACTTAGTGTAACCTGTCCGACTTCATTGCCCTTTTTAACGAACTCATACAATTTCACATCAATTCCTTCCAGCTGCCCATACCAAGACTCACTTTTATTGGCATGCTGAATGACGACCGTCTTTCCAATCCCCTCCTTTTCACCGGCAAAGATGACTACCCCTTCATTGACGGCCTCGACCTTTGAGCCTTTGCTCGTTTCCAATATGATTCCCTCACCGTTCGTCTCGAAGTTTTGGGTAATCTTCGCAGAGGCTGGCATTGCATATTCTTCATTCGAATCAACAGTTTTCTTATCGGCCTCATTCGGTAAAAAAGCGATTGGTTTACCAAACGCACTTTCATACCAGTTGGAGATTGAAGCGAACTGAAATTCCTTGTTCATGTTCTCCGTGACAAAACTTCTGGCAGGGTCCAGCCGCACAGAAGGGTGTTTGAACATCACGGCGATAATCAGGAACAGGCATACACTGGCAAGGATTTTAAAGAAAAAATATTCTTTCTTGAAAAGCGGATGATCTTTCTCGGAATACCCGTTATATGAATCAATCCCATATGGTTCTTCATTGTTGATCTCCGTCCAACTGCTGCCACCTGCCGGTTTATCATTGAACTTGCGTCTCTTGGCGATACGATTTCGGATATCTTTCCTGCGATCATCCATTCCAGATTTCCCCCCTGCTCATGTCAAAGCGCTATATTACAGCGTATGAGCAACTTGTCCAGACTATGACGGAGAAAAGATTTTCTTTCTGCACTTCCCTAAAAAAAATTTTTTCAATGAAAAATCATCCGTAAATTTATGAATTACCAAGGGGGATTCGGATATCGATTCAGAAAATCGAATAATTGAGATTGATATTATCCCCCGAAATTTGTTATAATAAAGTGGTTTTAACATTATTGAGGGGGAACGTTTTTTTATGTCAATCGAAATAGGCAGCAAAGTACAAGGTAAAGTAACAGGTATCACTAATTTTGGAGCATTCGTAGAATTACCAGGAGGCTCAACAGGTCTTGTGCATATCAGTGAGGTAGCAGATAGCTATGTAAAAGACGTAAATGACCATCTTAAAGTAGGCGACCAAATTGAAGTAAAAGTGATTAGTGAGAAAGACGGAAAAACTGCCTTGTCCATCAAAAAGGCTATAGATAGACCCGAAGGGCAAACCTCTTCTTATACCAAACGCCCACCACGCCAAGGGGATAGCCGTTCTAAAGATTTTCGTTCAAAAGGTAATTTTCAACCAAAGGAAAATTTCGAAGATAAAATGGTTCGCTTTTTAAAGACTAGTGAAGAAAATTTATCGACTCTTAAACGCAGCACAGAATCAAAACGCGGCGGCAGAGGCGGAAGACGCGGATAAACCGCGCTGCATTTTTAGCATATAGATCAGGCAAGCCAATATGGCTTGCCTTTTTTATTTTGCAAGAAGCATAAAAAAAAGCGAGGGCATCAAATGCTCCCCGCTTCCTGACAAAAGAATATAGATTTACCGCACGCTAAAGAATTTTTTCAATTTGGATATGAAGCCCTTTGGTTCGCTGCCAATTGGAGTCAAGGGCACAGATTCACCAAGGATCCTTCTGGCAATGTTCCGATAGGCAAGCGAAACTCTATTGTCCGGATTATAGGCAATGGGTTCCTTTTTATTCGCTGCCACAATGACTTGGTCATCATCAGGAATGACGCCGATCAAATCAATCTTAAGAAAATCGGCAACACCATCGATATCCATTTCTTCATCCTCATGTAGCAAATGGCCGCGTATCCGGTTGATGATCAATTGAGGCGGTTCAATATGCTCTTCTTTTTCAAGCAAGCCAATAATACGGTCGGCATCCCTGACAGCCGGTCTCTCTGCAGTCGTAACGATGATTGCCTTATCCGCCCCAGCTATGGCATTCCTGAAGCCCTGTTCAATGCCTGCAGGGCAATCAATGATGACATAATCATAGTCAGGCTTCATATCGCTTATGAGTTTCCTCATCTGCTCTTCATTCACCACTGTTTTATCACTATTTTGCGGAGCTGGAAGCAAGTAAAGCAAATCCTCGAAATGTTTGTCCTTAATGAGCGCCTGGTGTATCTTACAGCGCCCTTCGACCACATCGACCAAATCATAGATGATGCGATTTTCCAATCCCATGATCACATCCAAATTCCGAAGACCAATATCCGTATCAATCAAGCAAACCTTCTTGCCTAGAAGAGCTAAAGATGTTCCTAAATTGGCGGAGGTGGTCGTTTTCCCGACACCACCCTTACCGGATGTTATAACTATTGCCTCTCCCACGATTAGAGACCCCCTTCTAATCTATTTAAATTAGGTCTATATTTCTTTAAGACTTGCAGTTTTTCTATTATGATATTTTCTTCTTCATCCATGAAGGCACATTCCAAGTCATGTCCCCATTTCGTATATTGGTCAGGAGATAAATTCACTTGTCCGGCAATGCGCAGCTGGGCAGGTTTCATGACAGAGGCTGCTATTATGGCCTCATTATTCCCTTTATAACCGGCATGGGCTATTCCCTTTAGCTGTCCCATGATATATATGTTGCCACCCGCACGAACCGTACCGTCGGGATTGACATCCCCAATTAAAAGTAAGTCTCCGGGAACTTCAAAAACCTGTCCCGACCTTATGACCTTGGTCACGGTCGTCACTTGGTTTTCATCTTTCCATCGTTTCGCTTCATCCTTCGTCAGGACATTCGAAATCATCTCATCCACGAAAAGCTTCTTCTTTTTATGGATGACCTCTTTAATCTTTTCTTCTTGTTGTTCATCAAGATAGCGGTTCCCTGTATGTACTTTTACGGAAATGGACGGGTCATTTTCTTGAAACTGATAGTTTGCCGAAAGCTTCACTTCTAACTCTTTCAATAATTCGGAAAATGAGCAAGAATCATCGAGATGAAGCATAAACCCGTCTTTTGTTCCCTTAATCATGACATTTTGCTGAATTCTTTTATTCATGACGTTTGTTTCACCTCAATGAAATATAATTCGACATAGGAAAACAAATTTCCTTTTTTCTACGTACAAGGAAAAGGGAAAATACATTTCCCCCCTGCTTCTTAAGACACAGGAACGTTATTCCGTTTCTCCTTGCAAATCAAGCTTTTCAATCATTCTTTTTAAAGGATAGCAGCTGATGATAATAAACGCTAGATTCAATAATAATGTCGGAATCAATCTCCGTTCCGCAAATTCACCAAATCCCATATCTGCAAAAGATAGGATGATATTCATCTGAAAGATGACAACCTCTAAAACTGCCGTGGATAAAAGCGCAGTAAGGCAGGCGATCAATATGTTATTTTGCAGGATTTTCATGCTTTTCGATATCAGATAGGCGAGAAAAGGCAGCAGGAACATGTAAATCCCCAGGATTTCCGTATATACAACATCATAAGTCAACCCAAGAATCGCCCCATAAAGCATACCCATTTTCCTGGATCCGTACATGGTCAGGAAAAAAACGAAAATCATCATGAAATGGGGCACGAGTATCTTATCGGACCCGAATGCATCTCCAGCGAACATCTGGGCGAAGATGCTTTCAAAAACAAAAAAAACCAAGGCTATAAAAGAAAGGATGAAATATCTCACTCAGCTCCATCCTCCCCTTCACTTTCTTTCGGTACACCGTCCACTTCGCGCTGAACGACCATAACATTATTAATATCATAAAAATCCGTCGAAGGTTCAATATATGCGGTCTGGTTCAATCCATATTGATCCACTTTTACATCGACAACTTTCCCGATCAGCAGACCTTTCGGAAAGAT
This sequence comes from Peribacillus sp. NPDC056705, assembly GCF_043656335.1. NCBI lineage: Bacteria > Bacillati > Bacillota > Bacilli > Caryophanales > Bacillaceae > Peribacillus > Peribacillus sp. NPDC056705. Next base: position 437,247 of record NZ_JBHTYI010000002.1, on the reverse strand, counting down.
TCCGCCATAACCGGATGTGATGACCAATGAATTTTTCTTGATCTTTTTATCATATGGAATCCGTTTCATCAGCAAAAGGTTCTTTTTATCATCGAACCCTTCAATCAAGCCATATGCTTTATCATCACCTTGAATGATGGCCGAGACGCGGTTGGCTTTATCGATCGAACTTAAAAGTTGAACCGAGGCCGTGAAATCCGTCGCTGATTTCACCTTACCGACTAACCCATTGGATGTGATGACTGCCATGTTTTTTTCTACCCCATTACGCTTCCCCTTATTGATCGTCAGCATTTCATGCCAGCGGTCGGGATTACGGCCAATGACCGTCGCCTGAGTTGGCGAATATTTCCTCAGGTCATCTTCTTTTTTGAGGTTATCGCGAAGTTCTTCATTTTCTTCCTTTAAATCCTGGACTTGGGTTTTCAATAATACATATTCATCCAAGCGGGCTTTCAATTTTCTGTTTTCATCGTATGTATGTTGAAGGTCTTTTAAGCCCCCTACAAAACCTGTTATACCCGATACTGGCTTATTAAACACATTACCTACCCAGCCTGTCGTATCTTTCAGGAATTGCTCCGGCCAAGTCAACTCTTCTCTCTCCCTTAATGAAAAACCGATCAATGCCACGAGAACGATAATACTAACGAGCAAGAGAAGGAGCTTTTTATTAAAAAACTGTGGCATGGTGATTACACCTCTATCTAAAAATTTACTCTATGGTTTTAAACTTACACTATGGATTTAATTAAACTGTAGAACATAAGAAAACCGGCTCAAAATTGCACCTTTTGTTGAGCCGGCCCTATTTGAGAAGTAATGCTTATCGCGAATCTCTTGATTTAGTCTTGAATAAATGAATGTGGTCCAGCGCTTTTCCCGTTCCAATTGCAACACAATCCAGTGGATTCTCAGCGATGATCACCGGCATTTGCGTTTCTTCACTGATGACTTTATCCAAATTGCGCAGCAAAGCACCCCCGCCTGTCAATACAATGCCTCTGTCCATGATGTCAGCGGCCAATTCAGGTGGTGTTTTCTCTAAAGTGTTTTTCACGGAATCCACAATTGCAGAAACTGTGTCGCTTAATGCTTTGGATATTTCTTCAGCTGTGATTTCGATTGTTTTCGGTAATCCAGTCAATAGGTCACGTCCGCGAATTTCCATGTTTTCTACGCCTTCCGTGTCACCGGCAGAACCAATTTCCATCTTGATCGCTTCAGCAGTACGCTCACCGATCATCAAATTGTAGTTCTTACGGATGTAAACGATAATGGCATCATCCATTTCATCACCGGCAATACGGATCGATTGGCTTGTAACGATTCCGCCAAGGGAAATGATTGCCACTTCCGTCGTTCCTCCGCCGATATCAACGACCATGCTTCCTGTAGGCTCCCAAACCGGAAGGTCTGCACCGATCGCTGCTGCAAACGGTTCTTCGATAGGATATGCGTCCCGTGCTCCAGCTTGTCTAGCTGCATCGATGACTGCACGCTGCTCAACTGCCGTAATTCCAGAAGGCACACAAATCATGACATATGGCTTATTGCCGAATACACCCTTCTTTTGAGCTTCCTTCATATAGTACTTCATCATGGTAGCCGTCGTTTCATAATCAGCAATGACTCCATCCTTCATCGGGCGAAGGGCAACCACGTTACCAGGTGTACGGCCGATCATGTTTTTCGCATCGTTTCCGACTGCAACGATTTGCTTTGTATCTGTTTGCACAGCTACAACCGATGGTTCACGTACCGCGATGCCTTTTCCTTTCACATAAACAAGCGTATTCGCCGTTCCTAAATCAATCCCTATATCTCTAGCGCCAATTCCAAACATTATGGTATCTCCCTTTCGTAAACAAAAATGCCTTTTTATAAGTTCAAATAATAATTTGTCGTTTTTTGACAATAAGACCCTTTGAAAAAGTTTCCTCTTTTAAAAATCATAAACAATATTATATCGTATCGTCAAAAAATTTGATAGTGTCATAAATAACCTTTTTCCTTCAAACTAACATATTTATGCTCCCCGATAATGATGTGGTCCAATACTTCAATCCCGATTATTTTACCACATTCGACTAACCTTTTCGTCACTTCAATATCTTCTCTGCTGGGAGAGGGGTCTCCGGAGGGGTGGTTATGAAGACAGATGATAGAGGCGGCGGACCTTTTGAAAGCCTCTTTAAAGATCTCGCGCGGATGCACGATCGATGCATTGAGGCTGCCGATGAATACCGTAGTTTTTTGAAGCACTTGATTTTTCGTATTTAAATAGAGACAGACGAAATGTTCCTGTGATAAAAACCGCATTTCTTCCATGCAATAGTTGGCTCCATCTTCAGGAGACCGAATCACATACCGGTCTTGATCATTCAAATTGTTAATTCTCCTGCCAAGTTCGACAGAGGCCAGGATTTGAATCGCTTTTGCTTCACCAATCCCTTTGATCAAGGTCAGTTCTTCCACTGAGGCTTCTTTTAACAAGCGCAGGCCCTTGAAGGAATTGATGAGCCTGCCGGATAGTTGCAGGACTGATTCCTCCCTTGACCCAGTCCTGAGCAGCAAAGCAAGCAATTCCTGATTGGAGAGACTTTGCGGCCCGTCCTGTAGAAACCTTTCGCGCGGCCGCTCTTCTTTCGGGTAATCCCGTATTAACATTTTTTCGCTCAAAAGATCAACCCTTTCTTAATAAAAGGGAAGATGCCAGACGAAATCAAATTATCTTATCCTAACTCTTCCTGCATCGCTTTAAGTTCCCGGGCCAGTCTTGAGACCGGAAGCCCGACGACTGAGAAATAGTCTCCTTTGATTTGTTCGACAAGAAGAGATCCGTATCCTTGAATCCCATAGCCGCCAGCTTTGTCAAAGGGTTCCCCGCTATCCAGATAACGTTCGATTTCAGCTTCTGGCAGCTCCCAAAATGTCACTTCCGTTTTTTCTGCGAATACTCTGCGATGCTTGCCGAATAGGATGGCGACACCTGTGTATACTTCATGTGTCCGTCCTGATAACATTTCCAGCATTCTTTTTCCATCCGCCCGGCTTGTCGGCTTACCCAATATCTCACCATCAAGGACAACAACGGTATCCGAGCCGATCACCCAGCTTTCCTGAAACTTTGCTGCGATGGCTTCCGCTTTACGGGATGCCAGTTCTTTCACCGCTGCATCAGGACACATGTTTTCATCAATACTTTCATCGACATTGGAATTCATGCTTTCAAAGGGGATTTGAAGAAATTGTAGAAGTTCTTTACGACGTGGTGATGAAGAAGCTAAAATCAATGGCTGCATAATAAAAAGTCACCTTTCTTTACATAGGGAGATACAATATCTATCCTATCAAATTATGTTGCAATCCACAATTATTGTTTACTAGGAATCGACAAAAGCCTGTAAGTATTTCCCGGAAAATAAAAAAGATGTCACAGATGGTTTCATATTGGGGAGCTTGTCCCATTAGGCAGCCCCCCTTTTTTCATTCCTTAACTCGATATATTTTGGAAATTCAATAAAAAATCAAGCAGGCTTTCTTGAGCTTGGAATAGCTTTTCTTCATTTTTGGAAGTCCCATATTCGTCAATCGACTTGGCGGCAGCAGTCAGGTCATCGTTCATTTTCGAAAACTCCGGCGATAATTTCACCGCCTTCAGTTCATCCATATTTTTTTTCAAGGTTCCTTCGTTTACCGCCCCTTCCTTTCCACGAAGTTTAGTTGCCGATGTTTCTGCCAATGAAGCATATACTGCCTTCATCTTATCGAGGGTTTTCTCATCTTCCGGGCTTGTCCCGGTTGCTTCTAAATTGATTTCCTTCCAATATACGTCCACATCATAGGACTTTAAGAACAAGGCCAGCTCCTTACTTGCAGCTAGACTCTCTGCCGATCCCAAGAATAGATAATAGCTGTCTTCCAATTTGAAAATTTCAGCAGGAACCTGCTTTTCAATGATTTTCTTTTGTATTTGCCTTGCTGCATCCTCGCTGCTGAATACTCCTCCCTGTACAAGGAATGTCTTCAGCTGGTTTCCTGGTTCAGTCACTGCCGCTTTTTTATCCTCAACTGTGGCTTCCGTTGGAATCGAGGTCTCGACCGAAGATACTTCTGCTTTTTCCTTTGTAATTGTTTTAACGGCGATCAAGCCGAGAATCGACCCAAAAAAAACGGCACAAATGACAGCGATCATGAATGTCTTGATCGGCCTTTTATCCTGGCTTTTCAGCGAACTGGTGCCAAAACCGATGAACTTCGGCATTTTTTTCTTCGGCGGTGAGGGAACCAATACGATTTTGTTTTCGTTTGAATCCTCAGGGAGTATCCATTCGAAACTCTCATCTGTGTGTTCCTGTTCGTGCTCCTTACTCGCCGCCTCTTGACTTTCAATCTTTTTATCTGGAAATACTTTTTCTTCCCCATTTATTTTAATCGTTACACCCTTGCTTTGTTCCGGCTTGCCCAATTTTTTTCCTCCCCTCCAAATCATTTTTTTCATCCTAACATAGAGGTAAAAAAAAATAACAAGACTTTTGTCGTCTTGTCATTAATAGGTTTCGTCAAATTTCCCTATTCATATATGGGTAGCCAACCAAGGTTTCCAAGGTACTGGTACTTCCGGTTCATGTACCATTCAATATCGCCACTCACCAATTACATATATTCCTCTTTCATGTCATCTACACTTGCAGCCATTTGGGGATAGTTCCCTACTTCGCTATTGTTCAGGTGATTTTTGACAAATTCCTCCTGCATTAGGATGGCCCTTTAAGCTCACCTTAAAAAAGTTACATACCAATGTAAAAGGGCATCGCCCCAAAAATAAGCAGTAAATGTCCCAAAAACGATATACGGTCCGAAAGGAATAAGTGTTTTCTTTTTTAGGATTCCGGTCAGCAATCCGATGATGCCAAGGAATGCCCCATAAAAGCACGCAAAGAGAAGCGATAATAGCACCATCTTCATTCCCAGTACAAAGCCAATCACTGCAAATAGCTTGATATCACCGCCGCCCATGCCACCCTTGCTCACGACAGCGATCAATAACAGCAAGCTAAAGCCAACCGCTGCCCCGACAATTGAATCCCACCAGGGCGACAGCGGAAAGGGGACTCTTAGAGCGATAAAAGTCACCGTAAAGAAAAGCAGTATTTTATCAGGAATGAGCATATAGGCGACATCCGTCACGAAGATGATCATAAATAATGAAATCAATGTCCAGCCAATCAAGAGTTCGCTCGACCAGCCAAGGAAGATGGGTGCAGAGGTAAACAAAACACCGGTCAGCATTTCCACTGCCGGATAAAGGGGTGAAATCCTTGTTTTACAGCCACGGCATTTCCCTTCTTGCAACATATAAGAAATAACCGGTATCAACTCGAAGAATGTCAATGTACGCCCGCAAGAAGGGCAGGCGGAGCGACGATTAGCAAATGAATGACCAGCTGGAACACTTAAACCGACAACGTTGAAGAATGAGCCTAAAATCAAGCCCAAAACGAAGAGATAGATATGGATAACCATCATTTATACATAGTGCATGAGGATTCGATTGCCTTTCTGTGAAACCCTGATATAAAAGTCCCTTCCGTTATGTAATAATCACTTCGGTTCTTCATGATTATCATTCCTCCTGTTATTTTATTAAGTAGATCCTACTATTCATCAGTCACATAGAATCAATATATAAACATATTTTAACAAATATACTTGGTGATTTGTTATCAATCATTCTATTAGAGTTTTTTCTTTTCAAGAGACTTGTTAACAAGAGAAAAGGACCTTCGAAAAGATCCTTTTCTCAGACTGTAGACAAACTCGATGAAAATAGAGTTTGTCTACAGTTTTTTTGGGGGTTTGTGCAATTTGAACGTTAATTTCCACTCCAGGCACTCGCTTTCCGCGGGCGGTCCGGGAGCCTCCTCGGCGCTTTTGCGCCTGCGGGGTCTCCCCTGGACTCGCTTTTCTAAGCAGGAGTCTCGAACACCCGCTCCAATCAACTTTGTTTTAACTTATAGATGCCAGGTGATGAGGATGCTTTCTAAATATGATTCTATTCAGCGTGATCAACTTGAAATGATTACTTTAGATCAACTGGTGCATGCGAACCATTTGGTTCGTAAAATTGAGGCTGTCATTGACTTCACTTTCATTTATGACTTGGTGAAAGATTTGTATTCAGAGATAGGACGCCCAAGTACTGATCTAGTTATAGTAGTCAAACTGACTTTCATTCAATATAACTTCGGTATTCGTTCAATGCGTATAACAGTTGAAGAAATTAAACAAATATGGCTTACCGTTGGTTCCTAGGCTTTGGTTTCCATGATAAAGTGCCTCATTTCTCAACATTCGGGAAAGATAATTAGTCCGCCGGTAAAGGTACATCCCTTTAGGCACCTTCTCTGATCAGGAACTCCCTCACAAGTGAAAGGAAATGAAGGGACCCTGTGATGACAAGAATCTCTTTTTTCCCTGTTTTCCTTCTGCCTTCCGTTATTGCCGCCTGCCAATCCCAGTTTATACTTTTATTTGGATGACTGCACTTTTCATAAAGCGTTTTCGCATCCGCCGCCCGTTCATGGTCGAATTCGGTAATGATGATTTCCATCGCTTCCGTTTCCAGTCCATGAAGCATATCGGAATAATTTTTATCTTTAAATGAACTGAATACGAATCGGTACTTATAGTCGGGGTAATGCACTTTTAGCGTTTCCTTCAGTACGTCGATGCCGGCAGGATTATGTGCACCATCAATGATCACCAATGGCTCATCCGATATTTTTTCAAAGCGGCCATTCCATTTCGCTTCCCCTATTCCTTTAAGTATGCTTTTTTCATCGATATTTTCCATTCCTAATGTGACAGCAGCAATGGCCAATGCCGCATTCTCCATTTGATGGCGCCCTAACATCCGCATTTCCACATTTTCGATGGACCTGTCTGCAAGCGAAAAGGAGAAACTTTGCCCTCTTTCACTTTGCTTTATTTTGCCTACATGAAAGTCTTTGCCTAATTGGTAATAAGGTACGCCTAATGACGACGCTTTTTCTTCAATTACTTTTGCTGGTTCCCCGGCTGTGACTCCGCTAATGATCGGCGCCCCGCTTTTAATGATGCCCGCCTTCTCAAAAGCAATTTCCCCAAGTGTGTTTCCCAGGATGTTCGTATGTTCCAAAGAAATCGAGGTAATGATCGAAAGAAACGGCTGGATGACATTCGTTGTATCGAGCCTGCCTCCCAAACCGGTTTCCATCAAAACCAAATCCACTTCCTTTTTGCTAAAATAAGAGAATGCCATGGCGGTCAAAATTTCGAACTGAGTGGGACCATTCCCCTTACTGTCCATCCCTTGAATGATCGGCCAAAGCTCCTGGAAGACAGCGATAAAATCCTTATCACTGATTTCATCCTCGTTAATCTTCAGCTGCTCATTCATCCGTATTAAATAAGGCGAAGTGAAGGAAGCGACCCGAATGCCTTGGGCAAGCAGGATTTCTTTAATATATTGCAGTGTTGATCCTTTCCCGTTGGATCCTGCAATGTGAATATACTTTAGCGCCTTGTGCGGGTCACCTAATTCAGTTAACAATGTTTCCATTCGTGATAGGCCAAAATTCATGCCCAATTGAATTTGGCGCCGTTCAAAAAAATGATTGATTTCTTTCATGGTTGTTACCATTATCGTTGAGCCTCCTCTTTCTTTATACCGCTCTTATGCGTTAAGATTATTTTATCAATATATGAACGATTAACCTAGATGAAAGGTAGTGCTTTACAATGAAACCTTCAGATTTCCACTGTTGGATTGTCGTTAATGGCTATTTACAGCATGATAAGTTTTCCAGTTTGGCTTTGTTCATTAAAGAGGCGGCTGAAAGGAAAGATATCATGGCAACCCTTATCCGCAATTCAGATCTCTTTCCCATTATCGAAAAAGGAGTGCCACTGCTTAAAGGTGCCTTTGATAAGCTGCCTGATTTTGTCCTGTTCATGGATAAAGACATTCATTTGGCACGCCATTTGGAATTGCTCGGCATCCCCGTATATAACAGCAGTACAGCGATCGATATTTGCGACAGCAAAGCAAAAACACATCAAGCATTGACCGGCCATGGCATCCCGATGCCGAAAACCATATTCCCCCCTTTTACCTACGAAGGGATAGAAAGGGTCCATATGGATGCTTTCATGCAAATCGGCAATGAACTTGGGTATCCCCTTGTCGTTAAGGAAGCGTACGGTTCTTTTGGGGAACAAGTATATTTAATCCCAACAGAGGATGAGTTACTAAAGACGATCCATAATCTTGGCCACAAGCCATTTATACTCCAGGAATTCATCAAGCACAGCAAAGGTCGGGACATTCGTGTGAATGTCGTGGGAAATCAAGTCATAGCAGCGATGCAACGCCATTCCGAGCAAGACTTCCGAGCTAATATGACTGCCGGGGGACAGGCTGCACCTTATATACCCACCAGTGAAGAAGCACAACTTGCCATCCGATGTGCGCAAATTTTGGGTGCCGACTTCGCTGGCGTCGATTTGTTGTTCGGTGAAGAAGGTCCGCTTTTGTGCGAAGTGAATTCGAATTCGCATTTACTGAATATTTATGAATGTACAGGCATCAACATCGCTGATAGTCTGTTCGATTATATCTTGAAAGAATTAGGAAAAGGAAGTGCATCTGATGAAAAAACAAGCAGGCTGGTTGATTTATAACCGTAAAGATGCCTTGAAGAATAAGGGATACATAGATTGGATGCTTGATGAAGCAAGTAAGCTTGACCTTGATTTACACTTTCACTTTCGGGAAGATCTTAGGATCGGTCATCGTTTCAACAAGTTGTACGTGGAACATGGGACACAGCCCATTTCATTGCCGGACTTTGCTATCGTCCGGACCATCGACCCTTTTTTTACAAAGCAACTTGAGCAACTGGGGATTGCTTGCTTTAACTCCTCCTTCGTATCGGAAATCGCGAACGACAAAGCAAAGACGCATCAATATTTGTCCTCGCTCGGGATTCCAATGGCCGATACCGTATATTGTAACGGGAGGCCGAGTGCAGATGACATGGAGTTCCCTTTCATTGCTAAGGAAATACGTGGTCGCGGCGGGAAACAAGTATATCTAATCGAGCATGCCGATGATCTTGCCGAACTGAATGATGGAAATTGGATAGTCCAAAAACCTGGCTTATTCGGCAGGGATATCCGCGTCTTTGTGGTTGGGAAAAAAGTGAAGGCTGCTGTACTTAGAGAGTCCGCTTCCAGTTTCAAGGCAAATTATACGCTGGGCGGATCGGCTTCTCTATATGAGCTGACCGCTTCTGAATTAGCCCTTGTTGAAAGAGTAATGAGTTCGTTTGATTTTGGCCTGGTCGGTATCGATTTCATATTGGCGGAAGATGGCAGCCTCATGCTCAACGAAATCGAGGATGTCGTCGGCAGCCGGACATTAAGTGCACTAAGTGATATGAATATCGTACGGGAGTACCTTTCATTCATAAAAGAAAGAATATCATCCTAATGGAATATTTTTCTTGAATAGCATTTAAACACAAAAAGGATGAACCGGCTTCAAGCTGGTTCATCCTTTTGTTTTACAATTGTTTCAGTTCGCTGATCCTGTGGATTACAGAGTCGCGTTTTTCGCTATAGTCTTTTTCCTTGGCACGTTCTTCTTCGATGACGCTTGCCGGCGCCTTTTTAACGAAGCCCTCGTTGCCCAATTTTTTCTGTACGCGCTCAACTTCTTTATTAAGTTTGTCGAGTTCTTTTTCAAGACGTTTCACTTCTTCGTCAATGTTGATCAGTCCTGTAAGCGGAAGGATTAGCTCTACGCCAGTTACGACAGCTGTCATGGCTTGAGCAGGTTCTTCGACTTCGATTCCGATCGTCAATTGTTCAGGATTACAGAAACGCTCGATATAGCTGCTGTTTTTCTGTAAAGTCCCTAAGATGGATTCATCTTTCGCTTTTAAGATTAAATTGATTTTTTTGCTTAGCGGTGTGTTCACCTCAGCACGGATATTACGGACGGAGCGGATGATTTCAACCAGCAGCTTCATTTCCTCGGCTGCAGCTGTATCCGTCAACCCTTCATTCACTTCCGGCCAAGCGGCAACAGTGATGGACTCACCTTGATGCGGTAGGTTCTGCCAGATTTCTTCGGTAATGAATGGCATGAATGGGTGTAACAATCTCATCGTGTTATCCAGTACATAAGCCAAGATCGAGCGCGTCGTCTTCTTAGCTGCTTCGTCATCGCCATATAGCGGAAGCTTCGCCATTTCAATATACCAGTCACAGAAATCATCCCAAATGAAGTTGTAAAGCACACGGCCCACTTCACCAAACTCATAACGGTCCGCAAGTCTGGTTACGTTTGAAATCGTTTCATTCAAACGCGTCAAGATCCATTTATCAGCTACAGACTTCTCACCGCTTAAATCAATTTCGTCATAAGTCATGCCGTTCATGTTCATCAAAGCAAAACGGGATGCGTTCCAAATCTTATTGGAGAAGTTCCAAACCGCTTCCACTTTTTCCGTGCTATAACGAAGGTCCTGTCCTGGCGAGCTGCCAGTGGATAAGAAGTAACGCAGCGAATCGGCACCGTATTGATCGATTACATCCATCGGATCGACACCATTGCCAAGCGATTTACTCATCTTGCGCCCCTGTTCGTCACGAACCAGACCGTGGATCAGCACATCTTCAAATGGACGTTCACCAGTGAACTCAAGAGCTTGGAAAATCATCCGTGATACCCAGAAGAAAATGATATCATAGCCTGTCACAAGTGCCCCGGTTGGATAGTAGCGTTGGAAATCGACATTGTCCTTGTCAGGCCAGCCCATAGTCGAGAACGGCCATAATGCCGAGCTGAACCATGTATCAAGGACATCTGTATCTTGTTCCCAGTTTTCAGCGTCCGCAGGTTCTTCGTGACCTACATACACTTCACCTGTTTCTTTATGGTACCAGGCTGGAATGCGGTGGCCCCACCAAAGCTGACGGGAAATGCACCAGTCGCGGATATTTTCCATCCAATGCAGGTACGTTTTTTCGAAACGGTCCGGTACGAAATGAACTTTTTCCTCATCGGTTCCTTTTTGAAGCTCAACGGATGCATCAGCCAACGGCTGCATTTTAACGAACCATTGAGTCGAAAGATATGGTTCAACAACAGCACCGCTTCTTTCTGAGTGGCCGACTGAGTGAAGGTGATCTTCGATTTTGAAAAGTACTCCTTCTTCCTGAAGGTCCTTTACGATTTGTTTCCGGCATTCAAAACGGTCCATGCCTTCATATTTACCAGCCTTTTCATTCATCGAGCCATCTTCATGCATGACAAGGATGCGTTCCAAATCGTGACGGTTCCCGATTTCGAAGTCATTCGGATCATGAGCCGGAGTAATTTTGACCGCGCCTGAACCGAATTCCATATCGACATAATCATCACCGACAATTGGGATTTCCCGGCCTGTAATTGGCAAGCGGACCATTTTGCCGATCAAGTGTTTATAACGGTCATCTTCAGGGTGTACAGCCACAGCAGTATCGCCAAGCATCGTTTCTGGACGGGTGGTGGCAATTTCAATTTCTCCTGATCCGTCAACCAAAGGATATTTCATATGGTAAAATGCGCCCTGCACATCCTTGTAAATAACCTCGATATCGGATAACGCCGTTTTCGTTGATGGATCCCAGTTGATGATGTATTCGCCGCGATAAATCAAGCCCTTGTTATAAAGCGAAACGAACACTTCGCGCACAGCTTTTGAAAGCCCTTCATCAAGAGTGAAGCGTTCACGTGTATAATCAAGTCCAAGACCGAGCTTTGACCATTGTTCACGGATATGGCTCGCATATTCCTCTTTCCATTTCCAAGTCTCTTCGACGAATTTTTCTCGCCCAAGGTCATAACGGCTCACGCCTTCAGCACGAAGTTTCTGTTCCACTTTCGCTTGAGTGGCGATACCGGCATGGTCCATGCCCGGTAACCATAAAACGTCATAGCCTTGCATCCTCTTCATGCGTGTCAATATATCTTGAAGCGTCGTATCCCAAGCGTGGCCAAGATGAAGCTTACCTGTCACGTTAGGCGGCGGGATGACAATCGTATATGGTTCTTTTTTATCGTCACCCGTCGTTTCGAAAAATTTTCCATCAAGCCACCATTTGTAGCGGCCTTTCTCTATCGTTTGCGGATCATATTTAGTCGGCATAGAAATTTGGTTCTCTTCCATAACATTTCCTCCTTTTTGGGCATAAAAAAAACTTCCATCATCACAAAAGGACGAAGGAAGTTGTTCGCGGTGCCACCTTTTTTCCGAAAAAGAAAAAAATCTCTTTCGGCTCTCAAATCGGATAACGGCTCTTCACCGGCCTTCGCTACTAAGGGGTTCACGAAGACTGCTCGCGGACGACTTCGGATGCTGCTGCCTGGAAACCTCGCACCAATTTGGTTTCCTCTCTGAAAAGTGCATTTCATCTTACTATTTCCGGTCTTTGCATTGATTTATATTCATAAGTAAAATCATTGAATGCATATAGTATATAGTACAAAAAACATGGGGCTCGAGTCAATCATCTTTTCGCTTACTTTCTCAGGAATCATCCCTTTTGATACAATTCAAGTTCATTTTCTTTATTTTATCCGCCAGAAACAGTGAATGTGACGGCTGTTTCACCTTTTTCACTGCCCACCCATAGAATATAAGAAGTCCTAAAAAGGAAGGTAATATTATGAAGCGAAGATATACTCCCTATACTTTACCGCCTTGGGTGAAGAAATTCCGCGGTGTCTGCCAGCAGTTCATCTTCCCCTTTATTGTGTTCCAAGGATTACGTACGCTGATTTTCCCGACTTTCTTCGATATGCTCCTGCTAATCGCCTTTATTTTCCTGGCCATGTCTTTGTATTTCGAATGGATTTAAGTATTCCCTTACAGCAAAAAAATATACATGACTGGAGATGATCCAATCATGTATATTTAGCTTGGGGGTGATTGTTCTTCTTCTTTGGTAGCCTCGGCGGCTGCCTTTTTCTGCTGTTCGATTTCTTCAATTTTCATCACCATATATTCAATATTTTTCAAAAGCCAAAATTGCCGCTGCAGTTGTGTAACATTATCAAGCTCTGAACGATGGCCCGTGCCATCGGAGTAACCCTTCACTAATTCCAAAGCTGACCCAGGGAATGCCAGATAGCTTTGCATGAGCAGCAATTCTTCTTCTTTCAACGGAAAATAACGAAAATAGTTATATAGCCAGTCAACGCAGTCATCGCATTGGACAGGATAGGTTCTGGCTGATTTAACGAGAAATGGCAGTAAATCGAAATGCGGCGGAGCTGTATTCGAATTCTCAAAATTGATGAAGTAGCCATAACCCCGCTCATCATAAACGAAATGCTTCATGGAAACCTTTCCGTGCGTGACCACGGTTCGAACCTTTTCACTATCCTTCGTTTTTTCATACCAGGTTTCAAATTTCTTGATCGAGTACCTCAGCGCCTGTGAAATATCCGTGTAGAAAGAACAAACCGTCAGTTCGAATGGAGACATATACCACTTCTTTTCACAGCTGACAATATACTCATCGATGAATTCCTTCTCGTTATTCCAGGCATCAAGCGTCCGCTCATAATGGGCTTCCCGTTCCTCGATATCCACTTGTATTTCCTTAACGGAAAGTGTATGCATCCGAGCGAGCTCCCTGAACATTTGCTTATGATTTTCATCGCGCTCCCCGTCCCTTTCATTATTGAGCCAGGGCATCAGGTAATACAAACGTCCATTATGAAGAACGGCGTAACGCTGATCCATCGTTTGATAAATGGGAACGATCCGGTTATAGCCGCGATGGTACAATTTTTGAACATTTTTCATAAAATCAATGCCGTTCTGCGGTACCATGGATTTCAAGGCAAATGTACCGCGATCACTGTATACTTTTTTTACACGTCCGAAGTCCTCAATATATTGTACATACATGGCATATTCCTTCAATACGGTCTCCGCGTCCCAATCCCGATTGGCAGGCTGCTGATTCTCGTTTTCCCTCACGAGACTCACTCACTTTCTCTAAAAAACTGAACGATCCGATTCCTCTAGCACCTAAAAAACAGGAGCAGACCATATGCTCTGCTCTCTGTCCTGGTCAATTCTTATATGCAACCGCCTTCGGTATATAGATGACTTGCCCTTCATGGACGTTCTGATTCGACTCCAATTCATTGCTGAAAAGTATCGATTGAACCGTAACATCATATCGTTGAGCCAAGTCTTCAAGCGTTTCCCCTTGCTGAACAATGCAAACCTTCATCCTTACTAGTTCTTCTTCTTGTTTCCGTCCGAATAAATCCATGATGGATAGCTGCTTTTCATCATGATTGGCCGTTTCTTTATCATCACGTTCCGCGGCTTGTTTCCTGCCTTTGAAATACTTACCCTCCTTAGCCGGAGGCGCTGGTCTTTCCCTCTTTTTGAATAGATCGCTTATGGACGAATTGGATTCCTCTTCCTGTTCCACCTTCACATTCTCATTAAGGATAGGGCCCGCTGCAACGTCATCTTCTCCCTGCCAGATAACATCCTCGGATTCTAAATTTGAAACAGGGCTATTTTGATGCATGGTTGCATGACTTGGCTCTTCCACTACATCTTCTCTCAATGTCACCTTAGGAATCTCCATCTTCTCCATGGAATCCTGCCTGCTTGGTACTTCCTCCAGTTTCGCCTCTTCCATTGAAGGTACCATTTCCTCGGAGTCATGCGGATTGCCAATTACTTCTTCTTCTACAGCTTCTTCCTCTCTATGCACTTCCGCTTCCCACTCCTCCTCTTCCGGATATGGTGAAACGGGCATTTCAAAAACTGGGGCATTATGCTGATCGCTTAAAAAAATCGGTTCCTCTTCTTCTTCTTCGTTTGCTTCGGAAACTCGTTTTGATTCTGCAGAAAAAGGCGCGTATAACTCTTCTTCCTCCTCATCACGGAAAACAGGCTGAAAATCCGGGATTGGCGGCACAGCAGCTGCATAAGGAATATATGACTCGTTTTCCCCATCCGTTTCTTCCTGTTCCTCTGTTTCCCCAACTTCCTGCTCAGTATCGAAACGTTCTTCCACATATGAATCATTATAGATTCCGGTTATCAAAAGGTCCGCCTGCAATTTCAAACAATTATGCTCTGGCATGGCATAATCAAAGCTTTGAATCGAGACATCGACCTCATCCAATGAGGCAATCCGATTATTCGGAATCGTTATATCAACCGGAAAACGGTGTGTGAACTCATTAAGTCCATCAAGATGCCTCTCGACCTTTTGAACTGCTTTTGGCAAAAAGGTCTGCGAAAACTCCTCTTCTTCACCATTTTGCGAGCCTTTGTATTCACCGCTTAAATCTAACGAGCCTCGTATATAAACATATTGATCACTTTCTTGAATCGCCACATTCGGATCAAGGGAAATGGAATATAGCTCAGCCACTTCCTGTCCCTTCTGGAACCAAACGGATTCCTCTAAAGAAAATCGTAAATACGATTCATTTTCTTGCGACAAGACAACTCCTCCTTTCAGCTTCAGGAAACGGTACCTATACCAATATCAATCTATGAAGGAAGGAAGCTGATTATTCCTTCATTTCATTTGCAATACTCCTTATCTTTCCTAAGCCTTTTAAAAAGAAGGAGATCCAATTATGTATCAATCGGGCTGAAAAATCCGGCATGATCCGGACTACCGTCTTATTAATTCGGCCTCCTACTTTTGATTCGTTTCTTCCATTTACTGATTGTATGCAAAAAAAAAACTGGCAGCCTTTCTCCAAAAGCCTTTGGTAGAAAGGGTAGCCAGTTCAAATTATTATCTAATATAGCGGTAGTTCATGATGCCTTGCATCATTTTTTTAATTTTGCAAAAGCCTGTTCTGCCGCTGCAATGGTCTTTTCAATATCTTCATCACTATGTGCAGTGGAAAGGAATAAACCTTCAAACTGTGACGGCGGCAAGTAGATGCCTTGATTCGCCATTTCCCTATAGTAAGAAGCAAAGAACTCTAAGTCGGATGTTTTAGCTGTATCATAGTTTATGACTTCTTCATTAGTAAAGAAAAGTCCAATCATGGAACCGGCACGGTTGAATGTATGGGGAACTCCGTACTTTTCCGCTGCTTCTCCAATTCCTTTTTCGAGCATATCCCCTTTTCGGGTGAACTCATCATAGGATTCTGGAGTCAATTGGCTCAGCGTTTCAAGGCCAGCCGTCATCGCAAGAGGGTTACCAGATAATGTCCCTGCTTGATAGATTGTCCCACTCGGGGCAATCTGTTCCATGAATTCGCGCTTGCCTCCGAATGCTCCGACAGGCAAGCCGCCGCCAATTACTTTCCCAAGGCAAGTCAGGTCAGGTATGATGCCAAAATAGCCTTGTGCACAATTATAGCCTACACGGAACCCTGTCATAACTTCGTCAAAGATCAATAAAGCCCCGTATTGGGTCGTCACTTCACGTAAGCCTTCGAGGAAACCAGGTTGTGGCGGAACCACGCCCATGTTCCCTGCAACAGGTTCCACGATGATGCAAGCGATGTCTTCGCCAAATTGTTCAAACGCATATTTGGTTGCAGCAAGATCATTATATGCTACGGTAATCGTATTTTTAGCAATGCCTTCCGGTACTCCAGGGCTATCCGGTAAACCTAACGTTGCAACGCCGGAACCCGCTTTGATTAGCAATGAATCGCCATGGCCATGATAGGAACCTTCGAATTTCAGGATTTTATCACGGCCTGTAATGCCTCGTGCCAGCCTTAGTGCACTCATCGTCGCTTCGGTTCCTGAAGATACCATCCGAATCATTTCAATCGAAGGCACCCGTTCAATGACCAACTTGGCCAGTTCATTCTCGATCAGCGTAGAAGTTCCAAAGCTTGTACCTGATTCCGCTACCTTTTTCAATGATTCCACGACACGGTCATTCGTGTGTCCAAGGATAAGCGGTCCCCATGATAGAACATAGTCGATATATTCATTTCCATCGATATCATACATTTTTGAGCCTTTTCCACGCTCCATGAAAATGGGATCCATGTCCACAGATTTAAAGGCACGTACCGGGCTGTTCACGCCGCCTGGCATCAAATTTTTTGCTTCGGCAAACGCTTTTTTCGATTTTTCATATGACCGCATGATTCCATCCCCTTTTTCCATTACAGGTTATATTTTTTATATCATTGATTATCTTCATTTATCCAGCGTGCTACCTCTTTTGAAAAATACGTAATGATCAAGTCGGAACCTGCGCGTTTCAAACCTGTCAGCATTTCCATCACTATCGCTTTTTCATCAATCCAGCCATTTTGGGCAGCAGCCTTGACCATTGAATATTCACCGCTGACATTATAGGAAACAACCGGAAGATTAAAGTTATTCTTAACGTCCCTGATGATGTCCATATAGGAAAGGGCTGGTTTCACGATTAGGAAATCCGCACCTTCAGCAACATCGGATTCAGCCTCACGGAACGCTTCAAGGCGATTGGCGGGATCCATTTGGTAAGTTTTCCTGTCGCCAAATTGTGGCGCACCATTCGCAGCATCACGGAATGGGCCGTAAAAAGCCGAAGCGTATTTCACCGCATAGGACATGATCGGAATATCTTCATAACCCGCTTCATCCAGACCTGTACGGATGGCCGCAACGAAACCGTCCATCATATTGGAAGGCGCAATGATATCGGCGCCGGCCTCTGCCTGGCTGATTGCCGTTTTGGCAAGAAGGTCAAGAGAGGCGTCATTAAGGATTTTTTCCCCTTCAACAACCCCGCAATGGCCATGGCTTGTATACTCACAAAGGCAGGTATCCGCAATGACAATAACTTCTGGATATTGTTTTTTAATAAAGCGGGTTGCCTCTTGCACAAGTCCGTTGTGATGAAATGCCCCTGTGCCTTGTTCGTCTTTATCATGATCAAAAGGGACACCGAATAAAATGACTGATTTGATTCCCAGACTCACGACCTCATCCATTTCGGCCCCCAGATTATCCATCGATAGCTGATAGATGCCCGGCATGGAGTTGATTTCATTTTTCACATTTTCCCCGTCGATGACGAAGATCGGATAGATCAAATCCTCTTTATGCAATTGTGTTTCACGGACTAATGCCCTCATGCCAGCACTTGCACGCAAGCGGCGGTGGCGATTGAATGGAATGTTTTTCATTTTAAAGTTCCTCCCTTTTCACTTCTTTTCAAGATGAAGCGTATTAACTCCGCAACCATGGCATCCGTCGTATATACATCTGGACATACATCGACGGATAGCCCATGTTTTTCAGCTGTTTTAGCGGCAATCGGCCCGATTGCTGCGATGATGATCCGGTCTATGTATGTATCCAATTCATGGCGTTTCATGATCTGCAAAAAATGATTGACCGTCGATGAACTCGTAAAGGTTATGATGTCGATTTCATGGTTCTTTATAAGACGCACCAGTTTTTTTTCACTGCTTCGGGGAAGCACTGTATGATAAATAATCACTTCATCACAAGATGCACCAGCTTCATTGATTGCCTCCGCAATGACTGCCCTTGCGAGATTTCCTTTTGCCAGCAGCACGCGTGCCCCCGGATCAAGCCGGGTATTGAACTCCGCCACGAACCCTTCGGCAACAAACTGAGCTGGAACGAAATCCGCCTTATATCCATGCCGTTTCAGGGCCGCTTCTGTTTTGGAGCCGATTACGGCTATTTTCGGAAGCTTTAAAGGCTGGTCTCCAAGTAGCTTAAAGAAGAAATCCACTCCATTTTGACTGGTCAGAATGATCCAGTCATATGTAAGCAACTTTTCTAACCGCTGTTGTACATCTTCCAAATGATCAGGAAGAGTGAACTCAAGCAATGGCACAAGAAGCGGCGTTCCGCCATTTTTTTCGATCGACTCTTTTAAACCATCTGCCTGTCCTTTCCCTCTGGTGATTAACACCTGATAATCCTTAAGAGGTTGAACGGGATTCATTACTGATCAAGCTCTTCTTTTACGCGATCGATCAATTCTTTACCGCCCATTTCACTAATCTGTTTGGCAGCAGCATGCCCAACAGCCTCGGGATCGGCGCCCTCGACCATTTCTTTATAAATCACCTTTCCATCCGGGGCAGCGACCAAAGCCGTCAACGAAACGGATCCATTTTCTTTTGCCACCGCATATCCGGCAATCGGCACCTGGCATCCGCCTTCCATTTTATCCAAAAAGGCACGTTCCGCTTCAACCGTTCTTTTCGTTTTCTCACAGGTCAATTTCGCAAGTTCCGCCAGCAGATCCTTGTCGTCTTCGCGGCATTCAATGGAAAGTGCTCCTTGTCCAACTGCCGGAATGCAAATATCCTCATCTAAAAATTCCGTTACGATGTCCTGTTCCCATCCCATTCTTGATAGTCCGGCCGCTGCTAAAATGATGGCATCATAATCTTCCGTTTTCAGCTTATTCAGACGGGTATCGATATTACCGCGAATCCATTTAATTTCAAGGTCCGGCCTTCTAGCCAAAATTTGCGCGCCGCGGCGCAAGCTGCTTGTACCTATGATGGAACCGGGCTTCAGTTCGGAAAGAGTTTCATGGTTCTTTGAAATCAAGGCATCCCGATGGTCCTCCCTAGGTGGTATGCAGCCAATCGTCAAGCCTGGAGGCAGCACAGCAGGCATATCTTTCATACTATGTACGGCCATATCAATTTCTTTATCAAGCATCGCTTGTTCGATTTCTTTAACGAATAAGCCCTTTCCGCCTACCTTGGAAAGTGTTACATCAAGGATTTGGTCACCCTTTGTGACAATTTCCTTCACCTCGAACTCGTATGGGACCCCAAGCTCTTTAAGTTGATCGATTACCCAGTTCGTTTGGGTGATCGCTAATTTACTACGTCTAGAACCGACAATTATTTTTCTCATAGTTTCCTCCTAAGTATTCCAAAAGTGGAATGTTGAAAGGCTTCCGAAAAGGAAAAAGTTAATCAACACAATCATGAAAGATCCAATATTCAGAAAGGCTAGCGTCCTTCCATACATTTGTTTCCGAATTTTCAAGTATAAAAACACACTGTAAGCGATAAGCAAAATGAATGAGCCGATGATCTTCATGTCCAGCCAGGATACCCCAGGCACTTTTATATAAGCCCATTGAATCCCCAGGATAAGGGAGACCACCAATAATGGAACACCTATTACTGCGAGGACATAAGACATATGCTCGAGCTTTGTTAAATCGCCGAGTCGAAGCAGGCGTTTTCCCCATTTCTTCCTTTTCAGTAAATCATATTGAATTAAGTATAAAAGTGAAAAAACGAAAGAAAGCGTGAATGCCCCATATGATAGGATGGCAAAAGTGATATGTATGAGCAATAGCTCCGAAACGAGGCGCTGTGCAAGCACTTGAGATTCTATCTGAACAGGTGCGAATGTATGGATGGCCATGACCATGAAACCTAATACATTCGTAAAAAAGACCGTAAAATCGACTCTTAACAATCGGTTGATGATTAAAGATAACGATATGAGGACCCATGCATAAAAATATAGTCCTTCAAAAATCGTCAATACCGGGAACCTTCCCGTTTTCAACACATACAGAAACAAAAAAATTGTTTGCAGCACCCAAACAATAGAAAGCAACCAGAAGGCGACCCTATTCGCCTTCTGGTTATTATTAAGGAAATCGATAAAATATAAAAGCATACTGACGGCATACAACAAAACAGTGGCTTCATGCAATCTTGTCATTAGTAATTCCATCTCTACCTCATTACTGGACAGGAACTGGATTCAATAGGGATGACTTGGAGCTGTTCCGTTCTTTTTCATCCGCAACCAGCTGGTCTTCAATCAATTCCTCTAAATGGAAAATTTTCACGAAATTATTCAATTGCTCTTTTGCATTCGGCTCATCTGCCAGCTCTTTTGCATAAAGGATCGGATCTTTCAGCATTTGGTTGATGATGCTTTTCGTATGCTTGTTCAGAACTTTTTTGTCACGTTCGCTTAAATGCGGAAGCTTTCTTTCGATGCTTTCCATCGTTTCCTTCTGGATCGTTAGGGATTTTTCCCGTAATGAAGAAATGACGGGAACCACACCAAGCAAATTAATCCATTGGTTGAAGTCCACGATTTCCGATTCGATCATCAATTCTATTTTCTCGGCAGCTTTTTTACGTTCTTCGATATTGGCTTGCACAATCCCTTCAAGATCGTCAATATCATACAAGAAGACATTTTCCAGCTCACCCAATGTTGGATCGAGGTCACGCGGCACTGCGATATCGACCATGAAAATAGGACGGCCTTTACGAAGCTTATTGATGAATGACATCATTTCTTTTGTTACAAGAAGATCTTTTGATCCAGTGGAAGTAATCAGGATATCGGCATCCACTAAAGCGCATTGCAGCTCTTGAAGCTGTTTCGGCGTACCATTGAATCTCTCGGCCAGGTCGACCGCTTTCTGGAAGGTACGGTTAATGACCGTAATGCTGTCTGCGCCATTGCTATGAAGATTTTGAATGGCCAGCTCACCCATCTTACCGGCCCCAAGAATCAAGACATTCTTGCCGTTCAGGCCTCCAAAGATTTTTTTTGCAAGCTCGACTGCCGCATAGCTGACGGAAACGGCATTGGTATTGATTTCGGTTTCCGAATGAGCTTTCTTAGCTAATGTAAGGGCTTGCTTGAAGAGATGGTTAAAAACGGTACCGATTGTATCATCCTTCTGCCCTAACAGATAGCTTGAACGTACTTGTCCCAAAATCTGAGTTTCTCCCAGTATCATGGAATTCAAGCCGCAGGTAACTGAAAATAAATGCTCCACAGCCCCATCGCCTTCATAAATGAACAGATATTTAGAAAATTCTTCTTTATCGATATTAAACCATTCCGAAAGAAATTCCTTTATATAATACCTGCTTGTATGAAGCTGGTCACCGACCGCATATATTTCCGTCCTGTTACATGTTGAAATGATAATGTTTTCCAAGATGCTTTTTTTATTTTTAAGAGCTTTCATTGCCTCGGCAAGTTCGGCTTCGTTAAACGATAGTTTTTCCCGAATTTCTACAGGGGCAGTTTTGTAATTTATACCAACCGCTAGAATATGCATCCTTTTGTTTTGCACCCCCAAAATTTTTCATGTAAATTTATTATACCATGTACTAAAATGGTTTCACGCAAATAATATGAACAGTTTATGAAAACGTATGCTACCATGGAAAAGACAGCCAAAACGCCTGAATTGTTACAAAAGGTGTCTAAGCGGGTTTTGTATGTTACATACATATTTCGACATTGTGTACAAAAGTACCATATCAAAAATGGCAAAAAACTTCAAGTAATCAAATTGCATAGGAGGATAAAATGAAAACGCAGCGTATTTTCCCAGGAATCGTTTTAATCGGTTTCGGGCTCTATTTTTTTCTTGAACATTCCCAAATCGAAATCTTTCCAGGCTTTTTCAGCTGGCCCACTTTATTATGTATAGTTGGTGCCGCCTTCCTGATTCAGGCATATAGCGGTAATGAATATGAGTCCATCCTGCCAGGCGTCATCTTACTCGGGTTCGGGGCTCACTTCCACATCGTCGAGAACCTGGATATTTGGCCGGATAATATAGGTATCTTTATTTTAATCATCTCTCTGGGATTTATTCTCCGGGCACGTAAAACAAATTCTGGAATGTTTCATGGTATGGTAATATTCATCATCTCGATCACCTTTTTATTCTATGATAAAATCAAAACGTCTTTCGGGTTTGTTGATACAACTACTGCGAACATCGAAAGGTTTTGGCCATTTGCCTTGATGGCAATCGGCATTTATTTTTTGGTTCGAAAAAAGTGAAAATTTTTGTTTGGCCAATTTTTATGAATTCCATAATGAAAAAGGGTATTCCAGATGCGGAATACCCTTTTCTTTTACATATATTTCTTAAGGACGCCCCATGCTTGTTCCTTACCTTCGCCTGTTTCACCGGAGAATAGAAGCAATTCATCTTCTTTTTCCATATTTAATGTTTGGCGCGTGATTTTCAAGTGCTTCTGCCATTTGCCTTTTGGAATTTTATCCGCTTTAGTGGCAATAACGATCCGGGGCAGATCATAATGCTTCAGGAATTCATACATTGCGATATCATCCTTTGTCGGCGGATGACGCAAATCGACGATCAGAAGCGCAGCGCGGAGCTGGTCACGGGAAGTGAAGTACGTTTCAATCATCTTGCCCCAAGCATCACGCTCGGTCTTAGATACTTTTGCATAACCATAACCAGGTACATCCACAAAATGGAGTGCTTCATTTATGATATAAAAATTCAAGGTTTGCGTCTTACCCGGTTTAGAGGATGTGCGCGCCAAGTTTTTTCGATTGATCATTTTGTTGATGAAACTGGATTTCCCAACGTTGGAACGGCCTGCCAAGGCAAATTCCGGTATTGGGGTATTGGGATATTGTTCAGGCTTCACAGCACTGATGACAATATCTGAACTAGTCACTTTCATTCGTTCACACCTACCAATGCATGCTCAAGGACTTCATCGACGTGTGAAACTGGAACAAAAGTTAATGCTTTACGGACACTTTCCGGGATATCATCAATATCCTTTTCGTTATTTTGCGGGATGATGATTTTCGTAAGTCCTGCGCGATGGGCCGCTAAAGATTTTTCTTTAAGCCCGCCGATCGGAAGAACCCGTCCGCGTAATGTAATTTCGCCTGTCATGCCTACCTCTTTTCTGATCGGCCTATTTGTAAGGGCCGATATTAACGCTGTTGCAATCGTGATGCCTGCAGAAGGGCCATCTTTTGGGACCGCACCTTCGGGGACATGAATATGGATATCATATTTTTCATGGAAGTTCGCATCAATCTGAAGTTTCTCGGTTTTTGAACGGACATAACTGAAAGCAGCCTGTGCTGACTCTTTCATTACATCGCCAAGCTTTCCTGTCAGTATCAGCTTGCCTTTACCTGGTGATAAGGAAACCTCGATTTGCAGCGTATCGCCACCTACCGACGTGTAAGCTAACCCATTGGCTACACCTACTTGGTTCTCGACTTCCGCCTGTCCATAATGGAACATGGTTTTCCCTAAAAACTCCTCGACATTCTTTTCAGAAATGACAACCCGCTTTTTATCTCCGGACACGATGATTTTTGCAGTCTTCCGACAGATGCTTGCAAGCTGTCGCTCCAGACTCCGAACGCCGGCTTCCCGAGTATAGTAACGGATGATTTTTGTTAGAGCTTCCTCACGGATTTGCAGTTGTGTCTTCAATAAACCATGGTTTTCGAGCTGTCTAGGCAGCAAGTGATCCTTGGCTATATGAAGTTTCTCTATCTCAGTATAACCTGCAATCGAAATGATTTCCATACGATCACGAAGCGGACCGGGAATCGATCCCAAATTATTCGCCGTCGCGACGAACATGACTTTTGAAAGATTGTAGGTTTCTTCAATATAATGATCACTGAAATTATGATTTTGCTCCGGATCAAGCACTTCCAGCATCGCTGCAGATGGATCTCCCCTAAAGTCATTGGACATCTTATCGACTTCGTCCAATAAAAAGACAGGATTGATCGTTCCGGCTTTTTTCATGCCTTGAATGATCCGTCCAGGCATCGCCCCTACATATGTGCGGCGATGTCCGCGGATTTCTGATTCATCGCGCACTCCACCTAAAGATATACGGACAAAATTCCTATTCAGGGATGAAGCGATCGATTTAGCCAGGCTCGTTTTCCCGACCCCTGGCGGTCCCACCAAACAGAGGATCGGTCCCTTCAATGAATTGGTCAATTGCTGGACGGCCAAATATTCAAGCACCCGCTCCTTCACCTTTTCCAAACCATGGTGGTCCCGGTTCAGGATTTTTTCGGCTTTATGAATATTCAAGTCATCTTTGGTCGCTTTGGTCCACGGAAGCGATATCAGCCATTCGATATAATTGCGGATGACAGAACTCTCCGCTGAGCTCGAAGGAACCTTTTCATAACGGTCCAATTCCTTTAATGCCGTTTCTTTAATGTGCTCAGGCATATTTGCTTCTTCAATCTTTTCGTTGAGGACCTCAATCTCCCCTGTTTTTCCTTCTTTATCGCCCAATTCCTTTTGGATCGCTTTCATTTGTTCTCGTAAATAATATTCCTTTTGAGTCCGTTCCATCGAACGCTTAACACGCTGGCCGATCTTTTTCTCGAGAAAAAGAACTTCCTTCTCGTTATTGATGATCTCGATGACACGGCTTAAACGCTCTTTCATATCAATGGTCTCAAGCACTTCTTGCTTCTCCTTCAATTTCAAAGGCAAATGTGAAGCGATTATATCCGCTAATCGCCCAGGCTCTTCAATATCCGAAGTGGAAGAAAACGTTTCACCGGTTATTTTTTTGGACATTTTTATGTATTGTTCAAAATAATCCAGTAGTGTGCGCATTAATGCTTGATGTTCAGCATCCTTTTCATCACTGTCTTCATATATTTTAATCTTGGCACCATAATGTGTCTCATAATCGTAAAATTCAATGACTTCTGCGCGGTTCAATCCTTCCACCAACACCCGGATTGTACCATTCGGAAGCTTCAACATCTGTTTTACCTTTGTTAAAGTTCCCATTGTAAATAAATCTTCTTCACCTGGTTCGTCCAACGAAACATCCTGTTGTGTCGTCAAAAATATAAGATGGTCTTCCACCATTGCTTTCTCAAGGGCTTGCACTGATCTATCTCGGCCTACATCTAAATGAAGTACCATCGTTGGATATACAAGCAATCCTCTTAGCGGCAGGAGGGGGACGATGATTTCTTTATCAGTCATTTCCTGACACCTCCATCTAATTAGTATCGTCGTTGTAAACTATTTACCCATGTTCTCAACCTTTTAACAATTCTATCCTATTTATATAGAAGTGTCTATTCGTTTACCTTAACACGTTTCGACTGCTTTTATTATCTCCAATATTGGATAAAAAAGCACGTCTGAATGCGGTTTATTTTACGTCAGGTTTGTCGGGAACGCCAATATGGTCCTTAAAATGCCCCGGTTCCATTTTTTAGCCGGGGCATTTCCTTTATACACTTTCTTTTTTCGATAGGTCCAAGGTTGTAAGGATTTGTTCCGACATCAATTCTTTTTTCAGTGCCTGATCCAGCACTTCTTTTACATTCGTAACGGGAATGATTTCTATATCCTTGATTTCAGATAGAAGTGGCTGCATGTTTTCGGCTGGGATGATTACTTTCTTAGCCCCAGCTAGTTTAGCCGCCTTGATTTTCGGAATGACACCGCCGATCGGTTTAACGCCGCCATGAATGCTTATTTCCCCAGTCATCGCCACGGTGTGATCAACAGGGATTTTATATATGGCCGAGTATATGCCTGTGGCCATGGCAATTCCTGCAGAAGGGCCATCTACTGGACTTCCGCCAGGAAAGTTCACATGGATATCGAATTGATCGGCAGGCACTCCCATCGACCGTAAAACCGTAATGACATTTTCTATCGAACCTTTTGCCATGCTCTTGCGGCGAATCGATTTGCCACTCCCGCCGCCGATACTCTCTTCTTCAACGATGCCGGTAATGTTTATCGAACCTTTTTCATCAGAAGCAGCCATGACCGTAACCTCGATTTCCAGCAACGCCCCGCTGTTGGGACCATAGACTGCAAGACCGTTGACAAGGCCTATTTTAGAATTCGATTCTATTTTCCTGTCCATTCTTTGTGTCAGCTGGCTGCTATGGGCCATCCAATCTATATCTTCTTCCCTGATAAACGTCCTGTTTTCATTAATAGATAT
Source organism: Peribacillus sp. NPDC056705 (assembly GCF_043656335.1). NCBI lineage: Bacteria > Bacillati > Bacillota > Bacilli > Caryophanales > Bacillaceae > Peribacillus > Peribacillus sp. NPDC056705. The sequence goes on along the minus strand of NZ_JBHTYI010000002.1, from coordinate 410,387 downwards.
TCCTGCAAGAGTCTGAATCATGTTGACAGCTTCCCTGCCATTTCGGGCATAATCCGAAATCGACTGCAAGCCTTTTTCACTGATGGTGATCCCCACTTTATCAGAGGCATTCTTAGCCACGGTGATTATTTCTTCCCGGTCAAGTTCTCGGAAAAACACTTCTATGCATCTTGAACGTATCGCAGGCGCGATTTCATTTGGCGTTCTTGTTGTGGCTCCAATCAGCCGAAAGTCAGCGGGCAGCCCATTTTTAAAAATATCATGGATGTGAGTTGGAATATTTTGATTTTCCTCTTGATAATAAGCACTTTCCAGAAAGACCTTGCGATCCTCCAATACCTTTAACAGTTTATTCATCTGTATTGGATGAAGCTCCCCTATTTCATCTATGAACAGTACGCCGCCATGAGCATTGCTGACTGCCCCCTGCTTAGGCTGCGGAATGCCAGCCTGCCCCATTGCCCCAGCTCCTTGGTAGATTGGATCGTGCACAGAACCAATGAGCGGATCGGCAATCCCCCGTTCATCGAACCTGGCTGTAGTGGCGTCCAATTCAACGAAAACGGCCGAATTCTTAAAAGGGGACTTGCCATTTTTCTTCGCCTCTTCCAAAACAAGTCTGGCAGCTGCCGTTTTCCCTACCCCTGGAGGACCGTAAATTATCACATGCTGGGGATTCGGCCCACATAAAGCAGCTTTTAAAGATTTAATCCCATCTTCTTGACCGACGATTTCATTAAATGTGCTTGGTCTAACCTTTTCTGCCAATGGCTCTGTTAACGAAATCGATCTCATCTTCCGTAATTGGTCCATCTCTTTACGTGAATCACGGTCAATGGAAACTTTTTGTGTCCGCTGGCCTTTCAATAAGTTCAAAAAATACAATCCAATAATGATCCCAAAAAAAAGCTGGATAAACAACGCCAATCCTGTCCAATTCATCGTATTCCCTCCTGCACTCTCCTAGTTTGTCATTTCTGTTAGTATCTCCTTTGGAAGGGCGAAATTATCCAAGAAATTCGTGTTGAAAATTTTGGCGTTTTTATCCTAAATAACAACAATTTATAAAAAGACAAAGAAAAAGACTGCCAGGTTGAACTGGCAGTCTAGACTGTAAATAACTCAAAATTAAATTGGTTTTACCCTACTGTTTTTTTGAAGTTCGAATTGATTTTCCACTACAGGCACCGCTTTCCGCGGGCGGTCCGGGAGCCTCCTCGGCGCCCTGCGCCTACGGGGTCTCCCTAGGACGCGTATTCAATCAGGAGTCTCGCACCTTCCATTCCAACAAACAAAAAGACTGCCAGGTTGAACTGGCAGCCTTGCTTTTCCATAAGATCAAGCAGATGTTTTCTTTTCTTGGCCTTTGATGGTTGTACCGTCTTTTAGGACGAGCTTTGGAGATTCGTTTTTCGAAATCGTGCTGCCAGTGATTACACATTTTGCAACGTCATCACGTGAAGGCAGATCGAACATCACTTCAAGAATGATGCCTTCGATGATGGAACGCAGACCACGTGCACCAGTTTTACGTTCAATTGCCTTTTTAGCAATTTCACTTAGCGCTTCCTGTTCGAATTCCAATTCAACATCGTCAAGCTCAAGCAATTTTTGATATTGTTTAACAAGGGCATTTTTCGGCTGTGTAAGGATTTCAATCAAAGCAGCTTCATCCAATTGCTCAAGAGTCGCAATTACCGGAAGACGTCCGATGAATTCCGGAATTAATCCGAAACGAAGCAAGTCTTCAGGAAGGACTTTGGAAAGCAATTCTTTTTCTGCAATATCATCCTTTTTCACATCAGAGCCAAAGCCGATGACTTTTTGACCAAGACGGCGTTTGATGATCGGTTCGATGCCATCAAAGGCACCGCCGCAGATGAACAAAATATTAGTCGTATCGATTTGGATGAATTCCTGATGTGGATGTTTACGGCCACCTTGAGGCGGAACGCTTGCAACCGTTCCTTCAAGTATTTTCAATAAAGCTTGTTGCACACCTTCACCAGACACGTCACGTGTAATGGAAGGATTTTCCGATTTACGGGCAACTTTATCGATTTCATCAATATAAATGATGCCTTTTTCCGCTTTTTCCACATCATAATCTGCTGCTTGGATCAATTTTAGCAAGATGTTTTCGACATCTTCCCCAACATATCCAGCTTCCGTCAATGAAGTGGCATCAGCAATGGCAAAAGGAACATTCAGTAATCGCGCCAATGTTTGCGCAAGAAGGGTTTTCCCGCTTCCAGTCGGTCCGATTAGGGCGATGTTACTTTTTGAAAGCTCCACATCGTCGACTTTGCTATTGGAATTGATACGTTTATAATGGTTGTAAACAGCGACAGCCAAAGATTTCTTCGCCTGTTCTTGTCCAATCACATATTCGTCAAGAATTTCACGGATTTCCATAGGCTTAGGAACATCTCTGAATTCTACTTCTTCATCAGTTCCCAGCTCTTCTTCGACGATCTCCGTACAAAGTTCTATACACTCGTCACAAATATAGACACCTGGACCAGCAACCAGTTTACGGACTTGTTCTTGTGTTTTACCGCAAAAAGAACATTTTAACTGTCCTTTTTCATCATTAAATTTAAACATGTACGTTCACCCCTTTAAATACTCTTCCAACTCTATAACATAGCGGTACCCAATCGTAATGAAAAGAAACTAGGCACACATCTACTTAAACATTCCAAAATCCTAAGTATGTTTTGCATTTTATCATGTTCTTGGAAGTTTAGTAACAAAAATGCTCACGGTCCGAGTTGTTAAATAAGTACAATAATCAATCAATATGTATTTGCCCTTTACCAGTATGCCCAAAACTTTAGATTTTTAAAAGCAGCATTTGCTGTATAAATATGTATATGCGGTATTAGAACTAATCTACACCGAAATCCCAAAAAAATCAATCAGGAAATAACCGATATTTGAAATTTACACTGATTCTCAATATGTATAAAACAAGGCACGATTACTCGCGCCTTGTTTTTTAAAGGAAATATTTTAATCTACTTATTTAATAACAATTATTTTGCGTCAACTGTTTTGCTGTTTTCTACCAAGAAGTCAATTGCTTTCTTAATTTTAAGATCGCCTTTGATTCCTTCTAAGTTTCCAAGAGCTTGTTTGATCGCGTCAACTTCCATATTGTACATAGTAGCCATTTGTGCAAGTTCAGCTTCTACATCTTCGTCAGTAGCTTCAAGTTTTTCAACTTCAGCGATCGCTTCAAGAGTTAAGCTCGTACGAACTTGTCCTTCAGCTTCTTCTTTCATTTGCGCTTTTAAAGCTTCTTCATCTTGACCTGAGAATTGGTAGTAAAGCTCCAAATTAAGACCTTGAGATTGAATGCGTTGAGAGAACTCATTCATCATGCGGTCAACTTCGTTTGAAATCATTGCTTCAGGAACGTCTATTTCTACACCTTCAACAGCTTTACCAATTACAGTGTTTTGAATGAAGTTTTCTTCTTCATGTTTTTTGTCATGCTCTAATTTATGTTTTGTTTTTTCTTTAAGTTCAGCCAAAGTTTCCACTTCGTCGTCGACATCTTTCGCGAACTCATCATCCAACTCAGGAAGTTGTTTTGTTTTGATTTCGTGAATTTTCACTTTGAATACAGCTGGTTTACCTGCAAGTTCAGCAGCATGGTATTCTTCAGGGAATGTAACTTCGATATCTTTTTCAGCGCCAGTTTCAAGACCTACAAGTTGCTCTTCAAATCCTGGAATGAAAGAGTTTGAACCGATTTCCAATGAATGGTTTTCTGAAGCTCCGCCTTCGAATGCTTCACCATCAACGAATCCTTCGAAGTCAAGAACAACTGTATCGCCTTCAGCAGCTTGTCCTTCTTCTTTAACGACAAGCTCAGCTTGACGCTCTTGCAAAGTTTTCAATTCGTTTTCAACATCTTCGTCAGTTACTTCAGTATTGAATTTTTCAACTTCAACACCTTTGTAATCTCCCAATTTAACTTCAGGCTTAACTGTTACAGTTGCAGTGAAGATCAGGTTTTCGCCTTTTTCCATTTTCTCGATGTCGATTTCTGGACGATCTACAGGCTGAATTCCAGCTTCTTCGACAGCATTTGCATAAGCATCTGGAAGAATGATATCAAGCGCATCTTGGTAAAGTGATTCTACGCCGAATTTTTTTTCGAACATTTGACGTGGCATTTTACCTTTACGGAAGCCAGGTACATTTACTTGTTTCACTACTTTTTTGAAAGCTGCGTCTAAACCTTCGTTTACTTTTGCAGCGTCAACTTCGATTGTTAGTACGCCTTGGTTACCTTCTTGTTTTTCCCATTTTACAGACATGTGTTTCCCTCCAAAAATCTATATACTTCAATAATAAGCATTGGATGAATATGCTTTGCAAGTGTTAACAAGTCATCCTTCAAATATACCCCAAAAATATTGGGGTAATCGTCAAAATTAGACGATTATACATTACAACCACTACATTATACCACAGGATTAATCTGTTACAACAGCAATAGCTTAAATAATGGGATAAGAAATTTCTTCAATTTCTTTTATATTGGAAAGAATATCCGCAACGCTTTCCTCATCAGCTTGGTAAAGGTCCGCTAATTCCCTCATGAAAACTTCCCCGGTCATGTATTCTTCCGCCAAGGCATGATAGGCAGCTGCCCATGCAGGCAAACTTTCTGGTCCGGGTTCAAAAGGAAACAATAAAAAAGAATGACGTTCAATCAAACTATGGACCATTTCAAATAAGCTCGGATTATCCTGACTGATTTCCTCTTCGGTCAGCCCGGTTACCTTCTTATAAAAGTCCGTCTCCTTCAAACTTTTCAATTCGCTTGGTATGACCGACTTTGATTGATTGAATTTCTTCAACGTCACTTCCTCGTTATATTCCTGGTCGATAAGGATGTTAAGGAGCATCGTTTTAAAGAAAGGGTGTTCCTCATCTTTTTGTAGGAATTCTTCGATTTGAGGGATAAATGGTCGAATATTGATATTCGTGAGTTTTGAAATGACCATAAGCATGTCATTATCCGTTTTCCCTTCAAAAAGTTCATCCTCCTGCAATTCCTCTGAAAGCTGCTGATTTTGCCTTTCCTTTTCCTCTTTTTTATCCTCAAGGGCCCTTTTACTGAACTGAAGCATCTTTTCGAAATGTTCCTCTTTATCAAAAGGAATTTGGCTTTCTTCAAATAGCAGTTCGATCGTCGTGACCATTTCCTGATGTTCGCCTAATTGCAGCAGTACCATCAAATAAATATTGATCAATTGAAAATAGTCGCCGATGCCTTTATTCAGCATCTCTATACACAACTCTTTTGACTCCTGGTAATACTCAAGTTCGACTAATGAGACCACTAGTCCCATGCAAACTTCATCATTTTCGGGCTCATACTCCCTGGCTTGGCTGAAAAGCTGTGCAGCCGCTTTAAAGTTTCTGTTTCCAAGCTCATCCAGCCCTTTTACAATCAGCCTTTCACCGAGATTTGGAAAGGCGATAATTTTGGTTTCTCCGACCTTCTTTTCGTTGTTCTCATTATCCATCCTATTTTCCGCCTCACCGTTCGCTTTTTGAGAAACAGTTTAGCATGTAATAGCTGGAAACACAAAAAATTATATGCCTGATGAACGCCTTTTCGGCTTTCCCCTATAAAAAAAATCCCGCATCCTTTCAATTATGAAAGGAGAACGGGATATGACCTTCTTCGATTAAATACTCTTTACAGTCTTTTTTTGAGATTCATAGGCAGAAATCTCTTTATCATATTGGAGCGTTATCGAAATTTCATCCCAGCCTTTGATGAGCATTTCCTTCCAATATGGATGAATTTCAAAGCTTGTTTCAAACCCTTGACCATCTTTCAATGTCTGATTGGGAAGGTCGATCGTCAACTCATAATCAGGTGCCGACACCCTCTCCATTAAATAGCTTACTTCAGTCTGGGTTAAAGCGATGGGGACCATGCCATTTTTCATGCAATTACTTTTAAAGATATCAGCATAAGAAGGAGCGATGATGATATCGAATCCGTAGTCTTTCAATGACCAAGGGGCATGCTCACGCGAAGAACCGCAGCCAAAATTCTCACCTGCTATTAAAATGGACGTGTTTTGATTATAGGGCTGATTCAATTCAAAATCAGGACGTTCCTTTCCATCTTCATCAAAACGCCAGTTATAGAATAAAAACTCGCCAAATCCGCTTCGCTCAATCCGTTTTAAAAATTGCTTAGGAATGATTTGGTCCGTATCCACGTTTTTACGGTCAAGTGCCGCCGCTCTTCCTTTATATATAGTAATGGGTTCCATTCTCTGCACCTCCGGTTAATTCGTATTCTTAATGGACTTGTTCAGTTCTTTTCAAATTCCTGATATCGACAAACTTCCCATGAATGGCTGCCGCGGCAGCCATGGCCGGACTAACCAGGTGCGTTCTTGCTCCAGCTCCTTGCCTGCCTTCAAAGTTCCGATTACTTGTGGAGGCACAATGCTCACCGGCAGGAACAACGTCAGGATTCATGCTGAGGCACATGCTGCAGCCCGATTCACGCCATTCGAATCCCGCTGATTTGAAAATCTCATCCAACCCTTCATCTTCCGCTTGCCTTTTGACGCTTTGTGAACCAGGAACGACCATCGCCCGAACCCCTTTATGAACAGTTTGGCCTTCGATCATTTCTGCGGCTTGCCGTAAGTCCTCAATGCGTGAATTGGTGCACGATCCTATGAATACATGTTGTACGGGAATTTCCGTGATCGGCATACCTTCCTCAAGACCCATATACTCAATGGCCCGATTCAGTTCTTTAGGATCCATGATATCTTCTGCGAAGGTAGGTACTTTTCCGTCCACTCCACTAGCCATTCCAGGATTCGTCCCCCAGCTGACCATTGGTGAAATCAGACTGCCATCAAGAATGATTTCTTGGTCATATACAGCATCCTCATCACTGGAAAGTGACTTCCAATCCTGAACACATCGCTCGAACTCTTCTCCTTCCGGCAAATATTTACGACCTTTCAAATAAGAGAAAGTTGTTTCATCGGGAGCTACCAGCCCGGCTCTTGCCCCGCCTTCGATCGACATATTGCAAACCGTCATTCTCTCTTCCATTGACATATCGCGGAAAACCTCCCCACAATACTCAATGATATGTCCCGTACCGAAATCGACACCGAATTTAGAAATCACATATAAAATGACATCTTTCGCCATCACGCCATGACCAAGCTTGCCATTAACCTCAAGCTTTAATGTTTTGGGTTTTGTTTGCCATAGGGTTTGTGTGGCCAAAACATGCTCGACCTCACTCGTACCGATTCCAAACGCAATCGAGCCAAACGCACCATGTGTGGAAGTATGACTGTCACCGCAGACAATCGTCATCCCTGGCTGTGTAAGGCCTAATTCCGGCCCGATAACGTGAACGATACCTTGATCCGGGCTGTCTAAATCAGCAAGACGGATACCGAACTCCTTACAGTTTTGCTCAAGCGCCTCTAATTGTTTCCTTGCAATATCATCCTCGATGAAATAGCGATTAACGGTTGGCACATTATGATCCATTGTCGCGAAAGTGCGGTCTGGTCTCCTGACTGAGCGTCCTTTTAATCTCAAACCTTCAAATGCTTGCGGGGAGGTCACTTCATGAATATATTGAAGGTCAATATAAATTAGATCCGGTTTATTCTCCTCTTCATTTACAATATGGCGATTCCATATTTTCTCTATAATCGACTTTCCCATCACTATCCCACCTCGATCAATCTTGTATTTTTTTTAAAAAACACGGCCTAATGTTAGGCCGTGAAAGAAGTTTATGCGTAAGCTCCCATGATGTTGGAAATGGCTTCCTGGTCTAAAAGATTTGCTTTAATTTCTGCAATCATTTCTGAAGTGGACGTAATATTCGGTTGGCCATTTGCGATATCGCCTGTTCTCAAGCCATATTCAAGGACCCTTTCCACCGCCTGCTCAACGGCTTTCGCTTCATCTTCCAAACCAAAGGATAGACGCAGCATGGAAGCCGCCGATAAAATCGTCCCAATCGGATTGGCCAGATTTTTTCCCGCGATATCCGGGGCAGAGCCATGAATCGGTTCATATAGATTTGGCCCTTTTGTTGAAATGGAGGCGGAAGGAAGCATTCCAAGCGAGCCAGTCAATACCGAAGCTTCATCGCTTAAAATATCGCCGAACATATTCTCCGTCACGATAATATCAAATTGTTTCGGGTTTTTGATCAATTGCATGGCTGCATTATCAACAAGCATATGTTCAAGGGTTACATCCGGATAGTCCTTGGCAATTTCTTCAGCCGTCTCACGCCACATCCTGCTGGATTCAAGAACATTCGCTTTATCCACGGATGTTACTTTTTTCTTGCGATCCGATGCTAATGCAAAAGCAAGTTCAATGATGCGCTTCATTTCGCTTTTCTGATAGAAAAGGGTATCGACGACTGCCTCTTTCCCCTCTTTTTCAACGCGCTCACTTGGCTTTCCGAAATAAAGGCCGCCAGTTAGTTCCCTGACAATCACGAAATCCACATCTTCAATGAATTCCTTTTTAAGAGGAGAAGATCCCGACAAGCTGGAATAATAGCTGATTGGACGGATGTTGGCATAAAGATTCAAATCTTTTCGGATTTTCAGCAAACCTCGTTCCGGTCTTAGGTGCGCAGGCTGGTCATCCCACTTAGGCCCTCCAACGGCCCCTAATAATACCGCATCGCTGTTTTTACAAATCTCCACTGTTTCATCCGGCAGGGGTGAACCTGTGTTATCGATGGCCCCGCCGCCAATCTCACCATATTGAAATTCAAAATCGTGTCCATATCTTTGGGCAACGGCTTCGAGGATTTCTACAGCGCCTCTTGTTACTTCTTTCCCGATGCCATCTCCTTGAAGCACCGCAATATTCCTTTTCATCGAAATCTCCCCTTCCTATAGTAATACTGCTTTTTCTTCTAGTTCCTTCATGATGATCACACGGTTCACAGCATTCAAATATGCTTTGGCGGATGCTTCCAAGACGTCCTGATCAAGACCGCGGCCGCTTGTTTCCACTCCGTTATAATCAATTTTCACAAAAACCTGGGCAAGGGCATCCATTCCGCCGCCAACCGATTGAATTCGATAGTCCAGCAAGCTGATCTCGCTGCCCAAACATCTTTCAAGCGTGTTATATAGGGCTTCTACACTTCCCGCACCTGTAGCCGCTTCCTGAATCTCTTCATTATCGCCTTTTTTCAGCGTGACCGTCGCAGTCGCCGTCTGATGGGTACCGTGGGAAATCTGTAAGGCAACCATGTCATAAAAACTGATATCCGTCGCTTTCTCTTCAAGCACCAGTGCAACGATATCTTCATCCGTCATCGTCTTTTTATTATCGGCCAATTCCTTGAATTGGACGAATAACGAGTTCATTTCCTCATCCGTTACCGTAAAATTCAACTCTTGTAATCTTTCTTTGAAAGCATGGCGTCCTGAATGCTTTCCTAAAACGAGTGAATTGGACGAAACACCGACGAGTTCAGGTGATATGATTTCGTACGTCGTTTTTTCTTTTAACACGCCATCCTGGTGAATGCCAGATTCATGCGCGTATGCATTGGCACCAATAATGGCTTTATTAGCTGGAACTTGCATTCCCGTAAGGCGGCTGACCAAGTCACTGGTCCTTTTAATTTCATTCAGTACAAGATCCGTTCCCGCTTGATAGAAATCTTTACGGATGTAGAGTGCCATCGCCACTTCTTCAAGGGCCACATTTCCGGCACGTTCTCCGATTCCGTTGATTGTCCCTTCGACTTGCGTAGCCCCTCCTTCGATGGCAGCCAACGAATTGGCTGTCGCCATTCCAAGATCGTCGTGGCAGTGTGCGGATAAACTAACTTTATCAATAGAAGGAACATGTTCACGAAGGTACCTGAAAATGTTTCCGTATTCGATTGGAGCTGCATACCCTACAGTATCCGGGATGTTAATGACCTTGGCACCAGCTTGAATGACCTCTTCAACGATTTCAGCCAAATAGTCAAGTTCTGTACGGCTTGCATCTTCTGCAGACCATTGCACGATCGGAAAACGCGCTGCCCCGTACTTAACCATTTCTACCGCCTTTTCAATCACTTGCTGCTTCGACATTTTCAACTTATATTCACGATGAATGGGCGAAGTGGCGATGAACGTATGCAATCTTGGTTCTGCGCCGCCCCTTAATGAATCCCAAGCTGCATCAATATCACCCTTTACAGCACGCGCCAGCCCTGTGACAGAGCTGTTTTTGATTTTGCGCGCGATTTCCTGTACTGAGTTGAAATCCCCTTTGGATGCTGCCGGAAAACCGGCTTCGATAATATCAACACCCAATCTTTCAAGCTGATAAGCAATTTCAAGTTTTTCGGTAAAATTCAAATTTACACCGGCTGATTGCTCCCCATCTCGAAGTGTAGTTTCAAATATATTAATTTTTCGCAACGGCAACCACTTCTTTCTCTTGTTGTTGAGGTTTCACGAATGGCATCATTTTTCTTAACTCACGGCCAACCACTTCGATTTGATGTTGGTTTTCACGATTATTGATCGCATTGAAGACTGGACGATTCGCTTGGTTCTCCAAGATCCATCCCTTAGCGAACTCACCATCTTGGATGTCTTTCAAGATCGCTTTCATTGACTCTTTCGTAGTTTCCGTCACAACGCGTGGTCCAGAAACGAAATCTCCCCATTGAGCTGTGTCAGAAATGGAATAGCGCATGTTTTCCATTCCTCCTTCATACATAAGGTCGATGATTAATTTAAGTTCATGTAAACACTCGAAATATGCTACTTCCGGTTGATATCCAGCTTCTGTCAAGGTTTCGAATCCAGCTTTCACAAGGGCAGTCAATCCGCCGCAAAGTACTGCCTGCTCTCCAAATAGATCCGTTTCCGTTTCTTCCTGGAAAGTGGTTTCCAAACCGCCAGCTCTTAATGAACCGATTCCCCGAGCGTACGCAAGCGCCAATTCCCTTGCTTCACCCGTTACATTTTGATAGATGGCGAATAATGCCGGCACCCCTGCACCTTGTTCATATGTACGGCGAACAAGATGTCCCGGACCTTTTGGAGCGACTAATAATACATCCACGTCTGCCGGGGGAACGATTTGATTGAAATGGACGTTGAATCCGTGTGCGAACATTAACGCTTGCCCTGCACGCAATACCGGTTTGATTTCTTCTTGGTATACTTTCGGCTGAGTTTCATCCGGTAATAGGTTCATGATTACGTCTGCCTGTTCAGCTGCTTCTTTCACTGTGTAAACATTAAAGCCGTCTTCCACCGCTTTATCGAATGATTTACCTTTCCTGATTCCGATGATTACATCTACACCGCTGTCACGTAGGTTTTGTGCGTGTGCATGTCCTTGTGAACCATATCCGATTACCGCTACCTTTTTATTGTTGAAAAAATTCTCGTTTGCTTCTGCGTTATAATATACTTTTGCCATAATAATTACATCTCCCTTTTCATCATTGTTTTTGTTTTGTTTTTTTGTTTTGGTTTATACGATTGTTGCACTCTTAGCGTGTGCAATTTGCATTCCACGCGGGATGGCGGCTGTCCCTGTCCTTGCCAATTCCTTGATGCCATATGGCTTGATCAGTTCAATGAAGGCTTCGATTTTATCCGATTCCCCAGTGATTTGAACTGTCAGGCTATCTTTACTGACATCTATAACTGACGCTCGGAAGGGTTCGATGACTGAATAAATCTCGGCTCGGGTTTGTGTGGTCACCAATATTTTAATGAGTGCCAGTTCCCTCGCCACAATCGATTGATTCGTAATATCAAATACTTTCAAAACATCGACCTGCTTATTCAATTGCTTGGTGATCTGTTCAATGACAGCTTCATCATCAACATCGACCACGAAGGTCATCCTTGAAATGCCATTCTGTTCGGAGGGTCCGACAGTCATGCTTTCAATGTTATAATTTCTTTTCGTGAACAGGTTCGTAATCCGATTCAGGACACCTGGCCGGTTGTTCACGGTTAGGCTAAGAATTCCCTTCATTGATTAAACTCCTTCCATTTCATCAAGCCCTTTTCCTTGTGCTACCATCGGGAAGACATTTTCGTTTTGTTTTACACGGAAATCAATCAACACTGGACCATCAGTCTTTAACGCTGCATCCAGACAGTTGCTAGCCTCTTCCTCCGTCGTCACTTTGTATCCTGGTATACCATAAGCATCGGCCAATTTCACGAAATCCGGATGCGATTGAAAAATACTGTGTGAGAATCGGTTATCATGAAAGAGTTCCTGCCACTGTCTTACCATCCCGAGTGCCCCGTTGTTGACGATGATGATCTTGATCGGCAAATTCATTTCGGCAATGACCGAAAGTTCCTGCAGGCACATCTGGAATCCACCATCCCCCGAAATGGAAAGCACCGTCGCTTTCGGATTCGCCAATTGAGCTCCAAGAGCCGAAGGTAAGCCAAAGCCCATCGTCCCCAATCCACCGGAAGTGACCCATGAATTCGGTTTGTTAAACGGATAGTATTGTGCTGCCCACATTTGATGCTGTCCAACATCCGTCGTAACAATGGCCTCCCCATTCGTTTTTTCATGAAGCATCTGGATGACACGCTGAGGTTTCAGTACGCCTTCTTCATGTGTATAACGCAATGGAAACTCTTCATTCCATGCCGTCAGCTGCGTTGTCCATACATCAATTTCCGGTTTCTTTCCATTTTGCGCAATCAGCTCCGCCAGTGCTTCCTTGGCACTTCCGACGACCGGAATTTTTGTCTGCACATTTTTACCGATTTCCGCTGGATCAATATCGATATGGGCCACTGTTGCATGCTGTGCGAATTTCGCCAGATTCCCAGTCAATCGATCATCGAACCTGGCACCGATATTGATTAATAGGTCACATTTCGATAACGCCATGTTTGCTGCATAGCAGCCATGCATACCACCCATTCCGATAAAGAGAGGATGTTCCGCCGGAAAGCCTCCAAGACCCAATAAAGTATGGACGACGGGAATGCCTTGCTGCTCGACATATTCCTTTAATAGATGGGAGGCCTTTGCATGCAGGACTCCTGCCCCTGCAAGAATGACCGGTCTTTTCGCTCCGCTTACGGCTTCAACAAGCTTTCTGATCTGTAAGTAATTAGGCTTGGTCGTCGGCTGATAGCCAGGGAGATCCATTTCTGGCTCCTTATCAGTCGATTCACCTTGTATAATGGCCATATCCTTAGGTATATCGATTAATACTGGACCGGGGCGGCCGCTTGAAGCGATATAAAAAGCTTCTTTTATAATGCGCGGAAGGTCTTCCGGCTTCCTCACCTGATAGTTATGTTTTGTGATCGGGGTAGTAATCCCCAGTACATCAGCTTCCTGGAAAGCATCCGAACCAATTACACTGGTAGCAACCTGACCCGAAATTACCACAAGCGGTAAAGAGTCAATCATCGCATCGGCCAAACCGGTGACAATGTTCGTTGCCCCTGGACCGGATGTGACTATGACCACCCCCGGCTTGCCGGTAATCCTGGCGTATCCTTCCGCTGCATGAATCGCACCTTGTTCGTGCCTTGTCAAAATATGAAAAAGTTCTGAACTGTAAAGCTTGTCATAAATCGGCAATACAGATCCACCCGGATAACCAAAGATGACTTCAACATTTTCCTTTTCCAATGCATCCAGCAGAAATTCGGCTCCACTATAATGTGTCTTTCCACTCTTCCGATCAGCAACAACTGACTTTTGTGTCATTTCGTAAAAACCTCCTTCACTTTTCCACTAAACGTTTTCCTAAGATTCAGAATTTTCAGCTTTTTAAGCATACAAAAAAGCCTTTTCACCCCAAATGTACTTGCACTCGGCAAGTTAAAGGGGTGAAAAGGCTTGATGAGCCACTCCACGGTACCACCCTTTTTCGCATGAACATCCATGCGCACTTTGAATAGCCTACACTATTCTCTGTTTTGGTAACGGGTACTGGTACGCACCCGTTCAGCCCTACTAGTCTGACGTTCAAGCTGAAACTCCAAGGTGAGTTCATCTTTCGGGACAATACCGGCTCTCAGCTACCCGGCTCTCTGTGACTGCCTTTTTAAAAGACTACTTATCCTCTTCAATGCTTTTCGCATTATTCACATTTTTCAAAACGCTTATGTTTGATGTCTTGTATTTGTGATTATCTTACGTGTATTTAAGGTAGTAGTCAACAGGTTTTTTGAAATTTTTTGATAATTCCAAATTGAAAGATTTGTTGTATACGCTTACATACCTATCATGACCACATTCTACAAAAAAAGTTTTTTCAATTTTTAATTTTTAAAATATCAACCATCCCACTAAATTTAACTTCCCCACCGAAATATCCTCGCACTACCCACATGATGCCAGTCACCGGTAATGATTTTCCCAAATAGCGGGGGTGAAGATCATCTAAAAAAATGACAGAGGGCTGAACACAGGTGATATTACTCATCCCCTGGTCAGCCCTCTAGTTCATTTAGCCAATACATCCTCGTATTCTGCATTTTTTTCAAATTGTTTTTGAACGAAAGAACATACCGGAACAATTTTCAGTTTTTCCTCCCGTGCGAACCCTATTACCTTTTCAACTAGGGCATTTCCTACCTTTTGCCCGCGAAGCTTGTCAGAAACAACAGTATGATCCACCGTGATTTCATCATCACCTGATTTAAAGAATGTGATTTCCGCTAGTTTCTCACCAGATTCTTCGACAAAAAAAGAACTTTCACCTTTTTTGATATCCACCATCTTGATGACCTCCTTATAGTTCCTCTTTATCATATCTCACAAAACGGAAATTAAACAAATATTAAAACGTAATCGAAATTGAATAAAGTAAAGTTCCTCCAAAAGCTTTAAAGCTAGCGTTGACCATGTTAAGTTTATTCACAAACTGATGATGGCTGTTCATATTTTTTCAAGGAAGGCAAAAGACATTACTTGATCGACCTTTTCCTTGCAGCTGATATTCCCTTCCGGTGAAAACTAAGCTTTCCCATGGCTGACGTGTAAAATACTGAATGAAATTCTTTTAAAAGGTTTTTATTATTTTCAAACCCAAATTGAAATACAGTGTTTTTCAAGCTTTCGTTTTTTGATAGCATTTACTTAATGGTATAAATCTTCCCGTGGTGATGTAAGAATAAGCATATAATAGATGTACTAAAAAAACTGCCCTATTTAGGTTAGGGCAGTTTTTAAAATTTTATGAACACAAAATATAAAATGATCATCGATAACAATATGACCATAAAAACAGCGATTAGAATTACATGCGCACTTGAAGGCCGGAACGTTCCTTCATTGATTTGCCGCTTCTTCTGAAGATATCCGAATGTCGCCAGAACTGTAATCACAAAGCCCAATGCACATGCAAACATCCCCAGCACGATACTGATCAGATCAATCCGGGCATCCCGATGCACACCGATCGTAAAATGCAGGCTTGTCGCAAGAAAACCAACCCCCACTATCGCAATCACCGTTCTTATCCACGCTAAGAAGGTGCGCTCATTAGCCAGATGCTGCTGCGCATATTTCAATTGGTCTTTCTCCATGTCATCACCTTAATCGCACAATTTTATTCAACCTTAAAAATCAATCACCTTTTCAGCAGCCGAAAAGCCCTGATCATAGACCCGACAAACATTAGCCCTGCACCGCCAAGTAATAAATATATACATAGTGTTTTATCAATAACATTCAAAGGATAAAGAAAGGCCCCCAGCGCAACGATTGTCCCTATCCCCGTTATCGTCCATCCTATTTTTTTCATTCGCAACTCCTAAAATTAATTATTTAGTGAAGGTCCCCCACGGGTTTCCCCTTATTTTAAAAAGTTCCCTCATTACTAGCTTAAACCATTTAAAAACTAACAACAAGTAGATCCCTTAATATCTTCACGCAAAAAAGGAGCCATAAATGACTCCCTGTTTGAACACGCCCAAATTCAGCCGTTTTTATTATCCTTATCCATGTATTCTTTTATTTTTTTCTTCCCACCCAGACCCGAAGTTCCTTTGTGCAAGTTTAATAATTCGTGTAAAAGGACACCAATCACAGGAGCCGGGAATCATTCAGAATCTCTAAAGGCTGCATACAAGTCAGTTTGATTTCATTCTATTGTATCCCCGTTCTTCGTATGGCTGTATTTTTTCAAGCCACTCTTCTTCAAGTTTTTTCAATTCCCGTTTAGCATCAAAAAAACCTGTTTCTTTCGGTTTCATTACCTGCAGTACCTCAAAAGAAAAAGCCTCTTTCCCATATTCGTTCCACTCACCTTGCAGCACTTTATTCGTGTTTGTTCCGACTTCCAATTCAAATTGTTTCCCCTTCAACGTCTTTAAATTCCTGGTGCTTCCGATAAAGACTTTATTATTTACCTTATTTCTTATTTGGTATACACCTGCTTCTACTTTCGTTTCTTTATATAATTGCTTCAATTCTTTTTTACGATCCATATTTCATGCCTCCAGTCATCATTTCTTCAGCCAATATTGGCTTCCATCAGGCTTTCTATCCAAGAATCCATATTCTATTAAATATCTTCTCAATAGAACATGATCAGGATAAACGGCACCCAATATTTGATTGATTTCTTTTTCTTCGTATTTCCGCTCTTTTTCAAAACGGTTCATAATAATTTCTTGGAGAATGATCAGCCTTTGTTTTTCCTTTGGCGGGAAAGACTTTAATGCATCCTGACTGCCTTTAGGGAAGTATTTTTTCAGTACAGTCACCTTTTCATCCTCGGTAACGTTATAACGATCATCGACCATCCTTGCTTTTTGATGAAGCGGGATAAATGCCGGCGCATGTTCATCTTTATCTTTCAAAAGTTCCATCAGGGCTAAAAACAACTTAGCCTGACGCTCTTTCTCCTTCAACACAAAGCGATGGTTCCGAATGGTGGAAGGACTCCCAATCCCCATTTCCTCCTGAACCTCAGCATCATTCTTCCCTTGGTAAAAAAGGCGAAGAAGGCGATTTTGATGGTCCGTGAGACCTGTAAGTTTTTTATCGAGATCAATCAAGTAATCGAAAACGGAGCGGTGTGCATGTTCAATATGAATTCCCATATACCTCTTCGCTTCATAAAGAACTCCATCTTCCGGGTATACGATCCCCTTTTCAATTGCATTTCCGCACAGCAAACAAATATATTTATTCTCACCTTCTATATACCCTTGTTTAAGCTCATCCTGAGTCGCGCTCCAAAATATTTCAGCGTCCTTCATAAAACAAACACTTCCCTATAAAGTTTATAATATAATAAACATAATATTAATTTGTTTGCTTTTTGTCAATGTTTTTCCTGATTTTTTTATAATTCCAGCAACCGTGAAATCATAAAAAAATACATTGATTGGAAATAGAAAAAAGGCACCCGATCATGGATGCCTTTTTCTATGGAGCATAGTATTTGTCCTTCGTCAGAGCTCATTAAGTATTAGCTAGGCACAAACTTAAGTATTCCTTCCAGATAAACACCTTGTTCTTTACGTGTGCATTCCCTCAACTTGATTCTTCCTTCTTTTTCTAACTCCTTGGCTAATTGGACCACTTCAGTTCCATCTTCGGTTATTTCGACTGAGAAAAAATTGCCCCGAGTGGAAGTTTGAATGAACTTGAATAATCTATCTTTATTCATTTAAACATCTCCTTATTTATAACAAATTCGACATAAAAGGATCATCCACCTGCGATAAATATGAAATAAAAAACTTCTTATCGTTATACGAACATTATAAAAGGATGCGAATCGAAATTACCCTCGTTATTTTATACAGCCAAAAAAGTAAAAAAAGCCAAAACCTTGGAAGGTTTTGGCTTTTTTAGTTAGTGTCCCAGGAGAGATTCGAACTCCCGACCGACGCCTTAGAAGGGCGTTGCTCTATCCAGCTGAGCTACTGAGACGTTTATGATATGAGTTGCGGTAAAACTTATGTAATACCTTAACTGTTCCCTTAGGACACTTCTTATTATATTAGGATATCAAAAGAAAGTCAACGGTTTTTCAAAAAAAGTTTTTTCTTTTTTTATGAACCAGGAAGCGGGGAAAAACGCTTCCTGTTCATTATACATGAAGTCATTCCATTTGATAAGCATTTCTTAGTCCCTCAACGATTTTTCCTTCAAGGTCATAAAAGATGATTTCAAGTTGGTCATTTCCGATATCCAAAATGGCATAGGTTTTCTCTTTTCGTCCTCGCGGCTGCCTAATGCTTCCCGGGTTGATGAAGAGCTTGCCGTCAATCAATTCTGAGCCTGCAGCATGGGAATGGCCAAAGCAAATAATATCCGCCCCTGTCTCTTCACTTTTATATGAAAGGTTCATCAAGGTCATTTTTATATTATAGAGGTGTCCATGCGTAAGGAAGAAACGTTTGCCTGCGATACTCTCCACAATATCATTCGGATATGTTGAATCATAGTCACAATTCCCACGAACGGCTAAGAATTCCGACATGTGAGGGTCATTTCTATCCAACTCTGAATCACCGCAATGGATCATGGCAGCAACCTCTTGTTTATGACGGTCGGCAATCATGCTGATTTCATGAGTTAAGCCATGACTGTCACTCATTATTAGCACTTTCATCGTCATATTCCTTCTTCCCTTTTTAGAAATAGATCAAGTTTTTCATCTAGAGCCCTCAATGCGTTGGCACGGTGGCTGATTTTGTTTTTTTCCCCTTTTGTCAATTCGGCGTTTGTTTTGCCCTGTTCCTCAACAAAAAAGATTGGATCATAACCGAATCCATTTGTTCCAGAAGGATGTTCTGTAATCAAGCCTTCCATCGTTCCTGATACCGTAATCGTTTCCTGGTTGGGTGACGCAAGTGCCAATGCGCAATAAAATCTCGCCGTTCTATCCTCTTTTGGTACGCCTTTCAGCTCCCGGAGGACTTTTTCCGTGTTTGCTACATCACTCTTGGACTCTCCAGCATAGCGCGCAGAATATACGCCAGGACGGCCCTCCAATGCATCTACAATCAATCCGGAGTCATCAGCAATGACAAAGTGGCCCAGCTGATGGGCAATGGCCTCTGCCTTCAGGATCGCGTTTTCTTCAAAAGTCGTGCCAGTTTCCTCAACATCCGGAGCACCCGGTACATCGAGAAGTGTTTTGACTTCATATCCTTTTGCAGAGAATAAGCTTTCGAACTCATTGGCTTTCCCTTTATTTTTCGTTGCAATGATTACTGTCTTCATTTTTCATTTCACCCTTTTTTATTTTATCGGCATGAAGCTTTTGGCGGCTAAGAAAGAATCCGCTGTAACTCGTTATATGTAAAAGCCACTTCTTCTCCAGTGCCAAACGGAAGAATTCAGCGCTCCCTTTCACGATAAAAAAGGCCGCTGCATCATCCAGATAACTTAAGTCTAACACAACTCCCTCATCTGCAATAAGCCGAAACTTGTAATCTAACGTTTGTAATTTTCACTATTATGGATATTAACTTTTATGTTATTTATTGAAGTCTTATCAAAGGAATTAATAATTTTATTATCCCACTTATTCACATGGTATCTGTATGCCTTTTCACTGATGTTAAAAAGGTCTGTATTGATTCCCCCCTGTCTCCAATGTCTTCAAAATATCTTCCTTAACTTTTATTTCTACCTTTTTTCGATTTTTTCCATATCATTGTTATCTATACTGCTCTAACTTCTAAATCATATAAAGGTTTCTTTTCCTGTTCCAACACGATGATTTTTGCAGTGGGGTCCATGATTTTTTAACACTTAAAGGTGTAGACCATTTTTTAGAAAAGCGTTTATATCTTCTTTATCTAGTTTTTTATAAATATAAAAAATAAATAGGGTCCAAACGATACAGGGAACAACACTCCTTATGCCAAGCATCGCGTTGAGATGCGGTCAAGATATTGGGAAGGAGCAGTACATGTACCGTGAATCCTGTATTCATAATGATTAAAACATACATGTGTACAGCCTGAATTACCTTTAGATCCAGAATATCCCCCCATTTATCGCATTATTAAAAGTAATTTCCCCTTTTAAAAATTTATTTATGTAAAAACTTTCTCACGATACGGGAAATTGCCTGACAGGGGTATTAGTTCTCATCTAAAGCAATAATTAAGTTTTATACGACAGGGGCTCTAAAAGGGTGGTAATTCAATTCTGGAGGCAAAAAAATAAGAGACAGCTTCAGGCTGCCTCATTGCGCTATTTCTAATATTATTCCGTTCTTTAAAAACTGCCAGTGTTGACTTTCTCTGGACGTACCACCGGTTCGGATAATTTCTTTCCTTCTTCATTAAGAACATCAGCGCTGCCCTGCACTTGTACTTCAACGCTTTCAATTCCTTTCTGTTCCGTTAAAGAAAGAACCAAGGCATCAAGGACTTCTTGTGATACCTTTTTCTCTTTAAAGCTTCCAAGGATATTTTCATTAAAGTTGAGGCTGACCTTACCTTCTGCCACTTTAGGCTCGTCAAGTAAAGCTACATCACTCATGAACCCTGTTTGCAGGCTGGAACCCGAAGGACTCTTCGTTAATTCCTTAATGACGGCTGTTACATTATCAGACACCGTTTCACTGATCCTGCGCGTCACCGGAACATAATAAGTGTACTCCTCGTCACCGCCTACATAATAAACGGTCAGTGCTTTTGTATTGGAAATGTCGACTACGTCACTCGTATCGATATTGATTCCTGACGACCTTGAGATATTTTCATCTATCGGTGTGCCATTGACCGGCATTTCGGAAATATCTTCCCCATTGATTCTCATTTGGATTTTATCGACCGAGTCGAATTGTGTCAGGGTCCATGTAATGGCTTGAAGGATTTTAAGTTCATCCTCTTTCTGATAGTTTTTGAACTCCGGCGAAAAGTCCGCCACAGCCACTCCGTCTTTAATGTTCACGCTTATTTGGGTATCGGCAGGAATGACGGCCCTGAACCCATTTGGAAGTTTATCCGTGACTGGCCCGTTACTGACAAGGTAATCAAGGGCCTGTTTAGCTACAGCCTCCGATTTAGGAAGTTCCAATGTCTGTGGAACCACATACCCGCTTTTATCAATTAAATATAACTCCGTCTTCACCGTTTTCGATTCAACAGCGCCTTCTTCTCCATCAGCCGCTGGCTTTTCCTCACCATTCGTTTCTTTTTCTTTCAATGAAGATTCATCCTCGACTAATGTAACATCCTTTGGTGGATCAATTTCCTTTTTCTCTTCACCGCCAAATAATCCGCAGCCCGAGAGCCAAAAAGAAGATGCCAGAATGGTCACAACCATTGTTACTTTTGATTTATTGGACATAAAATCACTCCTAGGACAGTTTGTACTCCTATTTATACGAGCCCTGGGGGAAAATAGACCAATTATTTTTCTCTCTGAAATGGAGCTGGGCAACTTGCCCGTACTGCTGCATTTTTGTCAGCTTCATTGGGATTTCAGGAAATCCTGATTGGAACACCCGAATCCCCTTTCCCTTTCTATCCCTTAAATTAAAGCCCATCTAGGCTTCATCTTCTCTAGCGATATATCCATCCTGGCTTGCAGCTATTTACATAACAATATATTTTTGCCCCTTCCGAAAAAAAAGACTTCCAAATGGAAGTCTTATAAGTGATCAATTTTAATTGTTTCGATGTCATTGACATGAATACCGAGCCAGCTCGACGCGATGGAACCAAACATATCTCTTGAACCAGTCGTGTAAAAGCGATGAACTGGACGGAGCTTGCTTTTATTGATTAATTTATAGTAATCCAAAATGACACTTGCCTCACGGGCCGTCTCTTCACCAGAGGAAATGACTTGCACTTCGTCCCCCATATAGGAAGAGATTACAGGCCCCAGCAGTGGATAATGGGTACAGCCAAGGATCAATGTGTCTATCTTCGTTTTCTTTAACGGGTTCAAGGTTTGTGCCACGACCCTATTGACGATACCCCCTTGAAACTCCCCGCTTTCCACGATCGGGACAAATTTCGGGCATGCTAAACTATCTACTTTCACATCGGAATTGATGGAAGCAAGCGCGTCGTCATAAGCTTTGCTTTTTACCGTGCCTTCCGTACCAATTACGCCAATATTCAAGGACTCAGAAACTTTCAATGCCGCCCTTGCCCCTGGATGAATGACACCCAACACAGGAATCGGAAGTATTGCCCTGATCTCGTCCAATACAGCTGCAGTCGCCGTATTGCAAGCGATGATCAGCATTTTTATATCCTTCTTCATCAAGAACCTCGTCATCTGCCATGTGAAGGTCTGGACATCTTTTTTAGTCCTCGGCCCATAAGGGCATCTTGCTGTATCACCTAAGTAAATTATATTTTCATTTGGAAGCTGACGCATGACTTCTTTAGCTACTGTCAAGCCGCCTACCCCTGAATCAATGATGCCTATCGGTTGTTTCAAAAAACTCGCCTCATTTTTCTTTCATTTCTAGATGTAGTTTTGCTAGAATCCCTTTGAGGGACCTGATGTCAGATTCGTTAAAATTGACTAACACGCCACTCAAGTACTGCTGCCGTTTATTAATTACTTCTTCGATAATCCGTTCACCTTCTTCAAGAAGGTGAATTCGAACCACACGCCGGTCCTTTTCATCCCTGACACGCTGAACAAGCTGATGTTTCTCCATGCGGTCAATCAGATCCGTCGTTGTGCTGAAGGCGAGAAACATCTTCGTGGACAATTCGCCAATCGTCATATCGCCTGATTCAAAAAGCCATTGCAAAGCCACGAATTGAGGAATGGTAATTTTATAATCATGGAGAATTTCTCTTCCCCTTTGTTTAAGCCACGTCGATACATAGCGCAATTCCCTCTCGATATCGGCTACATATGCCGCCTGCTTCTCTTCATCCATATACACAGCTCCCCACTTCATGAAACTTATCATACTACCATTTTGGATGAAAGTGAAATGATTTTCAAGATTGATTGCCTGGAAGCATTATGAAACCCCATACATAAAAATAAGCAGCATCCAAAGAAGTCAAAACAACCAGGTTGCTTTGCCCTTCCTTATATGCTGCCAATAAACGGGAGAGAAATTATTTTTAAGGCTTACGTATTAAGAGTTAACACATTAAAGCTTAAGTTCTCCCATACGAAGGAGTTCTATGACTGCCTGCGAACGTCCTTTAACTCCAAGCTTCTGCATCGCATTCGAAATATGGTTTCGAACTGTTTTTTCGCTAATAAACAATTCACCTGCGATTTCTTTTGTTGTTTTGTCTTGTACTAGTAACTCAAATACTTCTTTTTCTCTTTTGGTGAGTAGTGGCTTATGAGTGAATTCGTTCTCCTTCAAGTAATGTTACCCTCCTTGCCTTCACCAGCATAAAACCCGGAGTGGGTGTCTATTTAGTCAAGATATAGTATGTCGGCTAGGGCAATGGAGTGACTCTTTTACTTGTCTAAATGGAAATATTTTTAGGATTGTTCAGCTCTGTATGCCACATCGATCGTTTCATCTCTTCCGTCCAAGGTACGGGCTTTCCGGTGTCCTTTGAGACTTGCACAATCGTCCCCCTGCCCGTTAAACAAATTGAGCCATCTTGTTTGGCCCCCATATAATGTAAGTCCACTGAAGAATTTCCGATATGGTCAGCTTTCACATGGATTGTCAACTGATCATTGAAAAACACCTGCTTCAGGTAATCACACTGTAAATTTGCAACAACCGGCATCTCACCGCATTCAGCCGAGGCCCAATCCTTCATGAACCCCATACTGTTGAAATACTCAATCCGAGCTTCCTCAAAATAAGTAAAAGGAATCGTGTTATTCAAGTGCCCAAACATATCAGTTTCCGAAAAGCGGACCTTAATCTCATGTTTAAAAGAAAAATCATTGATCCACTCCGTTATATTATCGATATATGATATTCTGCCCAACTTGTGCACACCCTTTCTGAATTGAATGACTATTCACTCATTTTATAAGAAAACAACGATAATGAAAAGGATTTTCTATTGAAGCAGGTTAATTTTATCAAGCTCACTTCATTAATCAAATCCTTCACCGTTGGCTTGGGCCGCAATTACACTTTAATTCCAGTTATCGATCGTTTATATTTTGCAATCGATTCCCAACCAAGTCAACGTGCGTAAAACAATAAAAAAAAGAACCCATATCATAAGATACAGGTTCTTTCATGTTACTTATTAAACTTCATCACTGCCGAAGAAGTTACGGAATTGTTGGATCGTAGTATCACGGTTCAACGCGGCAATTGAAGTCGTCAATGGAATGCCTTTCGGACAAGACTGCACACAGTTTTGCGAGTTACCGCAGTTTGCAAGCCCTCCATCACCCATGATCGTATTTAAACGTTCAGCTTTGTTCATTGCACCTGTTGGATGTGCATTGAATAAACGAACTTGGGATAATGGTTGTGGCCCAATGAAGTCTGAATTGCTGTTTACGTTCGGACAAGCTTCCAAACAAACACCGCAAGTCATACATTTAGATAATTCGTAAGCCCATTGGCGTTTCTTTTCTGGCATACGAGGTCCTGGTCCAAGATTGTAAGTTCCATCGATAGGAATCCATGCTTTTACCTTTTTCAATGAGTCGAACATACGGCTGCGATCGACTTGCAGGTCACGAACAACAGGGAATGTACGCATTGGAGCTAGACGAACTGGCTGCTCCAATTGATCGATAAGAGCTGTACATGATTGTCTTGGTTTACCATTGATAACCATTGAACAAGCACCACATACCTCTTCAAGACAGTTCATGTCCCATGCGATTGCTGTAGTGTGCTTGCCTTGTACAGTTACTGGATTAC
The DNA here is from genome assembly GCF_043656335.1 of Peribacillus sp. NPDC056705. NCBI lineage: Bacteria > Bacillati > Bacillota > Bacilli > Caryophanales > Bacillaceae > Peribacillus > Peribacillus sp. NPDC056705. The sequence continues at coordinate 385,537 of NZ_JBHTYI010000002.1, read as the reverse complement.
GACGAATTTCCATTAGAGCGGAAATTACGTTCATATTCGGGCGGTACGCTAATTCGAATTCCTCATCATAAGGAGCTGAATCCGGTGTATCTTGACGAGTGATTATAAAACGGACTGTTTTAGTCTCAGATTTAGTTTCAACCATTTTTTTGCTCCCCCTCTTTAGTGTTTCGTTGTGTAGTCACGTTTACGCGGTGCGATAAGTGATACATCAATATCTTCGTAATGGAATTCAGGTGCTTGATTTAAGCCTTTGAATGTCGCCATTGTAGTTTTCATGAATTTATCATCATTACGTTCTGGGAAATCAGGTTTGTAATGAGCTCCGCGGCTTTCGTCACGGTTTAAAGCACCAATTGTGATTACACGAGCTAATTGCATCATGTTTTGAAGCTGTCTAGTGAAGGCAGCTCCTTGGTTGCTCCATTTTGCCGTGTCGTTGATGTTAATTTTCTTGTAACGTTCCATCAGCTCAAGAATCTTGTTATCCGTTTCTTTCAGCTTGTCATTGTAACGAACTACAGTAACATGCTGTGTCATCCACTCACCAAGTTCTTTGTGTAGAATATACGCGTTTTCATTACCATCAAGAGACATGACTTCATTCCATTTCTCCTGTTCTTGTTTTTCGTACCCTTCATACAATGAAGAAGGAATGGATTCTGAAGTTTTATCAAGGCCTTCAATATATTTAACGGCATTCGGTCCAGCGACTGAACCACCGTAGATTGCAGAAAGAAGTGAGTTCGCACCAAGACGGTTACCGCCATGTTGTGAGTAATCACACTCACCTGCAGCGAATAAACCTTTGATGTTAGTCATTTGGTCATAATCCACCCAAAGTCCGCCCATAGAATAGTGAACGGCAGGGAAAATTTTCATTGGAACTTTACGAGGATCTTCACCCATGAATTTCTCGTAAATTTCAATGATTCCGCCAAGTTTGATATCAAGTTCTTTAGGGTCTTTATGAGAAAGATCCAGGTAAACCATGTTTTCTCCGTTAATACCAAGCTTCATGTTCATACATACGTCGAAGATTTCACGTGTAGCGATATCACGAGGTACAAGGTTACCATAAGCAGGATATTTTTCTTCAAGGAAATACCAAGGTTTTCCGTCTTTATATGTCCAGATACGTCCACCTTCACCACGAGCGGATTCACTCATTAGACGAAGCTTATCATCTCCAGGGATTGCTGTCGGGTGAATTTGAATGAACTCACCATTTGCATAATTTACACCTTGTTGATAAACGATGGATGCTGCTGATCCTGTATTGATCATTGAGTTAGTTGATTTACCGAAAATGATTCCAGGGCCGCCGCTCGCCATGATGACTGCGTCGCCAGGGAATGATTTGATTTCCATTGAAGTCAGGTTTTGAGCTACGATACCGCGTGCTGTTTGCTCATCATCGATAACAGCTCCAAGGAATTCCCAGCCTTCATATTTCGTTACAAGGCCTTCAACTTCATAACGGCGAACCTGCTCGTCCAATGCGTAAAGTAATTGCTGACCAGTTGTTGCACCAGCGAATGCTGTACGGCTATGTTGAGTACCACCGAAACGACGGAAATCAAGAAGACCTTCCGGAGTACGGTTGAACATTACACCCATACGGTCAAACATGTGGATGATCGATGGTGCTGCTTCGCACATCGCTTTAACCGGCGGTTGGTTAGCCAAGAAATCTCCGCCATAAACTGTATCGTCGAAGTGGATGTATGGAGAATCCCCTTCACCTTTTGTATTTACTGCCCCGTTAATTCCGCCTTGGGCACAAACTGAGTGAGAGCGTTTAACAGGCACTAAAGAAAATAAATCAACCTGTTGTCCCAGCTCTGCTGCTTTGATCGTAGCCATTAATCCAGCTAGACCTCCACCAACGATAACTATTTTACCTTTACCCAATTCTGTCACTCCCTTATTTCCATTAGCCAAGCTATGTTTTTCCTAATACTTATAAATGAACTCTATCTTCTTATACGAAAGCGAAAATTGCACTAACTCCGATATAAGAAAGAAGAACGAAAACGATCAATGTAAAGTATGTCATGATTCTTTGCGATCTTGGTGAAACTGTCAGACCCCAGCTCACTGCAAATGACCATAATCCATTAGCAAAGTGGAAAATTGCTGAGATAATACCGACAATATAGAACCCGATCATGAATGGATTAGAGAAAATTTCCGCCATCATATCGAAATCAACTGTTGCCCCTAGAGCTGCTTGGACTCTAGTTTCCCAAATGTGCCAAACAAGGAAGATCAAAGTTATGATTCCAGTCAAGCGTTGCAGCATGAACATCCAGTTACGGAAGAAGCTAAATCTCCCCAAATTGTTTTTTGCTGTAAAGGCAATATAAATTCCGTATACAGCATGGAAAAGGATTGGTAGATAGATGACGACCCATTCAACCAAAAGCTTTACGGGCGTAAATTCAATCAAATGAACTGCCCCATTAAAAGTCTCTTCTCCTTTTGTTGCCATAAAGTTTACCGATAAATGAAAAATTAGGAATAGACCAATTGGAATTACTCCTAGAAGTGAATGAAGCCTGCGATTCCCAAACTCACGATTCTTTGCCACTAAGTGCCCCCCCTTAATTTGTGAAAAATCATGCAAAGATAATCTGGTGGCTACCTTTTATCTCCGCGTGAAAATATAGTATAGAGTCAAAAAAACTCCTCTATACTTCCTTTACAATTATGTGACATGTCCATTTTACTCCTGACTTCAATGTGCGTCAAGAAAACGGATACAAGAAATCTCTTTTTCAGAATAGATTTTATTGGATTAAATTGTCAATTTTTAATCTATCAAGTATATATTTTGGAGAAATTACAAATTAATCTATTAATATCCCGCTATAATTTCTCATTTTTTTCCATTTGCTATTTAAATAAATAAAAAACAGTATAATTTGCAAAAGAAATACGTTTATAATAGATTTACAGAAAGAGGCGATAAATTATGAAAAAAAATATTGCTGCTGCGATAGAAGAAGAGATTCAAACTGAAGAAATTCAAGCTGAGGAATTCAAAGTTCCAGCTTTCGGGTACGAATTAATCAGAGAAGTTCTATTGAACGATGTTCTCGGAAAAGACTCTAATCAAATCCTCTATTGGGCAGGTAAACAATTAGCAAGAAAATTCCCGTTGAATGGCGATCAGGAAGTTATTGAATTTTTCCAAAGCGCCGGATGGGGCAATCTTGAAATCATGAAGTATACGAAACACGAGATGGAATTATCCCTGACGGGTGAAATAATCAGCCGCCGCTTGGACTTACACCCTGATTGTCACTTCCAGCTTGAAGCCGGTTTCCTTGCCGAGCAGTTTTCACTGCAAAAAAAATTCCTCAGCGAATCAACGGAAGAAATCAAACGCCGCGCAAAAAAAGTGATATTCACCATCCAATGGGATCCCAGAGATCCAATCTAATTAGCCCTTAAAACAGACTTACCCTTTTTACCGGAAGTCTGTTTTTTATTGGACTCCTGCACTTAAGCTAGCACATTTGCATGCTGACCAAGTTTAAATGCTTCATGAAGGGATTCAACCGCCTTCACCATTTCCTTTTCATTGACGACAGTCGAAACTTTAATTTCCGATGTGCTGACCATTTTCACCTGGATGCCTGTATTGGCCATCACTTCAAACATCTCGGCAGCCACACCGGGGTTGGATACCATACCAGAACCGACGATGGACACTTTGGCCAACCCGCTCTCCGTTTCGACCCGGTCGAATCCCAATCGTTCTTTATTATTTTCCAGCACGATCAAGGCCGCTTCCGTATCTCCACTTTTTGTGGAAAAAGATAGATTGGTCGTATCCTCGGCTGTCATGCTTTGAATGATGATGTCCACATTGATCCGGTTTTTCGCAAGTGTCGTGAAGATTGTGGATAATGCCCCAAGTGATTGGGGCAAACCATAAATTGTGACCCTCGTAATACTGTCTTCAAAAGCAATGCCGCGTACAATTAAGTTTTCTTCCATAGTTGCTTCCTCCTCAATGATCGTTCCTGATTCTCTCTCCATGCTTGAACGGACTTCAAGCGGAATTTGATAATTTTTTGCATATTCGACAGCCCTTGGATGGAGGACGCCCGCCCCTAGGTTGGCAAGTTCCAGCATTTCATCGTAAGAAATGGATTGGAGTTTTCGCGCGCCTTTTATGTAGCGTGGATCCGTTGTGAAAACACCTGTTACATCCGTATAAATATCGCATCTATCCGCATTCAGAGCTGCAGCGATGGCAACCGCCGTCGTATCTGAACCGCCTCGCCCCAATGTAGTGATTTCCCCATTTACATCGTTCCCCTGGAAACCGGCCACGACCACTATTTTCTTCTGTTGAAGCTGAGCTTGGATCCTTGAAGCATCAATGTTTAAAATCCGGGCATTCCCATGAACGGATTCCGTTTGCATGCCAGCCTGCCAGCCAGTATACGAAATGGCTTCATGCCCTTCTTCAATCAATGCCATCGTTAACAGGGAAATCGTTACCTGTTCCCCAGTGGTCAATAGCATATCCATTTCCCTTTTGCTCGGGGTTCCGGAAATATCACGGGCCATGGAAACCAATTGGTCCGTTGTTTTCCCCATGGCTGAAACAACGACGACTACCTCATTTCCATTCTCCGCTTCCTCGATTACCCGATTGGCAACATTTTTGATTTTTTCTACGCTACCGACGGATGTTCCGCCGAATTTTTGAACGATTAATGCCATCCTCATGCACCCTCTCTACTTTTTAGGCAATAAAAAAAGCAATGAGAAATATCTCATTGCTGTGATCACATATCCAATACTGTAAACACAGTGAGATAGCTCTCCAGGGTATAAACCCTGACAATCCGCCATTTATTAAATGTCGGACCAGGAAAACAAGGTATGAGTCTTGTCTTCCTTCGGCGTCATCCCCTTTCAAAACCTTTCATGGAAGCTCATACTTCTCCAGGTCTTTACTCTTGAATTCCGCACCTCTATCAGCACTTTTAAGTTGTCTAGTTAAAAATTCCTTTTAATCATAGCATAGTGATTTATCGGTAGCAAGATTATTCTTGTAATTTTCTAACGATTCCCTCGGCTACCCCTTTTGGCATTCCAGCTTCCATGATTTCCTCGACTGTTGCCTCTTTGATCTTCTTCAATGATCCAAAATGCCTTAATAATTGCTTCCTTCGTTTTTCCCCGACTCCTGGAATATCATCAAGCTGGGAGTGAACCGCATTTTTCCCGCGTAGCTGGCGATGAAAAGTAATCGCGAACCGATGCACTTCATCCTGAATTCTTTGCAATAGGTAAAATTCCTGGCTCCGAGAATCAAGAGGTACGATTTCAAGAGGATTTCCGATCATCAATTGCGATGTCCTATGCTTTTCATCCTTAATGAGACCTGAAAGCGGAATCTCAAGGCCCAATTCATTCTCCAGAATATCCCGTACGGCTTCGACATGTCCCTTTCCGCCATCAATGATGATCAAGTCCGGTAGCGGCAGCCCTTCTTTCAATACTCGTGAATACCTTCTTCTGATCACTTCACGCATCGATTCATAATCATCAGGTCCCTGGACTGTTTTGATTTTATATTTTCGGTACTCTCTTTTTTCCGGCTTCCCATCAATGAACACGACTAAAGCGGAAACAGGGTCACTTCCCTGGATATTGGAGTTATCGAAAGCTTCAATTCGATGCGGGGTGTAGATGCCCAGTTGGTTCCCGAGGTTTTCCACCGCATTGATCGTTCTTTCTTCATCCCTTTCAATCAAAGAGAATTTTTCCTGAAGGGCGATGGAGGCATTTTTATTCGCCAATTTAAGCATGTCTTTTTTCGCCCCCCTTTTGGGGTGAATCGTTTTGACCCCAAGCAGCCCTTCGGCCATTTCGGCATCCACTGATTCAGGGAGCAAGATTTCCTTTGGTTTAAAATGGTTCGTAATCTCGTAAAACTGTCCCAGGAATGTAAGTAGTTCCTGTTCGGGTTCATCATAGACCGGAAAAAGTGAAACATCCCTTTCTATTAATTTACCCTGCCGGACAAAAAATACCTGAACACACATCCACCCTTTATCATAGGCAAAGCCAAATACATCCCTGTCGACGAAATCGGTCGTCATCATTTTTTGCTTCTCCATCGTAATATCAATGTGGGCAATCTTGTCACGGAACTCCTTGGCCCTCTCGAAATCGAGCTCTTCAGATGCCACTAGCATTTTTTCAGTCAGTTCTTTTTTTATTTCAGTATGACCGCCGTTCAAGAACCGGTTGATATCATCCACCATTTTTTTATATTCCTGTTCCTCTACTTCATATACACATGGGGCCAGGCACTGGCCAAGATGATAATAGAGACAAACGCGATCTGGTAAAGTATTGCATTTTCTTAGGGGATAGATGCGGTCGAGCAATTTTTTCGTTTCGTTAGCTGCAAATGCATTCGGATAAGGACCGAAATATTTCCCTTTGTCTTTTTTGACTTTTCGCGTAATGATTAGACGCGGGTGGCGTTCCGCAGTCAGCTTGATGAAAGGATACGTCTTATCATCCTTTAGCATGACATTATATTTTGGGTCATGTTTTTTGATTAAGTTCAGCTCTAAAATAAGAGCCTCGATATTGGAAGAGGTGACGATGTATTCGAAATCCTCAATCTCATTCACGAGCCGAAATGTTTTTCCATCATGAGATCCCGTAAAATAAGATCGGACACGATTTTTCAACACCTTCGCTTTGCCTACATATATGATCGTTCCCTGACGATCCTTCATTAAATAACAACCAGGTTGATCGGGAAGAAGGGCAAGTTTATTCTTTATTTGTTGATTCATGATTCAGCCTCCTGTTCTCCCATTTTTACAATCATTATATATCAAGATAGCGAAAAAAGCTTCAAGTCCGCAGACTTGAAGCTTTTTTTAGCTAACTTACTATTACGCGTGTTTTGCAATAAGTTCAGCAAGTGCTTCTTTAGGTTGGAAACCAACAACCTTATCAACCACTTCACCGTCTTTAAGGACGATTAATGTCGGGATGCTCATTACACCGAATTTTCCTGCTGTTTCTTGGTTTTCATCTACATCCACTTTTACGATTTTTGCTGTATCGCCAATTTCAGTATCAAGTTCTTGAAGAACTGGAGCGATCATTTTACAAGGTCCGCACCATGGAGCCCAAAAATCTACAAGAACAACACCTTCGCTAGTATCTGTTGTGAAAGTTTGGTCAGTTGCATTTACAATAGCCATATATATTTCCTCCTCAAATTTACTCAAATAACTAAAGACAGTATACCATTGTTGCTCGAATCGATGCTAATATTTTGCTTCAGTGGTAGGATGTCCAAAAAAAGAATAAATATGCAGGCCGAAGTCCTTGCCTCTTAGCCCAAATAAAGGGGCAAGACATGTGTCGGCTTATGCCAAATGTCTTGCCCCCTAATTTGTATTATTTTAAGCGTTAACTTTTAGTTTTTTGAATTCTTCCGTAAGTAATGGAACGACTTCGAAAAGGTCTCCGACAATTCCGTAATCAGCTACATTGAATATGTTAGCTTCCGGATCTTTATTGATGGCAACGATAACCTTGGAGTTGGACATCCCCGCTAAATGCTGGATCGCACCGGAAATTCCGCAGGCGATATAAAGGTCAGGTGTTACGACTTTACCCGTTTGCCCGATTTGCAAAGAGTAATCGCAATAGTCCGCATCACATGCTCCGCGTGAAGCTCCTACCGCTCCGCCAAGAACTTGTGCAAGTTCCTTTAACGGTTCAAAACCATCTTCACTTTTCACGCCCCGTCCACCTGCGATGATTACTTTCGCTTCTGAAAGGTCGACCCCTTCACTAGCTTTTCTGACAACATCTTTAATGATTGTACGTAAATCCTTAATGTCCACACTTAATGTAGAAACATCACCAGAGCGGGACTCATCTTTAGCTAATGGTTCGATATTGTTCGGACGGATTGTCGCGAATATCACGCCATCCGTAACAATTTTCTTTTCAAATGCTTTACCAGAATATATCGGGCGGGTGAAAACGATATTTCCGCCTTCTTCTTCAATAAATGTAACGTCCGAGATCAAACCTGATTCAAGCTTTCCAGCCAATTTAGGTGCAAGGTCTTTTCCTAGGGCCGTATGTCCAAAGAAAATTCCTTCTGGCTTTTCCTGCTCAATGACGGCAAGCAAGCTTTGTGCATATCCATCTGAAGTATATTGTTTCAATTGGTCATTTTCCACTGCCACAACCCGGTCCGCGCCATACTGGATCAATTCATTCCCGAAGTTTTGAACACTGTCACCAACTAAAACACCTACGATTTCCCCGCCATCTGCAGCAAGTTTAGCCGCACCGATAGCTTCAAATGATACATTTCTTAGTGAACCGTCACGAACTTCGCCCAATACAAGAAACTTTCTAGCCATTTATAAAAACCTCCTGTGCTCTATTTTTCTTTTTTGTCGTGTGTGTTGTTTTGAAAAGTACCGTTTAAGATCAAATTACTTTTGCTTCACTGCGTAATAATTGAACAAGTTTGCTAACTTGATCACTGATTTCTCCGTCCAATACTTTTCCAGCTTCTTTTTTAGCAGGAAGGTAAATTTCAATCGTTTTTGTTTTTGCCTCAACATCTTCTTCTTCCAAGTCCAGGTCATCCAATTCCAATTCTTCAAGAGGTTTTTTCTTCGCTTTCATGATTCCTGGCAATGAAGGGTAACGCGGCTCATTAAGCCCTTGTTGAGCTGTCACCAACAATGGAAGGGATGCTTCGATCGTTTCAGAATCCCCTTCGACATCACGGATAACGCTTACATTTCCATTTGCTATGTCCAGTTTAGTAATGGTTGTAATATAAGGAATTTCTAAAATTTCGGCAACGCGTGGCCCCACTTGACCAGAACCTCCATCGATTGCTACGTTTCCTGCAATGATTAAATCGGCATTTTTACCTTTTAAGTATTCACCTATAATTTTGGCAGTCGTGAATTGGTCGCCATTTTCTATGTCGTCTTCTATATTTATCAATACGGCTTTGTCAGCACCCATTGCCAGCGCTGTACGTAATTGCTTTTCAGCCTCTTCGGTTCCGACAGAAATAACCGTTACTTCTCCGCCTTGTGCATCACGTACCTGGATTGCTTCTTCAACCGCATACTCATCGTATGGATTAATGATGAATTCTGCTCCATCCTCATTAATTTTCCCATTGGATAGTGTAATTTTTTCTTCTGTATCAAATGTTCTTTTCAGCAGTACATAAATGTTCACGATAATACCTCCCGAATGATTTGAGTTTTGAAGATTATGAATTTTATTGATATATAGTATTTTCTACAGATTTCATCAAAATCCTGCATAATATATAAAAATAGTTATTTATACCAAAATCATCATTTCCCTTTGAATACAGCTTCCCTTTTTTCAATGAAAGCGCTGATTCCTTCTTGTGCATCAGCGGTATCGAAAGCCTGGCCAAAGAGGGCAGCTTCCCTTTCCACACCTTTATGATAGGAATCATGCTTAGAATAATTTAATAACTCAATGGCCGACTTTAAAGCCAGCGGGCTTTTCTTGGCAATTTTATTGGCTAGTTCCTTTGCTTTTGGAATCAGTTCTTCATCCGTGAAGGCATGATTCGCCAATCCGCATTGCACAGCTTGCGTACCCGATATCGGTTCACTTGTAAAAAGCATTTCAGCAGCCTTTGCCATGCCTACATAACGAGGAAGACGTTGGGTCCCGGCAAATCCAGGGATTAAGCCCAACTGCAGCTCAGGCAAACCAAGTTTAGCCCTTTCAGTGACCAATCGGATGTGACAGGCCATTGCCAGCTCCAATCCTCCGCCAAGCGCCGCTCCATGGATGGCTGCAATGACCGGTTTTGGAAAAGATTCGATTTTCTCAAATACAGATTGACCATTCTTGGTCAGCTTCTCGAAAGCTTTCCCGTTCTCCACTTCCGTAAACTCTTTAATGTCTGCTCCTGCAGAAAAAAATCTTCCTTCACCATGAAGAAGGACAACCCGTACGGCCTCGTCTTTCTCAATTTGATCGAAGGCCTGTGAAAGCTCTCCGATGATAGCAGAAGAAAGCGCATTTGCAGGTGCATGATCAATCGTTATAAAAGCCACATGATCTTCGACAGAAAGCTTAAGATATTCCATATCAATCCCTCCAGGCATGCTAGTCGAACTTTTTTGAAAATTCAATATGTACCACTTCCCGATAAAGGGGAGCAGAATTAATCGATTCTTTCGAGGATGGCTAGCCATCCTCTATTTAAATCGTTAACTTTTCAGGCCACAGCCGCCAATTAGCAGGCGGTGAACGTCTGGTGCAAGGTCAGGAAGAGAGTACTTTTGCTCATTCATGACCCAAGTCGTCACCGTTTCGTCAATCGTTCCAAAAATCATCTGCCTGGCAAGTAAATTATTTAAATCAGGCAGGAATTCGCCGTTCTCTTTTCCTTCAATAATGATCTGATCGATTAAATTTAAATACCCTCTTAACACATCATTAATTCTAAGGCGCAATTCTTTATTCGACTGTCTCAATTCCAACTGAGTGACAATTGCTAAATTCACGTCTTCTGAAAGGTTTCTAAAATGTTTTTGGATGAGCACACTCAGTTTATCCGAAGCAGTGGTCTTCCCTGTTATTTCTTCTTCGATCTGTTCCACGAATGAGCCCATCTTTTCATGGAATAATGATATCAGGATATCTTCTTTATTTTTAAAATATAAATATATGGTGCCATCCGCTACGCCTGCCTGCTTGGCGATTTTGGATACTTGGGCTTGATAGTAACCGTTTTGGGCAATGACGATAACGGCCGCTTCAATAATTTGATTATACTTTGGTCTGTTGCTTTTCACTGGATGTCCCCTTTCAGAAAATGAATGAATCATCATTCATATTTCTATCATAAAATGACGACCCTTTACTGTCAAGCAAAAACTTCTAGGGGTCCTGACATTCACTTCAGTTCATTGTACAGCCCCCATCCATAGGTTGTCCAGCCGTTCTGCAAAACACGGAGCTTTCTTCCGCTGCTCCGTTAAAAGGGGTGCTAGTTTAAGCTTCTTTTCTTTCCTCGGATATTTTTTTCTTTTCTTCCTCAACAAGGACTCTTCTCAGGATCTTTCCAATCGTCGTTTTAGGAAGTTCATCCCTGAATTCATAGCTGCGCGGCACCTTATAGGAAGCCAGGTTCTTTCTGGCAAATTCATTCAATTCCTCTTCAGTGGCAATGGCATTTTTTTTCAGTACGACATAGGCCTTAACGGTCTCACCGCGATAGGGGTCAGGGATACCTGCCACAACCACTTCCTGTATGGCCTCATGCTCGTATAGCACCTCCTCCACCTCTCGTGGATATATATTGAAACCGCCTGCAATGATTGTATCCTTTTTCCTCTCGACCACATAAAAGAACCCCTGCTCATCCATGTAGCCCAGATCTCCTGTAAGCAGCCAGCCATTTCTAAAGGTGTTTTCCGTTTCATCCGGACGGTTCCAATATCCTTTCATTACCTGTGGTCCTTTTATGGCAATTTCGCCTATCTCATTCGGGGGAAGCTCTTCAAAGGTTTCCAGGGACAGAATCACAGAGTCAGTATCTGGCCACGGCAGCCCAATGCTTCCTTTTACACGCGGCTGATCCCAGATGAAATTAGCATGGGTCACCGGTGAGGTTTCGGAAAGTCCATAGCCTTCAACAAGTTTCCCGCCGGTAATTTTCTCAAACTGTTCTTGAACCTCTATGGGCAATGATGCAGAACCGCTTATACAGGCATTGATGGAAGAAAGGTCATATTTAGCGATATCCGGATGGTTCAAGAGGCCGATATACATCGTGGGCGCTCCTGGAAACATGGTCGGTTTCTGTTTTTGGATGGTTTTAAGCGTCGCTAAGACATCGAACTTTGGCATGATGATCATGGTGTTTCCTTCCATGACGGAAAGAACCAAGACTGTAGTCATACCGTACACATGGAAGAAAGGCAGAATCGCAAGGATCCTTTCCTCACCGCGCTTATTTTTATAAAGCCATGCATTGCACATTTTCGTATTCGCAAGCATATTCTTATGGGTAAGCATGACCCCTTTGGGAAAGCCTGTTGTCCCACCAGTATATTGCAAAAGGGCAAGGTCATTATCCACATCGATCGGCACAGTGACTTCTTCGGTCATCTTTCGTTTCATGATTTCGGAAAATAAATGATGATTCCCTTCATGCTCCACATTGATGACAATGCCGTATTGCTTTTTTTGAATAAAAGGATAGATGAGATTTTTCGGAAAAGGTAAATATTCCTTGATAGCGGTTACAATTATATGTTCTATATCCGTTCTTGATGCCACTGCTGCAACACGGGGAAATAAAATATCCATCGCCAAAATTATTTTCGCTCCGGAATCTTTCATTTGATATTCTAATTCACGTTCAGTATAGGTTGGATTCGTTTGAACCACGACTCCGCCGGCCATCAATATCCCAAAAAAGCCTATGACACCCTGCGGGCAGTTAGGAAGCATGACGGCAACGCGTTCACCTTTTTGAAGACCGATACTTTTTAAATAGGCTGCAAACTTTAAAGCAGATTCATGCACTTCCCGGAAAGTTAATTCTTTTCCCTGGAAATGAATCGATACTTTATCGGGGAATTCTTCGGCTGATTCCTTTAAAAAAGAATAAAGAGGTTTATCTTCGTAAGACAAAGCAGCGGGTATCTGTTCCGGATAAATAGCTTGCCATGGCTTATTGCTCATTTGCCCCCTCCTTCTGAATATTCTCAATACTCTTTTCATTATAATACAATCGGGATTTTCTTACAATTGCAGAATTTCAGTGTACAAAGACCCCATGATGAGAAATATGTCCTATACCGACCACAGGGAATATTGGATGCAACACTTAAAAAGGTGAACAAAAAAAGGAGTGGTTCTACTCCTTAGTTTTAATTCTATACCAATACTTATATTTTTCTTCAAACCCTAACTTTCCGTACAAGCTTAGAGCGGGCGCGTTTGTTTTTATCACCTGAAGATAAGCATTTTTTGCTCCATTTTCTTTACCCCAATGCAATAAATTACGCATGAGGATGGCACCAATGCCTTGGTTTCGAAAATTTTCATGGGTTATGATATTGTACAGGCCTATGTATTCGTCTTCCAAAACGCCCAGTCCACATGCTGTCACGGTTCCACCCTCATCAGTCAACAACATAAAGCATTTTTTTTGGATGATATTCCCTAACATCTTTTTCAGAATGGGTTGATCATGATCATTCATTTTACTTAGTAGGCAGAAATCATGAAACCAGTGATCATGTAAATGATCATACTTTATGACATTGATTTCATTCAGTGATTCTGTTTCTGCCAAATTCAATACTTGGACACTCGTTGTTCCCTCCAGGACATACCCAGACTCCTCCAATACACTATCCAAGTTGTGGGGCTTTGACTGTGGAGTCATTTTGTATATCGCCTTACCATTCCTAGCAAAATATAATTGTTCACAATTCAATACTTTCTTTTTCACATTTTCATACGATAAATAGATGGGGGCGATAGAATTCGCCCGTTTCATATATCCATCCGCAAATCGGATAACCCATCCGTCATAGATTTGGGTTTGCATGGCCGGTAAAGCATTCAGCGATAATTCTTCTATCTTTTGTATCAATTTGGGCTGATCCATAATCCTCCTCCTATTTTAGAAAAGTCTATTTGACCATTATTATTATACATGCCACCACCCACTCTTTTTAATTGAACTCAAATAAAAGAAGCGGCATAATGGCCGCTTCAGTTGAAGAATGTCATATAAATGATTCCAAACAGAAAAAAGATTCCGCAACAAACAATTAGGACTTTTGCTAGTTTCTCCACAGCTTACTCCCTCTCATGAAGGGCATTAAGAAATCCCTGCGCCGATGACAAAAGATAATGCGATTGATATGATCATCGATAGGAATCCAACTGCCCGATTATCTTTTTGTATCTCTTCATCTATTTTAAATCCAGGAGTCATAAATTCAAAAATGAAATAACCGATCAATAGCAGGACAAATCCGTATACGCCCCAGCCAATCATGGTAATAAGCGAATTCTGATGGAGAATGGACTGTTGGAATACATAAGCGATCCCAAATATTTTACCACCTGTTGCCAACGCGACGGAAAGGTTTCCTTGTTTGATTTCCTCCCAGTTCTTGTACTTTGTGACAAGTTCAAAAATGGCTAAAAAAACAATCATGCACAGAATAACGACACTGTAACGAGCAGCTATATATACATATTCATTTTCCCACATGTTCACCATGGTCCAACTCCCGAATGGTAACTAGCCACCCGGCTTGACTGAATGGCCGGAGTGACCGCTTTCCTTTATTTAAATTCCACCACCGTAACACCTGTTCCGCCTTCACCGGCTTCGCCGAAGCGAATCCTTTTGACAGAGCGGTGATTTTTCAAGTATTCCTGGACCCCGGACCGAAGAGCACCCGTTCCTTTACCATGAATGATGGAGACACTCGAATAACCGGCCAAAAGAGCATCATCAATGTACTTTTCCACTCTTGATATTGCATTTTCAAAGCGTTCTCCACGGAGGTCAAGTTCGACGCTAACGTGATAATCGCGGCCTTTGATCGTGGTGAGGGGCTTTGTTTCTTTTACTTTTGTGGTCTTGATGAATTCCAGGTCAGACTCCTTCACCTTCATTTTCATGATGCCGATCTGAACCTGCCATTCATTATTTGAGACCTTCTCGATCAAGTGACCTTTTTGACCGAAGCTTACGACCTTTACTTCATCTCCAGGTTTCAAGCTTTTATCCAGCGGCCTTGCAGCTTTATTTGATGTTTTTTTCACTTTTGGCGCTGCTTCTTCAAGCCGCTTTTTGGCATCGATCAGTTCATGCTCTTTAACATCGGCATGCTTTTCAAGTCGCAGTTTACGTAAGTCGGCAATAATCGCTTCCGCTTCCTTTTGTGCATTTTCAACGATTGCCGCTGCCTCTTTTGCTGCCTTTTCAACCATCGCATCCCGTTCTTCATGGTATTCACCAATTTGCCTTTGAAGGTCTTTATGAAGAATTTCCGCTTGTTCCAGGTGATTCTTGGCTTCCTGTTCTTCTTCTTCGGCCTTTTTACGGCTGTCTTCAAGGGACGCTATCATATTCTCAACTTTATTCGTATCCTCACCAATATGGCTGCGGGCGCTGCTTATCACGCTTTCTTCCAAACCAAGCCGTTTGGAAATTTCAAACGCATTACTCCTACCTGGTACACCGATCAAAAGTTTATAGGTGGGACTCAAGGTTTCCACATTAAATTCGACGCTTGCATTAATGACGCCTTCCCGATCATATCCATACGCTTTTAATTCCGGGTAATGTGTCGTTGCGATCACACGTGCTCCGCGTTTATACACTTCATCCAAAATGGAAATGGCCAAAGCAGCACCTTCCTGTGGATCAGTTCCCGCTCCAAGCTCATCGAATAAAACAAGGCTGTCATAATCGACATGCTTAAGGATATCGACAATATTGACCATATGCGAGGAGAATGTACTTAAGCTTTGTTCAATCGACTGCTCATCGCCAATATCGGCATAAACGGAGGAAAACACAGCCGTTTCGGAACCATCCAGCGCAGGGATTTGCAGACCGGACTGGGCCATTAACGTACAGAGGCCAATCGTTTTCAGGGTAACCGTCTTACCACCTGTATTCGGACCGGTGATGACGATTGTCGTAAATTCATCACCAAGAAAAATATCATTGGCCACGACAACATCACTCGGAATGAGCGGGTGTTTCGCTTTGAATAATTTCACGCGCCCCTCATCATTCAGAATCGGCTTGGATCCTTTTATCGCTTTTGCATACTTAGCCTTGGCGACAAGGAAATCGATTTGGGCAAGCACTTTGACATTATGAAGCAATTCAGGAGTGTAAGCACCGACTTTTTCCGATAGTTCGACCAATATCCGTTCTATTTCCTGCGTTTCCTTCACTCGGGTTTCCTGCAGGACATTATTCAGCTGAACGATTGCTTGCGGTTCAATGAACAACGTCTGCCCTGATGAGGATTGATCATGGATGATCCCGCCATACACACTCCGGTATTCCTGTTTTACCGGGATGACGAATCGGTCATTCCGGATGGTGATGATGGCATCGGATAACATTGTTGATGCATTGGAAGAACGGATCATGCTTTCTAGTTTTTCCCTGACGCGGCTTTCGTTCGTCCGAATTTGGTTTCTTAGGGTGCGAAGCTTGTCGCTGGCAGAATCCATCACTTCGCCATGTTCGCTTATTGCATACGTAATTTCCTGCTGCAAATCTATCAATGGATGAAGGGAATCAATATATTCAGCCAAAAGCGGAACATCAATTTCCTGCTCTGCAAGTTCTTCAAAGAAACGGCTAAGGATCCTGCCGGCACGAATCGTACTCGCAAGTTCCATCAATTCCATCGGTGAGAGCATTCCGCCAATCTGTGCCCTTTTTGCATGCGGACGGATATCAAAAATCCCGCCCAATGGCAAGTTACCTTTCAACCGGACGATTTTGGCTGACTCATCCGTTTCTTCCTGCCATCTCGACACCTCTTCAAAATCCGTGGAAGGCATCAATTGCTCTGCCTTCTCTTTTCCTATGGATGAGGATGCGTGTGAAATTAATTGTTCTTTTATTTTATGAAATTCCAATGTCTTTAAAGCTTTATTATGCATGGAGTTAAAGCTCCTCCTTATTTATGGGCAAATAGTTAATCATTTCTCTTTAAAAACGCCAATAATCCGTCCGTATCCCTTGCATTAAGAACCGTTGATTCTTTAATCCAGCCTTTTTTGGCTGATGAAACCCCAACAGGCATATGTTCAAGCATGTCGATGCTGTGGGCATCCGTATTGATCACGATCGGAACGCCTGCTTCCTGTGCCTTGCGCAGATGGGGAGGTGCCAAATCCAATCGGTTCGGGTTCGCATTCAATTCCAAGGCAGTATTCGTTTCACGGGCCAGTTCGATCAGCATCTCTATATCAACATCATATCCGGTTCGTCTGCCGATGATCCTTCCCGTTGGATGGGCAATGATATCTACATGCGGATTATTCAAAGCCGTTTTTAAGCGCTCCATGATCGTTTCCCGAGGCTGTGAAAAGCTAGAGTGAATCGATGCGATCACCAAATCAATCTCTGCAAGCAGCTCATCGTCATAATCAAGGGTCCCATCAGGAAGTATATCCATTTCAATCCCTGAAAGAACGGTAAAGTCAGCGTATTTTTCATTTAGCTCATGGATGATACGTTTTTGTTCACGCAATCGTTCCGCGGTCAAGCCGTTCGCCACTTTCAGATATTGCGAATGATCAGTGATGGCCATATACCGGTACCCTTTTGCACGGCATGCTTCTATCATTTCTTCAATCGTATGGGCACCATCACTCCATGTGGTATGCATATGCAGGTCACCTTTTATGGATTCTAAAGATATGAGAGGTTCATTAGCATCATAATGCTCCACTTCCGTTCCGTCTTCACGCAGTTCTGGCGGAATGAAAGGAAGACCAAAATGGTTATAAAATTGTTCTTCCGTTTCAAACGTCAATATATCACCGGTTTCAGCCACTTCCACCCCATATTCGCTGATTTTCTCGCCGCGATCTTTAGCAAGCTGGCGCATCCGCACATTGTGATCCTTCGAACCTGTAAAATGATGGAGTGTCGTGATGAATTCCTGATCCTTCACGATTCGGAAATCGACAGAAATATCATATTCATAATCAAGCACGACCGATACTTTTGTATCACCTGCTGCAATCACCTGCTTTATTCCCGTTAATGCAAGCAGTTGATCCTTAACTTCTTCGGGATGATCTGTCGAGATGATGAAATCGAGGTCCTTGATGGTTTCCCTCATACGCCGGATGCTGCCGGCCCTGGAAGAACGGATGATGTATTCCATGTTAGCAAGGGCCGTTTCAATATCATCCGCAATCGGCCTCATGAAGGCAAGGGGCAGCCGGTCGGGCCTTGAACCCGCTTCGGCAATTGCAGACAGGATCTTCTCTTCCGTCTTTTTGCCGAAACCGGCAAGCGCCGCGACCCTGCCTTCTTCACAGGCGATTTTAAGATCATTCACATCATTGACATGCAGCTCTTTATGAAGCTTGGCAATTTTCTTCCCGCCCAGACCTTGAAGCTGCAGAAGCAGAATCAATCCTTTTGGCACCTGCTCCTGCAGCTCTTCAAGTACGGTCGATTTCCCCTCATTCATATACTCTTCGATGACGGAGGCCGTTCCTTTCCCGATTCCATTTAAAGCGGTAAAGTCCTCGATGGCCGAAAGGCTCCGGTCATCCGTTTCCAAGGCGCCCGCTGCCTTCCGGAAAGCTGAAACCTTGAACGGGTTCTCTCCTTTTAGTTCCATATATATTGCAATCTTTTCTAATAGTTTAATGATATCTTTTTTATTAATTGTCATTTAATCCACCGCCCAAAAAATTAGTAGGGTGTCCATTGTTCACTTTCTTAAAGATACCTTTCTTGGAGGTAAAGTACAAGCAGTCAGGTTCTTAACTTTCGAATCAAATAGGGGGGAGTTACATCCTGCCACATAAAAAGGGGCCTCCCCCGTTCAAAGTATGGGAATCCAGGACTTTGAGAAAGGGAGACAGGCCCTCTTATACTGACATTAAGATTGTTTTACACCCTGAAACCAAAGTTCCTTCACTTGCTCGGAAAGGAACGGCGTATGTTTCACGATCGATTCTGCCAGAAATGAGCCAGTTAATGGTTTCTGGATGGAATCTATTGGCAGCATGGCAGCTATATATAATATAATAAACATGATAAGATAGACTTCGAGAAAACCCAATATCCCTCCACCCCAGCGATTCAGCTGCTTTAATATCGGTAGGTGGGTGATGAAATTGAGCATGGATCCTATCATTTGCCAAAGGATCTTGGCAGCAAAGAAAATGATTGCAAAGGCAATTGCATTGTAATATGCCGTATCAAGCCCGACTGTATCGAAAAACATATTAAGGGCCGAGGAATCACCCATCGTTGGGAACGGGATCCACAATTTCAAATTGGGAGCAAGATCTCCGTAAAATACATAAGCGACGATGAAGGCTACAATGAACCCTGTCATATGAACCGCTTGTAAAATGAAGCCACGCTTTAAACCGATTAATAAACCGATTAAAAGAATGGCCAGAATTGCTAAATCAAGCATGTACTCAGTCCTTCTCTCTCTTTAATTCCAGTTGAAGCTGGTCTAATTCATCTTTTAATTTAATATATTCGTGGATCGTATTCACGGCCGTTAGCACCGCTAGCTTGCTTGTATCCAAGTATGGATTTTTCATCCTGATCTCTCTCATTTTTTCGTCAACCATCGAAGCGACCAGGCGCATATGACTTGCGCTTTCTGTGCCGACGATTGTATATGGTTGTCCGTATATATCAACTGTTGTTTTATTTCGTTTATCGTCTGACAAAATGATGCCCCCAATCTAAACAATCCTAATTCTATCATATCATGAAGTTTTTCGTCACGAAAGAGAGTACATCGTCATTTCTCGCATAAAAATTTCAATAATTTGTCAAACGAAAGCGGATTTAGGAAGAAGATCACCTAATAAACAAAATGAAGTTAGGAGCTAACCCATTATGTCCCATGTTGTTTTACTTATCAGTCCTGAACAAATCAAAGCGATGAAGGCCCATTATTCTTCATCCTTGGCCGCCAAGCTGCCCCCGGGGAGCATCTTTTCCGCAAAACCGCCGCTATGTACGGTTACGGCCTATAAATCCGGTAAGGTCCTTTTTCAAGGTAAGAATGCCGAACTAGAAGCGGGAAAATGGCAAAAGGGCACCACTGCTGCGGCTCCAAAGAAAAAAACGGCATCCTCTGCATCGGTCAAGGCCCATCGATATTCGCCGCCTGCAAATATCGGAACCATGTCAGTGATCGGTTCCGATGAGGTCGGAACAGGAGACTATTTCGGCCCGATCACCGTCGTAGCCGTATATGCAAAAAAGGAGCAACTCTCACTATTGAAGGAGCTTGGTGTCCAGGATTCCAAAAATCTGAAAGATCCACAGATCATCGAAATTGCCAAACAGATTAAGGATGTAGTGCCCTTCAGCCTGCTCACATGCGACAACCCAAAATATAATGCGCTGCAGGCCAAGGGAATGTCACAAGGTAAAATGAAAGCACTCCTCCATAACCAAGCAATCAAGCATCTCATGCAAAAAATCCAGCCGGAACAAGCGGAAGCGGTCCTTATTGATCAATTCGCTCAACCAGAGGTATTTTTCAATTACCTCAAAGGCCAAGAACTATTCCAGGCTAATGCCACCTATCTATGCACAAAAGCGGAAGGCATTCATCTTGGAGTAGCAGCCGCATCCATCATTGCCCGATATGCATTCGTCAAACGCTTTGACTTGCTGAGTGAAAAAGCCGGATTCAAAATCCCTAAAGGTGCCGGATTTGCAGTCGATGAAGCAGCCGCAAGATTGATTCATGAAAAAGGAATCGATTCATTACACGAATTCACGAAAACCCACTTCGCCAACACAGAAAAAGCGAAGCGACTATTTCAACAGAAATATCATAAATAGAAGAAAGCGGCTGACCTTCCGGAACAGCCGCCTTTTACTCGTGTTTGCGCCATTTACTCGTGAGTTTGTGCCTTTTACTCGTGAGTTTGCGCTGTTTACTCGTGAGTTTGCGCCTTTTACTCGTGAGTTTGTGCCTTTTACTCGTGAGTTTGCGCCATTTACTCGTGAGTTTACGCTGTTTACTCGTGAGTTTGCGCCTTTTACTCGTGAGTTCTCGCTGTTTACTCGTGAGTTTGCCCCTTTTACTCGTAAAATCAAAATAGACAGCTCCCCATGTTTCAGGGAGCTGTCTTTTTGGTTTATCCTCTTAGTTCTGCGCCAGCTTTTTGTTTAACGGCTTCAAGAACTTTATCATGTGCTTTTGTAATGTCCTCGTCCGTTAGAGTACGTTCCGGGTCGAAGTATTTCAGTGAGTAGGCAATGGACTTCTTGCCTTCCTCCATTCTTTCACCTTCGTATAAGTCGAAGATGCTTACTTCTTTCAGCAGTTTGCCACCGGCTTCTTCAATAATATCCTGAATGTCCCCGGCTTTCGTAGCTTGATCCACAACGAGCGCGATATCGCGCGTGGTTGATGGATAGCGCGGAATGGTTTGGTACGCAATCGGAGCGACTTCGGCTTCGGCCAACGCTTTTAAGGAAAGTTCGAAAATGTATGTTTCTTTAATATCCAAGTCTTTTTGGACAGTTGGGTGCACTTGGCCGATAAAGCCAATCACTTCACCATTCAATAGTACTTCCGCTGTCCGTCCTGGATGCATGTCGTTAATTTCCGCTTGGCGATAACTGATTTGATCAGCTAATCCAAGTGTGTCGAATAATGCTTCGATCACGCCTTTGGCTACAAAGAAATCCACTGGTTTCTTTTCACCTTGCCATAGATGTGACTCCCATAGGCCGGTGATCGCTCCAGCAATATGTTCTTTTTCTTCAGGCAGTTCTTGTTCGTCACGCTTAAAGAATACCGAACCGATTTCATACAGTGCCAGTGAATCGATTTGGCGGGCATTGTTATATTTCACGATTTCAAGCAATTGAGGCACGATGCTTAAACGCAGCTGGCTTCTTTCTTCACTCATTGGCATTGCTAATCGAATGGATTCTCTTGCTTCCAAGGCGAATTGGGACGCTTTTTCCTGGCTTGTCAGTGAATAGGTTACTGCTTGATAAAGGCCTGCGCCTTCAAGTGTACGGCGTGCTTTCCGCCGTTTAATTTGATAATCAGTCAATTGGCCTGGGACAGCAGCACCGATCGGCAGTGTAGCGGGAATATTATCATATCCATATAGACGTGCAGCCTCTTCGACTAAATCAGCTTCAATCGTAATATCGCCACGGCGCGTCGGAACGGTGATTGTGAATGTTTCATTGTCAAGTTCCACGCCAAATTGCAGACGCTTGAAGATTGATTCCACAACTGATGCGGTCATGCTTGTTCCAAGAAGTGTGTTGATTTTATCAAGAGTGATGCTAATGACCGCAGGTTCCATTGTCAATTCATCAACTTCTGCTGCTCCTTGTAGGACTGTTCCGCCTGCATATTGTGCAATCAATTGTGCAGCACGTTCTCCAGCTTCACGTACACGGGCCGGGTCGACACCTTTTTCAAAGCGGGCACTAGCTTCACTGCGTAATCCATGGTCCTTTGAAGCTTTACGAACCACTGTACCTGCAAAATATGCACTTTCAATGATGATGTTCGTCGTATCATTTTTCACTTCGGAATCCGCTCCGCCCATCACACCAGCTATCGCTACAGGCTCGCTGCCATTTGTGATCACTAAATGGTCAGGTGTCAAAGTGCGTTCCGCTTCATCCAATGTTACGATTTTTTCAGCATCCTTCGCTCTGCGGATGACGATTTCCTTTGAACCAAAGCGGTCATAATCAAAGGCATGGAGCGGTTGGCCGTATTCAAGTAAAATGTAGTTCGTGATATCCACCACATTATTATGAGGTCGGATACCTGCAGACATCAACCTAGTCTGCATCCAAAGCGGTGAAGGTCCGACCTTGACATCCTTGATGATTTTAGCGATGTATATCGGGTTATCTTCTTTCGCTTCAACTTTGACACTGATATAATCAGTAGCTTTTTCAGCTGCCTCTTCTTTCTCGACAACCGGCCATTTCACTTCCCGGCCTAGAATGGCTGCCACTTCGTATGCAACACCAAGCATGCTCAATGCATCGGAACGGTTCGGAGTCAGCCCAAGTTCCAGCACTTCATCACTTAAACCAAGTTCCTCCAATGCATCTTTCCCCACTTCCACATCATTAGGGAAGACGAAGATACCTGTAGCATAATCCTTGGAAACGAGCTTGGATTCGAAGCCCAATTCCTGAAGCGAGCAGATCATCCCGTGCGATTCCTCTCCACGAAGTTTCGCTTTCTTAATTTTGAAATTACCTGGAAGGACTGCGCCAACAGTAGCGACTGCGACTTTTTGGCCTTTATCGACATTCGGTGCTCCACAGATGATCTGAACAGGATTTTCGGCCCCGATATCAACTTGGCATTTATTCAATTTATCCGCATTTGGATGCTGTTCACGTTCAATGACATGCCCGATGACGACCCCTTTTAGCCCTTCACTTTTCTTTTCCACCCCTTCAACCTCAATGCCGCTTTTCGTGATTTTGTCAGCTAGCTCCGTCGCATTGATGCCTGAAAGGTCAACATAATCTTGTAACCATTTATATGACACAAACATGGTAGGTCCTCCTTTTTAAAATAAAAATTTATGCTTCATGATGGTTGAATTGTTTTAAGAATCGAACATCATTCGTATAGAAATGACGGATATCATCCACACCGTACTTCAACATGGCAATCCGTTCCACGCCGATTCCAAATGCGAATCCAGAGTATTTCTTGGAATCGAAGCCAGCCATTTCAAGGACGTTCGGATGAACGATCCCGCCGCCAAGCACTTCGATCCAGCCTGTTTGTTTACATACGCTGCAGCCTTTACCACCACAGATTTTACAAGAAATATCCACTTCGACGGAAGGCTCCGTAAATGGGAAGAAACTTGGACGAAGACGAATCTCACGGTCTTGCCCGAATACTTTTTTCGCAAATACGTCCAGCGTTCCTTTCAGGTCGCTCATGCTGATGTTCTCATCGATGACCAAGCCCTCAATTTGCTGGAATTGATGGGAGTGTGTAGCATCATCGTTATCACGGCGATATACTTTTCCTGGGCAAATGATTTTAACAGGTCCTTGACCTTTATGTTTTTCCATCGTTCTGGCTTGAACAGGTGAAGTGTGCGTACGCATCAGGATTTCGTCCGTTATGTAGAAGGAATCCTGCATATCACGTGCCGGATGGCTTTTCGGCAAGTTAAGTGCCTCGAAGTTGTAGTAGTCGCTTTCGACTTCAGGACCTTCCGCAACGGTATAGCCCATACCGATGAATAAGTCTTCGATTTCTTCCACGACACGTGTTAATGGATGTAGATTCCCCTTGTTAACCGGACGTCCAGGAAGTGTGACGTCAATCGTTTCAGTTGCCAGCTTTGCATTGACTGCCGCAGTTTCAAGTGCTTTTTGTTTCTCCTCGATCTTTGTTGCGATCGCTTCCCTTACATCATTGGCCAGTGCCCCGATTTTCGGCCGTTCTTCGGCAGATAATTTACCCATGCCGCGCAATACCTCAGTGATTGGCCCTTTTTTCCCTAAATAAGCAACTCGGACTTCATTCAGTTCTTTTAATTCGGAAGCGGCGGCAACTTTTTGCAACGCTTCTTCCTGCAGTTCTAGTAAACGTTCCTGCATCATGTCTTCCTCCTTTATTTTCCTTTTGTAAAAATGAACACAAAAAAACCCCAATCCCTAAAGGGACGAGGTTTATGTATCGCGGTACCACCCTTATTAGTGCACGAACAAAAAAACTTCTGCACTCACTTCATTAAAAAATAACGGCTCTTCACCGGAACATTTTTCAGACATCATGTCTTCCCAATGCCAACTCGAAAGGTGAATTCCCTTAAGCAGTGCCATAAAAATGCTTTCAGTCAAGGCATTTTTTCCCTGGATATGGTTAACTTAAGCTACTACTCTTTGTCATCGTTGTTTTCATTATAAAATTCTGTTTTATTATATTATAATTCTTCGGCCGTTTCAAATCGATTTTCGTAAATAGTACATTAAAATCCCCGCAGCGATTCCCACATTCAATGATTCGCTTTTTCCGTAGATGGGAATATAAAGGTTTTTAGTCGTTTTCTCCAGTAATTCCTTCGATACTCCTTGGCCTTCATTACCGACGAGCAGGGCAAATCGGGAAGACTTTTCCACTTCTTCAAATGGCGATGCGCCTTCTAATGCCGTGCCATATACCGGTATGCCGCTTTCCTTCAGCTCATCGATGATTTCGGAAAGGTTCCCTTTAATGACAGGCATATGGAAGAGGCTCCCTTGCGTCGAACGGACCACTTTTGGATTATACAAGTCAGCACACCCTTCGCCAAGTATGACCGCATCGATTCCAGCTGCATCCGCTGTCCTGATCATCGTTCCAATATTCCCCGGATCTTGTACTGCATCGATCAACAATAATTTATCCGGATTGATGGACGCCATGCTCGTTGATTTCTGTTCACAAACCGCAGCAATTCCCTGAGGAGCTTCGGTATCACAAATCGCCTTCATAATATCATTTTTCACATAAATGAGTTCTGTGCCTTCCACCTTAAAATGGGCAGGCATTTCAGTTTCTTCATTGATGATCACTTCCAAGACGATTTCTTCTTTTAAGGCTTCTTCAACTAGGTGAAAACCCTCGACTAAATATTTACCTGTTTTATCTCGTTCTTTTTTCGTCAAAAGTTTTTTCCATTGCTTAACTTGCGGGTTTTTTACGGATTCAATATATTTCAAGGGTAAACGCTCCTTTAACTTCACACTGATTTTCCTATTATAACGCAATTCACATACATATTGCATGTGAGTTTGTGAAATGCTATGTATGTCAGTCATTATGTGATAGAGGAGGAATAATCATGAATTTAAACTTACGTAATGCGATCATCCAAAATGTATCAGGAAATTCGCAAGAGCAGCTGGAAGACACGATTGTCGATGCCATACAAAATGGCGAGGAAAAAATGCTTCCTGGATTGGGAGTATTATTCGAGGTCATCTGGCAAAATTCATCTGAGCAGGAAAAACAGGAAATGATCACTGCCCTCGAATCAGGATTAAAAAAATAACAGCCTTCAGAGGCTGTTATTTTTTTGATTTCGCTTCGCAAGCCTCCAGTTCTTCCATGGAGACTTCTTCATCAAGCATCAGAATGAATTTTTTTGCCCTCACTTCTTCAAGCATCGTTTTTGTCTCATCATAAGAGTAGCCGTATTTCGTGAAAAAGCTGCGTAAATCTCCAGATCCTTCATCTGTGAAGTAGTGGAAGATTCTTAAAAAAAGAGTATCCTCCTTATCCTGATTGGCGATGATCAGGATATCCGTATGTTCATTTCCAAGCTGCACATGATTTTTTATATTAGCTGCTACTGTCATTTGGTTGCCAGATACGCCTTTAGCTTTTAAGTCTTGAATTGCAGCAAGTAGTTCCGGATTAGAGTCAAAAACACCATATACGTTTTTTTCCATGTTTCTCCCCCTCCTTGTTACTCTACTTAAAATAAAATACCTTTGTCATTATACCTTGCAGCTTTAACAATAAACAAGCAAATAGTCCATTGAGAATTCCTGAGTAACCCTTTGCCTAAAGGTTTTTTTAAAAAAAACAGCCTGGTTCAGTTTGCAGATAAAAGGGTTGGGAAAATATATCCTTCATCAAACGAACCAACTGAACCAAAGCAATATCTTCAACTCATCATGTGTGGTTTCTATCAAAGGGAGACCCCCAGGCGGAAAGCGAGTGCCTGAAAATCAACATCCCAATTTTACAGGCCATAAAGAAACTGCAGACAAACTCGATTTTCATCTAGTTTGTCTACAGTCTGAACAGCCTTGTGCAGGCAGTTATTTTGCGTATTACAGATTGTCGGTATTGATTCGATTTTTGATGTATTCATCCTGCAAGACTTCCTCTTGCTGCCTGCTGGCATTCGGGCTCATGGTCCGATCCAGTGATCCTTGAGCATCAAGGGCATTATCAGTATCGGCAGAAAACGGGTTTGGATATGGGGCGCTTGCAAGTTGCCCTTCATGATTCCCTGTTTTTTTCTTCTTGAATTTTTCTGTGGAGTTCCCCCGGATTTCCCTTTGTTGAGCTCGCTTTGTATCCAGCTCTTCATTTTCAAAGATGTTCGCAGAATTCCCATGAAGTTCTTCGCTTCTTCCTGGCTGTGCTTCCACTTCCCCTGTTTGATAGGCATTCGCTGTTGTTTCAGGAAAAAGGTTCGGATCCGGATTGTTCACCACCCCTGTTTTAAGCGGATTCTCTAAAGGTTCGTCCGTATCCTCCATGCGATTGGAAGCTATGCTCTCACTTGCTGATACGGTTTCCATTTCATCTAAAAGAATCAGGAATTTTCCTGCCTCCACTTCATTTATATAAGCGGTGGCTTCACTATCGGCAAGCCCTAACTCACCTAGCCGGTTCCTTATATCTTCAGAACCCTCATTAAGGAAAAAGTGTTTCATCTTATCAATGAAGGAATCCTCATTAGAGTTAGTAACGACGTCCACATCCGGATCACGCTTTTGATTGACGAAATCCAAATCTTCTTTCCTATCAGCCATTACCGTTATTTCTCCTTCACGAACCCCCTTTTCCTTGAGGGATTGAATAGCTTGGATTATTTCTCTTTCCGTATTAAAAACACCATATAATGTTTTCCCCATGCATCTTCCTCCTCCTATTATTCCGAAATTTCTTCTTATGTGTATTTATACCCTGATGGGTGCCAATTAAACAAAAAGGTTTGCCTTGCCTAGAGTCTTTAAAACCCAAAAGTGGCCTGCAGTTATAAAAACTGCAGGCCACTTTCCCTTCACTCTTAGAAGCGGTCGGTTCGACGTTCAGCTGCCTGTTTCTCATTTATGATCGAATCATCTGTACTATCAAGCTGGATATCTTCCTTTTTAAGAGTATCCTGAACTTGTTCCGTTTCTTGTACAGCATGTTTCTTGATGACAATTTCATCTGTGACGACTGGTTTTTTGGAAACTTCCAATTTTTCTTCAACAACTGGAATCCGTAATGTTTCCCCATCATCAATGTTTCCGGTTTCCAGATCCGATTCACGTCCTGAAACAGATCTATGCTCGACTGTCACTTCTTCGTGTTCAACAGGAACATTAATCGTTTTATGCTGTTCATTGACTTCTTTGTTAATGACGACTTCACCTGTCTGTACTCTTTCTTTATCAATGTTCAGCTGTTCTTCCCGAAGTTTAAGCGTCCTTTCATCCTCTGGCAATTCACGGCCTTGTCCGTTGACTCCATAAACATCTTCTTTATTTAATGCATCTGTTTTTTCAGTGCCATTATATAGTTGGTTGGTGGAGTTCGTATCAAGCCGTGTAGCGGCAGTATCCATATTTCCGGTCGTGAATTTATCTCTTGCCGTTCCAAGATGGCCTTCACCTTCTTCTACCAGAACCAGGACTTTTCCATTTTCCACATCAAAAACATGTTCAGCCGCTTCACTATTCGAGAGGCCTGCATTCGCCAATCTTGTTGAAAGGTCTGCCGTATCATCCGGCATGAAGAAGCGGGCCACCTTGTCCATAAATGATTCGTCGTTAGGAACATTCGTCATTGTATGAACATCCGTTTCGCGTTGAGTGTTCGTGAAATCCAATGTTTCTTCCTTATCTGCGACGACCGTGATATCGTCGCCTTCAAACCCCTTTGCCTTAAGTGCATTTATTGCCTGGATAACTTCTGCATTTGATTCATATACTCCATATACTGTTTTATTCATTTTACATTCCTCCTTAGGTTTTGTTGTTTCGTTTAGTGGATGCTATGTATAAACTCTACCCGCTATGAACCTAAGTAAACGAGGAATCAATATTTCATTTTTGTTATATCATTACAATTCGTTCTCAGCACAGAACGCTTTTTCAATTGAAATCCAGCCTTTTCAAGGGTTACCCCATTTATAAAAATGTAATGTTTAACCAAATAATGTCATTTCGTTTTTCTTCTATTATAAAGCCACAGCCTTTATTAGCAGGTCTGCAATATGCACCGCTTTCGTACATTCCCCCAAGTTTTCCCTCTCAATCCCCAATTGCATTTGTAATAGACAGCCCGGGTTTGCCGTGACAACGATATCGGCCTGTGTCAATTTCGTGTGTTCCATTTTGGAGTCGAGAATATTCATGGACATCTCTGATTCAACAATATTATAAATCCCAGCGGAGCCACAGCATCGATCGGCATCCTTCATTTCCCTGAAATCAATCCCTTCTATCGATTGAAGGAGAATTCGCGGGGCCAGGGAGGTGTTCATCACATTCCGTAAATGACAGGAATCCTGAAAAGTTACCGATTGAGCCGGCAGTTTCAAGCGAACTTTTTCCTGAAAACGCAAATCAACAAGAATCTGACTTATATCTTTCAACTTATTTTTAAATGCGATTGTACGGTCATGCCATTCCGGTTCACCTTGGAGCAAATGGTCATAATCTATGAGAAAAGCTCCACAGCCGCCGGCATTCGTAATGATATAATCAACTTCCTCCGCTTCAAAAGCTTCTATATTGCGCTTGGCCAGTTGCTTTGCACCTGCTTTTTCACCACTGTGCCCATGCAGCGCCCCGCAACATGCCTGGGATTTCGGAATCACGATTTCACATCCGGCCAGCTGAAGAAGCTTTAGTGTGGCCTTGTTCGTTTCCAAAAACATCGTATCCATCAAGCAGCCGGAAAAAAAAGCCACCTTTTTGAGCGGCGTTCCGATTGCAGGCAGCCCGGTTGGCCTATTTTTCATTTCTGATTTTTTCGGGACTTTCGGCAGCACCTTTTCCATGGTTGCCAAATTATTTGGAAGCATGTTGAGCACTCCCGTTTTTCGGGCCATGTATTGCAGACCTGATCTCTGATAGAAGCCAAGCAAACTCGTCATGGCCTGCATTCGCTCCTGATGCGGGAATAATCCACTAAAAACGGCATTACGGATCGTTTTCACAGGGTAACTATGCTTTTTATTCTGATGGATGATATCCCTTGCTTCTTCAAGAAGATGCCCATATTTCACACCTGAAGGACACACAGGTTCACAAGCCCTGCAGCCGAGGCAAAGGCTCAATGAACGTTCTACATCCTCATCAGGCTCAATCACACCATCCGCCACGGCTTTCATAAGTGCAATCCGGCCTCTTGGTGAATGGGATTCCTTCTGCCCCGATTCCATGTATGTCGGGCAGTGGGGTAAGCAAAAGCCGCAGCGCATACAATTCAACAATTCATCTTCGTTCATTTTTTCAGCGAATTGCATGGCGATGGTTTCCCTTTCCTGAACTGTCGTCATGAAGAAACCACCACCCTTTTCCTGGTTTCCTTGGCAAATACTTTGCCGGGATTCATGATGTTATTGGGATCGAAAGCTTGTTTAATCGCTCTCATGGCATCAATCCCTTCTTTCTTCAGCTTCCATTCAAGATAAGGGGCCTTCATCGCCCCTACACCATGTTCACCGGTAATCGTCCCGCCAAGGTCGATAGCCGCAGCAAAAATGTCGGCAAAAGCGAGCTCCACTCTCTCCATTTCCTCATGATCACGAGCGTCGGTAATGCACGTTGGATGCAGGTTCCCATCCCCAGCATGGCCGAAAGTGCAAATGTCCACGTTATGCTTGACAGCGATCTCATTAATCGCTTTAACCATTTTGGCAATTTCCGACCGTGGAACGGTGGCATCTTCCAAAATGGTCGTCGGCTTGAGGCGTGCCAGTGCAGAGAGGGCTGTCCGTCTTGCGGTTTTCAAGGCGGCAGCGTCAGATTCCGTTTCGGCAATTTCCACGGAAACCGCCTGTTCCTGCAGACAGATATCGGCCATCCTTTTCATATCGCGTTCCACCACTTCACTCGGACCATCTTGTTCAATCAGCAGGACGGCTTCCACATTGGTGGGCAAACCGATTTTCGCGAAGTCCTCAACCACGATCAACGTCGGCCGATCCAGAAATTCCAATGTAACAGGAATGATTTTATTTGAAATGATTTTGGCCACTGACTGGGCTGCGGCATCGAGATCTTGATATAAGGCAAGCATCGTCTTTGTCGTTTCAGGCATTGGGATCAGCTTTAAGATCGCTTCCGTAACGATGCCCAAGGTCCCTTCTGACCCGACAAAAAGTTTGGTTAAATCATATCCGGCTACATCTTTGGCAAGCTTGCCCCCTGTTCGAATGATGTCCCCATTCGGAAGGACCAGTTCTAGCCCGATGACATAATCACGGGTGACTCCGTACTTTAATCCTCGCAGTCCACCAGAGTTCTCATTAATGTTTCCGCCAATAGTGGAGATTTTCATCGAACTGGGATCCGGCGGATAAAACAACCCCTTCTCTTCAACTGCTGAAATCAAGTCCAATGTGATAAGCCCAGGCTGTACGGTCGCCGTCAAGTTCTCCTCATCTATTTCAAGTAATGAATTCATTCGATTGAATAAAAGGACAAGTCCCCCCTCTGTCGGGCAAGTGCCTCCGCTTAAATTCGTCCCAGACCCACGTGGAACGATCGGAACATGGTATTCTTTGCAAACTTTGACGATGGCCGCGACTTCAGCTGTGCAGCCCGGTTTAATGACAGCATCAGGCATTGCTTGGAACCCTGGTGTTGCATCATATGAATAGACTAGACATTCCACTTTCGAGTCATCGAAATTCTCCTGACCGACGATGGCAAGAAGTAGCTGCTTAACCTGTTTTGTTAACATGTACACATCCTCCTCATATAAACATACGAAATTCGAGTTTTTTATATGATGTAAGTATAAGAAAGAAAACACTCAATCATCTATGTATGAACATATAGAATTTAGAGGTTTCCATAGAATTAATTTGTATGTTTATCCAATATACTTAATGCTAGATACATAGTGACTAAATTGTCTAGCTTCCTGGGATTCAGGCGGGTCAAATCTTCTATGCGCTTGAGCCTGTAATGGAGGGTATTGATATGGATATGCAGGACTCTGGCGGTCTCCTTTAAGGATAAATCACATGCAAAATACATGGAAAGGGTTTTAAGCAGCTCCTCATTAGGAAGCAACTCCTGAATCGTCCGGGATAAATATTCCTGTCTTGTTTCAGCGGTAACTTCATCAAGCAGGACCTCAAGCTTCAAGTCCTCGTCAAATATGATCCCCGATGAAGGAAGCGCGATTTTCAAAGAACGTTCCGCTTTAAAAAACGCTGACCTGAAAGCGGATCCAGATGCACGCGAACTAACTCCTGCACACACTTTATAACCCGAGCTCTCTTCCAGCTTTTTTTGGAGTTTACTTAATTTCTTTAATTGCTGGATTTTTGAACCGATGAAATCGGCTATAGAAAGAATGATGAATTGATTCCTCCCCCATCGGACTGCAATGTCATTGGGGTGCTGCTGTCCTATGTATATCTGAAGCGTTCTCCACACATGAGGTTCAATGATTTCCTCAGTCTTAAATTCACCAAGGGTGATGATCCGGTCTGCATGAACATCGACCCCAAGCAACTTGGCCTTCTGAAGGAAAAGCTCATTGAACGTCTGCAGGTGATGCCATTCAAATACAAAGAATTCCATCAGACGTGATTGGGATTCTGCTTGTTCGATATGATAGCTTTCCTGAATGAACATCTCCGTCATCTTTTTTAAAAGTTCCGCATAGGGGGAAACATGTTTGGGATCGCCTGTAATGCCAATCACACAAACTGCTTCCTGGTTGAAGAAAATAGGTAGATTTATACCTGCCTTCACTCCTTTCCAACTTCGTTCATCCTGTTTATTGATGATCAATTTCTCACGATTTTTGAAAGCGTGGATAGCTCCTTCATGATAAGCTCCAATACGGCTATTATCGGTGCTGGCGATAATCGTTCCAGCATGATCAATAATGATGATTTCCTCATCGATCAGTTTCCGAACCTCATGAACCAATTTCCCTGCCACAGCTGTCAATTGCATGATATGTCCTCCTTTTTTGATTGGCCTTGAAAATATTTCGAGGCTCCCCTATGAAAGGGGAGCCTCATTCTACTTATGGAATCATCCAGGAAAGGACGCCATTTTGCAAGAAGGTAATTACACAAACAAGCAGCAATAAAAACAAACTATGTTTGAGCGTGAATCTCAATAATTCCGATTCCCTGCCCGCCAATCCAACGGCAGCACATGCAATCGCTATCGATTGGGGGGAAATCATCTTTCCGGTGACCCCTCCGGAAGAGTTGGCCCCAAGTGCCAAGACCGGCTCCATCCCCACTTTAAGTGCGGTCACTTTTTGCAGACTGCCAAATAAGAGGTTGGCTGATGTATCCGAGCCGGTAATGAACACACCCAGCCAGCCGAGAACCGGTGCGAAGAACGGAAATAAATCACCCGATTTTGCAAGGGTCATCCCTAATGTGGTCGACATGCCTGAAGCATTCGTTACATAGGCAAAAGCCACCACGGCCGAAATCATCAAGATTGGTTTTGCCAACTCTTTCATCGCCTCAACAAAGGTGCTATAAACGTCTTTTGCAGACATGTGTGCGATGAACTTCGTTACGATGGCAGCCAGTAATATCGCAGTCCCGGCCGCTCCGAGCAGTTCTATTTTATAGAAAGCCGCAATCGGCAATCCATCGCTTCCGATTATCGCATTATGCAGACCTGGGACTTCGATTTGGAAGGTTAATAGTTTCCCGATTTCATTGATTCCGCCAAGCAACGCATTGTTGCCTTCATAATGTCCGGAGAGCGCCGGCTTAATTGGGTTCATCCCCCAGATTGTTATGAAAAGCGTTAACAGAAGGAATGGTGACCAAGCATGGAAAATCTGCCATTTCGTGTATTTTATTTCCGCTTCTGCTGTAGATAAAGGTTCGACAGCTGCTGCCGTTTCCTCGGATGCAAAACGAAAGATCGTTTTAGGTTTCCAGAATTTCAGGAAAATCGCCAATGCAAATAGTGACACTAACGCGGAAAGGATGTCCGGTAATTCCGGCCCAAGAAAATTTGAACTTAAGTACTGTGTGATGGCAAAGGAAAATCCGGAAACCAATATTGCCGGCAAGACTTCAAGCGACCTTTTCCACCCAGTCATTATTAAAATGAGATATAGCGGAATGAAAGCCGAAAGGAATGGCAATTGGCGGCCGACCATTTTTGAAATCTCCATGGCGGCTATGCCAGTTGGGCCTTCCATGGCGATGATCGGTATGCCAACCGCCCCGAATGCTACCGGAGCGGTATTCGCGATCAAACAAATCCCGGCTGCATATAGCGGGTTAAATCCAAGACCGACCAAAAGCGCGGCAGAAATGGCAACCGGTGCCCCAAATCCCGCGGCACCTTCTAAAAAGGCCCCGAAAGAAAATGCCACCAATAATGCCTGGAGGCGGCGGTCTTCCGTAAGCGAAAGCACCGAAGAACGAATGATATTGAATTGTCCGCTTTTAACAGTCATTTTGTACAAAAATACGGAAGTGATGATTATCCATCCGATTGGCAGCAGCCCATATACGGCTCCTTGTGAAGCGGACATCACTGCTTTTCCTGCAGGCATTCCATATATCAATACAGCCACTGCAAGAGCTACAAGCAACGTGGTTATACCTGCCATGTAACCTTTCATACGTTTGATGGTAAGCGCCCAGAAAAAGTAAATAATTGGAATGAGTGCGGCAAGAGATGATAAAACTAAATTATCGGTGATAGGCGTAAAGTTTTGTGTCCATGTCATTCATTTCGACTCCATTTTCTATAATTTTTTAAAAAATTCAGAATTCGACCGCTAATTGAAACCCCTTACATATTTGAAAATTCTAAGTCATCAGATGACTTGATGAGTACTCATTAAAATTAAATGATTAAAAATATAAAATCAAGATTTTTTTTATTTTTTGTTGATTTTTTTAACCTTCTGGAAGTGTCAAAGAACATTTGTGTTATATAATATTAACCAGAGAAACTCATAGAAAATAGAGGTGCTACTACTTGGTATATAAAAAAATAAAGCCGAAAAAAATTTATGAAGAAGTCAGCGATGAACTTTATGAAATGATTCGGTCAGGCAGCCTGAAACCAGGTGAGCAATTGGATTCCATTCAGCAGCTTGCGGAAAATTTCCAAGTCGGGCGCCCTGCCATCCGCGAAGCATTAAGTGCATTGAGTTCAATGGGTCTTATTGAAATAAAACAAGGTGAAGGAACTTTCGTCAAAACCTTCGACCCCACCATCATGAACCATCCCTTGTCTGCCGCCCTTTTGATGGATCAAGACAATATCAAGCATTTACTGGAAGTCCGGAAAATACTTGAGTCCGGTACGGCAGAAGTGGCAGCGAAGATGAGAACGGAAGAGAACCTGATCGAACTCAAGGAAAGTCTTTTTAATATGGAAAAGGTATCCGACGATGAAGAACTCAGTGATAAAGCAGATATCGCCTTCCATGTTGCTGTGGCAAACGCATCACAAAATGAGCTGCTGATTACATTGATGAACCACGTTTCAGAATTAATGACGGAAAAGATGCGTGATATCCGCCGGATAGCGCTTTATTCCGAAGAGATGACAATTAAGCGGCTTTACCAGCAGCATGCCAGGATCCATGATGCAATCGTGGCACAGGATGAAGACGAAGCCCGCAGTGCCATGCTGTTTCACCTTCAAAGCGTCGAAGAATCATTGGATCGGGTCATCCAAAAAAATCAGCAAACGCATAGTTGATTTTCCTTTAAATTTCAAAAATGCCCTATACAAAAAAGGATTAAATTGATATATTATTTTGAAAACGATTACTCCATTTAAAAAATCTTGGAAATTGGTATATTCTCTTAAACCATTTCCTTTTTCCATTTTCTAGTCATCAGATGACCTGTTAACCTATTTGAAAAAGGAGGAGTTCATATTGAAAGTTACTCTCTTTGCAACATGTTTAGTGGATTTGTTTCAATCCAATGTCGGCAAAGCGACAGTGGAGCTACTCGAGAGATTAGGCTGTGAAATCGATTTCCCGGAGTCCCAGATATGCTGCGGACAGCCCGCATATAATAGCGGGTATACGAAGGAATCGAAGGAAGCCATGAAAAAGATGATTAAAACGTTCGCGGATGCTGAATACATCGTAACCCCTTCCGGTTCCTGCGCAGCGATGTTCAAAGAATATCCGGTCCTATTCAAAGGCGATGCCGAATGGGAAAAGAGTGCTGAATCATTAGCGGCCAAAACATATGAATTGACCCAATTCATCGTGGATGTCCTAAAAGTGACCGATGTCGGGGCGACCTTTAAGGGAAAGGCCACTTATCATACTTCATGCCATATGACACGGCTGCTTAAGGTGAAGGAAGCACCTGCCATTTTGTTAAGCCATGTCAGGGGGCTGGAAATGACACCACTTCCAGATGCCCAAAACTGCTGCGGGTTCGGGGGGACCTTTTCGGTTAAGATGGGGGACATTTCCGGACAAATGGTCGAGGAGAAAGTCTGCAATATTGAAGCTACCGAAGCAGATTTCTTAATTGGCGGGGATGCCGGATGTTTGATGAATATCGGCGGACGGATCCAAAGGAAGGGGCAACCGGTGAAAGTGCTTCATATTGCGGAAGTCCTGAATAGTATTTAAAAAAAGCGAGGAGGGAAAAACTAATGGCTATGAAAACCAGCTCTGCCAAGTTTAAAGACCGGGTGGATGAAGGAATACATAATGATTTTATGCGATTGGCCGTATCGAGTGCCCAAGAACGATTACACGGACGGCGACTGACTGCCGTTGATGAATTGGGAAGCTGGGAGGATTGGCGTTCCCTTGGTGAAGAAATCCGGCAGCATGTGCTTAGCAACCTTGATTTCTATTTGCACCAGCTTGCAGAAAACGTTTCGAAAAGGGGCGGTCATGTCTTTTTCGCTGAAACCGCTGAAGAAGCAAGCGGCTACATTAAGGATGTCATTGTAAAAAAGAACGCCAAAAAGGTCGTGAAATCCAAATCGATGGTCACGGAAGAGATCAATTTGAATGCAACTCTTGAAGCAGTTGGACTCGATGTCGTTGAAACGGACCTTGGTGAATATATTTTACAAGTGGATGATCATGACCCACCTTCCCATATCGTCGCACCTGCTCTCCATAAAAATAAGGAGCAGATTAGGGATGTTTTTAAAGAAAAGCTTGCATATACGCAAACCGAAAAACCGGAAGAGCTTACCGCCCATGTGCGGGGCATTCTGCGGAAAGATTTCTTAAGCGCCGATGTGGGCATTACCGGCTGTAATTTTGCCATTGCGGAAACGGGCTCGATCGGTTTGGTGACGAATGAAGGAAATGCCGATTTGGTCACTGCCCTACCGAAAACGCAAATCACCGTGATGGGAATGGAACGGCTTGTGCCTACATTCGATGAATTCGAAATCCTTGTCAGCTTATTGACAAGAAGCGCTGTCGGCCAAAGGTTGACCAGCTACATCACCGCACTTACCGGGCCGCGTGATGAAGGCGATGTAGACGGACCCGAGGAATTTCACCTTGTGATCGTAGACAATGGACGCTCCTCAATTTTAGGAACTGAGTTTCAATCCGTTCTTCAATGCATCCGATGTGCTGCCTGTATAAATGTCTGCCCGGTTTACCGCCAGGTCGGCGGTCATTCATATGGTTCAATATATCCGGGACCAATCGGTGCTGTGCTATCACCCTTACTCGGGGGATATGATGATTTCAAGGAGCTGCCATATGCCTCCACTCTTTGCGCAGCCTGTACAGATGCCTGCCCGGTTAAGATTCCTCTCCATGACTTACTGAGGAAGCATCGTGAGGTCATCGTTGAAAAGGAAAAAATGGCGCCATTTTCAGAAAAGATGGCCATGAAAGCCTTCGGAATCGGTGCAGCCTCGCCTATGCTTTATAAGTTCGGCTCCAAAATGGCCCCATCCGCGATGTCTCCTTTTAAAACGGGGGATATCATCTCGAAAGGTCCGGGACCACTCAAAACTTGGACAGAAAGCCGCGAGTTCCCTGCTCCAGGGAAAGAGAGCTTTCGGGACTGGTTCAAAAATCGGGAAAAAGGAGGGAAATCATCATGATTGGAACCATCCATAATGAAGGGACATTTTTAAACAATATAGCCAAAAACCTTGGAAGGGCTCCGATTACGGAAGGCATCTCCGTTCCGGAATGGAAGCACGCACCCCAAAAAGAAGTTTTGAAACATGCGACACCAAATGACCTTGTCGCGGAATTGAAGGAGCAATGTAAACGGGTGCATACTCAGTTTCACGTTACCGACTCCAAGCAAGTGATGCATTGTTTAAAACAGGTGATCGAGGAACTTGGAAACGGATCCTTGATCATCCCTAAGGACGATCGATTTTCCGACTATGGATTGGAGGGTATCTTACAGGAAAAAGATGTCCATATATGGGATCACCAAGCCGGGAAAGAAAATATCGAAAAAGCGGAAAGTGCTAACATCGGAATCACATTCAGTGAGATGACACTAGCAGAATCAGCTACCGTCGTCCTGTTCAGCGACAAGGACCATGGCCGGTCCATCAGTTTCCTTCCTTCCTGCCATGTTTCCATCATTCCAAAAAGCACCATCGTTCCACGAATGACACAGGCTGCAGCGGCCATCCGTTCAAAAGTTACCCGCGGCGAAGTCGTTCCTTCCTGCATCAACTTCATAACGGGGCCGAGCAATTCGGCTGATATCGAAATGGACCTTGTCGTCGGCGTCCATGGTCCCATCAAAGCGGTCTATATAATCGTCGAAGATAAATAGAAATAAAGAAAAGAAAATGGAGAGGACCTGATTAGGCCTCTCCATTTTTAACTTTCTATATTACTCGTAAATGATCCGATCAACCGCTTCACGATCGAGGCGTTTGATCACTTCGACAATGAGCTTAACTGCATTCTCATAATCATCCCGGTGAAGCATTGCTGCGTGTGAATGAATGTAGCGTGTGGCAATCGTGATAGCCAGTGCAGGAACTCCATTTGCCGTTAAATGGATGGAGCCGGCATCCGTCCCGCCGCCAGGAATCGATTCATATTGATAAGGAATATTCATTTCATCAGCCGTGTCGGTGACGAAATCACGTAATCCCTTATGTGCCACCATCGATGAATCATAGATGACGATTTGCGGGCCTTCCCCCATCTTACTCATCGCTTCTTTTTCGGAAACCCCCGGTGTATCCCCAGCAATGCCGACATCGACGGCAAAACCGATATCCGGCTGAATTTTGAATGTGGATGTTTTGGAGCCACGCAGGCCGACCTCTTCTTGCACAGCGCCGATTCCATAAACTACATTAGGATGGGTGCTGTCTTTCAGCTGTTTAAGCACATCAATGGCGATTGCACAGCCAATTCGATTGTCCCAGGCTTTGGCGAGCAGCATCTTTTCATTATTCATGACCGTGAATTCAAAATATGGCACGACCATATCCCCTGGCTTGACGCCCCATTCCCTAACCTCTTCTTTGCTGGATGCACCGATATCAATAAACATATCCTTAATATCAACCGGCTTCTTCCGCGCCTCCGCTGACAGGATGTGCGGCGGCTTGGAACCGATAATTCCAGTTAGATCACCTTTACTTGTTACGATCGTCACGCGCTGGGCCAGCATTACTTGTGACCACCAGCCCCCTACCGGCTGAAAACGCAAAAATCCTTTATCATCAATTTGGGTGATCATGAAACCGACCTCGTCCATATGCCCGGTAACGATGATTTTCGGTCCGTTTTCATCACCCGTTTTCTTGGCAATCAAACTTCCCAGGCCATCTGTCG
Organism: Peribacillus sp. NPDC056705; assembly: GCF_043656335.1. Taxonomy (NCBI): domain Bacteria; kingdom Bacillati; phylum Bacillota; class Bacilli; order Caryophanales; family Bacillaceae; genus Peribacillus; species Peribacillus sp. NPDC056705. The sequence goes on along the minus strand of NZ_JBHTYI010000002.1, from coordinate 345,947 downwards.
ATATTTCATCCGCAAATGGTGTTATGTATTCGGCCATCACTTTTCTTACTTCACTTTCATTTCCTGCGATGCCTTTAGCATCCGTTAAGTCAGCAAGCATCCTTAACGTTTCATCCAATTTAGCCATTCCTATACCTCCCTATAACTTACATTACAAGAATAATTATACAGAAAACCGATTGCATAAACAATCAGTAGCCTTGCTTTTGCCTCTCGTAATTCACTTCATTTTTGCTTACATATGCTTTTTCCACATCCACTGCTGAAAATCCAAGCAACTCCCCTAAATGTAAATACGCAGCAAAAACCTTTTGGAAAGATGACTCTGTCAACTGTGTGCGAAATTCACTGATGTAGCCGTAAATAGCTGTAAATTGAACCGTCAAATCCTCCTGATCCACCTTGAAGGCGGATGGAACTTCCGGTACAAACCCCCGTTCGATTCCTAGAGACAAAATGAAATGAATGCCATCCACGTATTCAGCCAAAATCGTTTCTTTATCAGAAGGGCCTTTAAGACTCCAGAATTTAAAACATCTTGTTTCATTGGCAAGCTCTCCAAGCTCCACCAAAAGAGCAAGTATCTTCCGTTCCACTAAATCTTCAGCACCCAAATCATGCTTTGATTGTATATGCTCATCCAAAGCTGCCTGCATTTCCATTAATTTACCTATGTTCAATTTCATCACTTCTTTCTATCGACTTCCCCTAAATTATATCAAATAAATGAAACTTATTAAAAACCCATACGTAAATGAAGGGTATCACTCTGTTTAAGGAGGCAGCTCCATGGTATTGATCATGCGGTTCATTCTTTTGGCCCTCATCATTTTCTTAATATATACAGTCATCAAATACCTATTTAATCCGAAAAGAAAATTAGAACTGGCACATGAACAGAAAAAGTTCTTTCTGCTCGACGATACAGCCAATATACGAAAGAATTTTTTATTGACGTACAACGGGGTGATGTTTGAAGGGGAAAAGTATTTAGGGACGACGGATCGCTCCTTCGAGGTCATCTCCATCTTCATATGGCCTAAAAAAGTGGCAGGACTGAAAGGCTTGAAGCGAAATGATTTCTTGAAAATCGAGGCAGCCATAAAAAAACAATATCCGGATGCCGTTATTGATTGGAAGAGCCCGGTTAAGGAATTTTTGCAGGAATGAAAAAAACCAAACGTAATGAAGAGCCTTGAGAAAAATGGACTCAAGGCTCTACTTTAATCATCTGAACGAAAAAATTCCTTCCAAGGGACGACCGTTTGCTTCTCCCTCAATAAATATATCAATAAGGTTAAGGATAATAAAATGATGACGATCAGCGTTGGACTGAAATCTGCAATATAGTGGCCAAAAACCGTGTATACGAATGCTACAGGGAGATTGGTCATGAAGGACAGATAAAAATAATTTTTCAGCCCTTTATTGGATTCCAATAAGCAAAGCGACAGTAAGTAAAAGTGTATGAACGGGATTAGCCTCAGTACTGCAATTTGCCGACTATTCAGCTTTCTATTTCCAAACAGCTTATTCTTAAGCCGCAGCAGCCTATCCTTTGTTTTCGGAAATTTGCCTATCACGAAATAAAAGGCCATACTGGACAACGTCAAACCGATTACCGAATAGATGGTTCCAAAGGCTGCCCCGAATAATACTCCGCCAGACATGCAAACCACAATGACGGGAATGAATAAAAATTGCCTTAATAAATGAAAAGTGATAAAAATCAACGGTGCAAACACGCTTCCAGATTGAACGTAGCTCATCACAAGTGTCAGTTTATCATTCATGCTCTCCCTCCAGCTACTCTTTGCTGCTTCTACAAGCATATACAATATACGGGCTACATATTACAATTGAATGAATATCTTGATCAATAAGGCCATCTGAAGAATCATCAGTATGGGCAGGCCCCACTTAAAAGCGGCATGCTTCGTCTTATGGCGGAATTGCTTCATCCCCAAATAGGCCCCGGTCCCTCCGCCTATGACCGCCCAAAACCAAAGTGTCCTTTCGCTGATCCGGTACTCCCCATTACGCGCTTTCCTTTTGTCGATTCCCATTAAGGCAAATCCGATGATGTTCGTGATGATCATATAAGCAGCAATGAACCATACTCCCTGCATTCCCATTTCCTCCTTTAAATATGTAAAAAGCCACCCTCTTGAAAAGAGAGTGGCTGTATCAGTCAGACTTATTTGTCTAATTGTTGTTTAGCAGCAGTTGCTAATTGAGCAAATGCTTGTTCGTCAGCAACAGCAAGATCAGCAAGCATTTTGCGGTTCACTTCGATACCAGCAAGCTTTAGACCATGCATTAAACGGCTGTAAGAAAGACCGTTGATGCGTGCTGCAGCGTTGATACGAGTGATCCAAAGTTTGCGGAAATCACGTTTCTTTTGACGACGGTCACGGAAAGCATAGTTTCCTGACTTCATTACTTGTTGGTTAGCTACTTTGAAAAGAATATGTTTCGCGCCATAGTAACCTTTAGCTAATTTTATTACCTTTTTACGACGTTTGCGAGTAACAGTACCGCCTTTTACACGTGGCATGTTATTTCCCTCCTATTTAACTCGATAAATCGAACTTATTTAATGTTGTCTAGCATATGACGAATACGTTTGAAGTCACCTTTGCTTACAAGGCTAGCTTTGCGAAGCTTACGCTTTTGCTTAGTAGATTTGTTAGCAAATAAATGGCTTGTGTAAGCGTTAGAACGCTTAAGTTTGCCGGATCCAGTCTTTTTGAAACGTTTAGCAGATCCGCGGTGAGTTTTCATTTTAGGCATAAGGTATTCCTCCTCATTACAAATTACTTTACAATTACTTTTCGTTTTTCGGTGCTAAGATAATGAACATGCTGCGTCCGTCCATTTTTGGGTGCTGCTCGATTGTAGCCACTTCTTTACATGCTTCAGAAAAACGAACGAGTACACGTTGACCAATTTCCTTATGCGTAATGGCACGTCCTTTGAATCGGATAGAAGCTTTTACTTTATCGCCTTTTTCAAGGAATTTAATACCGTTGCGAAGCTTCGTATTGAAATCATGTTCTTCAATCGTCGGGCTCAAACGAACCTCTTTCAGACTGATGACTTTTTGATTTTTACGTGCTTCCTTGTCTTTCTTTTGCTGCTCGAAGCGGTGTTTTCCGTAGTCCATGATCCGGGCTACCGGAGGCTTTGCATTTGCAGCAACTAAAACTAGATCAAGATTTACACGAGCGGCAATTTCCAATGCTTCGAATTTCGTTTTAATTCCAAGTTGTTCTCCGTTTTGGTCAATAAGACGAACTTCACGGGCTCGGATGCCCTCGTTTACCATCGCGTCTTTACTAATAGTTAGCCACCTCCAAAGATATTGGCGAATACGAATATTTGAATCAATTCGGTCACGCTCACAACTCGCTTACAGGATATAATCATAATAAAAAAGTGTGGATGCATGCTGCACCCACACTGATAGACTCATTCAGAAAGATCCAAATAATCAAATCATGACCTGTTAACTGCATTGTTTGCGTCAACCAGGTGAGAAGCGGGTGCTTCTTCTTTTCCTCAAACACGTATTCAATTCACTTTAGAAATATATCATAAACACTGATGACTTGTCAAATGCTAATTTATTCGTTTTTCACAACAAAATTAATATTATCAGACATTCAGTTATTTGACAATACGTTTTTTAAAGTAATTTGGACAAAAAATATTCATCATGATACTTTCCATCAAAAAAAAGTGATTCCCGCTTTATTCCTTCCTTTTCAAAACCCATCTTTCGATATAAGGAAAGCGCAGGGGCATTGTTTGCGATCACGGACAATTCCAAGCGCCGTATTTCTTTTGTCCGTGCATGCTCCTCCATTTTCTGAAATAGCTTCGTACCGATGCCTTTTCCTCTGTCCTGTTCATTGATGCCGATGACGATTTTGGCTGAGTGCCTCGTTCGGCCCATTTGATTGCCCAATAAGATTAGGTAACCCATCAACTCATGGCCGCTTCCAGCAACGAGGAAAACGGAAAGGGGATTTTTTTCGATTTGCTCCATTTGCTTTTCCATTTGTTCCCCCGTCGCTTTTCTTTCCCCAGGGTTGAACAGCATATACCCGGAATCTTCAACATGATTGAACAAAGCAGCCAAGTTACCCGCGTCTTTCCTTGAAGCCTTTCTTATCTCCATTTATCCCCAACCCCCTTTGGTTACAGTCCATACTGATCGAAGCCAGCAAATGCTAGGAGTTTTCTTTCGCCTTTTTCTTTTTCTCGATGGTGTCCCAGGAAAATAGGACTATCCAAAAAAGCAGGACCGGGACAATGGCATATTGTCGATAATCATCCAATAACAATAAGATGATGATGACAAGGAATGTCGGTCCGAATAGATAAGAAAATTTCTTTTTCATGCTGACCCTCCTTTTCATTGCTGTACATATTTTCACATGATGGTATCATTTTATCATGCCATAATTATAAAGAGGGACACAACTATATGTGCCCCTCTTTGTGCTTTTAACGGCTCACTTCCGCCTTAATCGCTGAAACGAAATCTTCAAAAGCGATCGTTTCGGATTTTTGTTCACCGTATTTACGTACATTCACACTGCCTTCTTTGACTTCATTGTCACCAACAACAAGCATGTACGGGATTTTTTGCATTTGCGCTTCACGGATTTTATAACCGATTTTCTCGTCACGTGTATCCAGGTCGACACGAATGCCTTGCGCTTTAAGTTTCTCCTGTACTTCTTTCGCATAATCCAAGTGCACCTCAGGTGAGACCGGGATCACTTGTGCTTGGATAGGTGCAAGCCAAGTCGGGAATGCCCCCTTATATTCTTCGATCAAGTAAGCGACAAAACGTTCCATTGTGGAAACGACGCCACGGTGGATAACGACCGGACGGTGCTGCTTGCCGTCCTCACCGACGTAATTAAGATCAAAACGTTCAGGAAGCAAGAAATCAAGCTGAACAGTGGAAAGCGTTTCATCTTTCCCTAAGGCAGTACGTACCTGAACATCAAGCTTAGGACCATAGAATGCCGCTTCACCTTCCGCTTCAAAGTAATCCAGGCCAAGTTCATCCATGGCGACTTTTAACATGCCTTGTGCTTTTTCCCACATGTCATCATCATCGAAGTATTTTTCTGTATCCTGAGGATCGCGATAAGACAGTCTGAATGAATAATCCTTGATATCGAAATCTTTATATACTTCCAGAACCAGGTTCACAACGCGCTTGAACTCTTCTTTGATTTGGTCGGGACGGACGAAAATGTGCGCATCATTCAATGTCATTCCACGTACACGCTGAAGGCCTGAAAGGGCACCTGACATTTCATAGCGGTGCATCAAGCCTAGCTCGGCAATCCGAATTGGCAGTTCGCGATAGCTGTGGATACTGTTTTTATAGACCATCATGTGATGCGGACAGTTCATCGGACGCAGGACAAGCTGTTCGTTTTCCATCTCCATGGCAGGGAACATGCCGTCCTGGTAATGATCCCAGTGTCCAGATGTTTTATAAAGGTCCACGCTTCCCATTACAGGTGTGTAGACATGGTCATAGCCCAAACGTTCTTCCTTGTCCACGATGTATCTTTCGATCGTCCGACGGATGGTCGCACCTTTTGGCAACCACATCGGCAACCCTTGTCCCACTTTTTGTGAGCTCATGAACAAGTTCAATTCTTTGCCGATTTTACGATGGTCACGTTCTTTGGCTTCTTCAAGGAAACGCAGGTGTTCGGCCAAATCTTCTTTTTTATAGAAAGCCGTACCGTAAATACGTTGAAGCATTTTATTTTTGCTATCGCCTCTCCAGTATGCTCCAGCGATGCTCAATAGCTTGAACTCTTTGATTTTCCCCGTTGATGGAACATGAATTCCACGACAAAGGTCAAAGAATTCACCCTGCTCATAAAGCGTTACCTGCTGATCGGCAGGAATCGCATCGATCAACTCCAACTTATATTCGTCGCCGATTTCTTTAAAACGGGAAATCGCTTCATCACGACTCACTTCGATGCGGGAAATCTCCAAGTTTTCGTTGACGATTTTCTTCATTTCTTTTTCAATCAATGGAAGGTCTTCAGGAGTCAATGATTCCTCTAGATCCATATCATAGTAAAAGCCGCCCTCGATGACTGGACCCACTCCGAATTTAGCGTTTTTGTACAAACGTTTGATCGCTTGTGCCATCAAGTGTGCTGTACTGTGACGCAATACTTCAAGAGCATCCGCTGCGTCCTGTGTGACGATTTCGATTGTACCATCTTGTTCAATCGGACGTTTCAAATCATATAATTCACCATTGAATTTTCCGGCAATGGATTTTTTCCTTAAACCAGGACTGATGGATGCAGCGATGTCTTCAGTTGTTGTGCCTTTGGCAAACTCCTTAACCGCTCCGTCAGGAAAAGATATTTTCAGTAATTCTGACATTCAGTTTCACTCCTTCTTATTGTTCGGACAAATTACAGGTTTTTGATTCCATTACAACACAAAAAAGCCCGCCCCTGTATAAAACAGGGACGAGCTTAGTAATAAATATCATCAACCCGCGGTTCCACCCTCGTTCCAGCTTGCTTTTCACGGCAAAATGGCACTTGTAACTTGGTAACGGCAGCTTCCCGTCAGCTCATATTCGCAGAATGCCTGCTTTCCGAGCCGAAGTTTAAAGGTGGTAAGTGTTCCATGCGAATAGGAAGCTTACAGCCTGTTGGCTCCCCTCTCTGATAATCGGCGACTAGAATACCCTTGTCCTCATCATAACTTTTAGTTTTTTAATAGTATGTAGGAAATTATAATTTGTTATACGGTGAAAATCAAGGTTAATTTTCTTTTTTCCACGAAAGATCATTCAAATGCATCGAAAATGACGAAAGTGGCAAGATGGTCGCCCGTTCTTCGAAAATCCTTGAAATGGTCTGGATCAGCCCTTCTTCCTTATCATCGGTATAGATGCACAAGTTTTCAGGAGCAATCGATAAAAGCGGGGCAAGTATCACCGTATCGAGAAAAAGTGAACTTTTGGCAAGAAGCCTCCTGTCGATCATACTATTGATTTTTGGACGGTCGAGCTTGCTGAATTTCTGATCATAGAAATGAAAACCATCCCGGTTGACCAGGTGGAGCTTTCTTAATTTCGACTCCTGTCCATGCAGGCAATCACGGAGCGTGGCAATGAAATTTTGATAGTCCTGCTCCAGCTTGTATTCATCAATCGCCTTAACGACATACTTTTCCAAAGTGTGCTGAAATGATTTTAAACGGAAGGTCGTAAAAGAATCGAATGAAAAAGATACCTTTCCAGCCAAGATGCTTTGAAGTCCTTCCTCAATCGATCGTTTCTCCGTACTGAATGCTCCATCTTGATCCCTGGCTCTTTCCGCCTCGATGATCGATGATGCAATTTCAATGATGGCTTCAATTTCTTCCCGTTCCCTATAAAAAAATTTACCGACTATTATTTGCTCCAGAACAGGAATCGTCTTTTCTTCCAATAAAAAAGAATGAAATGCATCACGAAGCAGAATTAGCCATTTATCACCTGAAGACTTCGTCATATCCATATGCATGCCTTGTTGCGGAAGAAATCGAATGTATGCTTGAAATTCTGCCCCCAGTGGATGGACAGAAACGAAATTCAGTAATTTCATTGCCTCTGAATCGTTTTGAAACGAAATTTGCACTACGACATCCCCCCTTCCCCCTTGCCTCTTTGTTCATGTATATGGGGATGGGGACGTGTTTAGAAGTAGGATGAGCCTTGTAAAAGAAAAAAGTGACCTCCATTAAGAGACCACTTTCCTTCACCTTCTCCGATTCACGCCATCCAGCTTGACCGGCTCCGCTAAATATTGAATTCTTTCCATTATCCTGGCCGCCTTCACTTCTTCCTTCTCACCGCGCTGTGAAAAGGTTAGGTGGTTCTCCAGGCCATTCAGGTCAAAATTCGAAGTGAAAAACGTCGGCAGGTTTTCCAGCATCCTAAATTGCAAAATCGGACCAAAAACCTCATCGCGTCCCCAGCTCGTCATGGACTCCGCCCCAATATCATCCAGCATGAGGACAGGGGCCGTTTTCACCATCTCAATTTTTTCATTGACCGTATTATCACCTATCGATCCCTTAAGTTCCCGCAAGTAGTCAGGGACATAGACAATAAGGGAGGAAATTTGCCTTTCTGCAAGTTCATTGGCAATCGCACCTAATAAGTACGTTTTCCCAACACCGAATTTCCCATATATATATAAGCCTTTTTGCATTTTACCTGGCTCATATTCCATAATGAACGACATCGCCTTACTTAAAACACCCAAGCGTTTGTTTTCATTATCCGTTTGGGTAAAGTCCTCAATGGTCGCCTTTAAAATATCCTTCGGTACATACAGGCTGCGGATCAATTTTTCCCGTTTCCGCTTTTCATCCTCTGCCAATTTCCGCGGGCAGATTTCATAATTCAGGTTCAGGGCCTTCCCTTGAACCACCAATTTGGGATAATACCCTTGCATCATATTGATGCAGCCATTCAAGCTTGGACATTTATCACATTTATTGCTTTGTGAAGTGAACTCATAAAGCTTCCCCAAATTTTTATCAATCATTTCCTTCGTGACCGTCGAACTGTTGGCATTCAAAAATAACCGCACTTGTTCGTCTTCAAAAATCTCCTGCTTCAGCTTTTCATAACGCTGTTGAAATTGGTTTGTATTGGCCAATTTATTAAGGGATCTATTAATCTTTTCCATCGTTCATTTCACCTCCTGCTTTCCACTGCTTCCATTTCTCCTGAAGCTCGCGTTTCTGGGCATTCAATTCAGGGTGATCTGCATTCTGCTCCTGCTGTGCTTCTTCTTTCTTCTCAAGCCACTCCGGAACCACTTCTTCCCGTATCGCCTTTTTCCGGCCGCCCTTCGCAGCATTCCTGCTTCCTTGAGCCCAGTCCTGATATTTCCTATGTTCATTTTTAGCCAGTTCCATCGCCTCCACGACCGTAGAGACCTTCAGTCGTGCCCAATGGCCTGCCAGCTTTTCCACATAGCCCTTCGTGAACTTCATATCCGTTTTGAGCATGACGTATTCAATCAAGACATTGACGACACCCGGATTCAGCTTTTGATTGATCATCACTCCCTCAACCACTTTCAGATCACCGCTTGATGGCTCTGCACCGCCAGACAATTGCATCAGCCGCTCCCTCGGGGAAATCGTCTCCAAATGACGGATTAACTCTTGTTCCTGTGTTTTCGGTTCTTCTTTTTGTGTCCGTTCACGAATCGGCTGCACCCGATTGACTAGGGAAGGCATATCTGCCTGCCGTTCGATCTGATACCAGTCCCTTGCCGCCTTTCTGAGCACTTCCTCATCGATCTCATCATCCAATGAAACGGCATCCATTACTAGTTTTTGCATTTCCAGCGGATCAATGCCATATAAAAAAGCAAGTTTGGCAATCGTACTTTTTATTTTCGGAGTAAAGGCCTTTTTCGGTACGATCGAGGATTTCATCCCGGCAAATAAAAGGTCAAAATCAAATAAGTCGTCAAACCCCGATGGCTCGACGCCTTCCGTCCGATCGATGAATTGCTGCTCAGGCATCGGTTTCCATTCGTTTTTCGCTTCATCGGTTACATATAAAGAGTCCAGATGATCTGATGAGAATACTTCCGCAAAAGATTTAGTCACACCTTCATATTGATCGGTTAAGATATGATCATCACAAAAGAATCTCTTTAACCGGTTGAATTGCGCTTTGCCGATTTTTTTGTATAAGTAAATATTCAGCATTCCATCCGTGAAAAACTGCTGGGGCGAAAGCGGCGGGTTTAACTCATAGATGAATTCCTTCGTTTCATTTTTCGATTTCTTATATACATTCAACAGACCAATTCCTTCAAGTAAAAGGCGTGCTTCGTAAATATCACCTAACTTAAGGCCGATGGTATTCATTAATTGATAATGTGAGGAGATTTCCGACCATAGCCTGTTTTCCTCCAGCTCACTCCATAACGTCATATATAGGCTAATGCAAATAGGTCCAATAAGAGGTTGATATAGTCGGGTAAGTATTTTCCGATCATAATCATGAAGCAGCCCCGCAGATGAGACCAAATATGAATCCGCTGGGAGCAATTCTTGCCAATGCATTGACATCTCCATTCAAACCTTTCAAAAGATGTAGTGAAAAAAGAGCCAAAGTGAATCTTCAGCTCTACTTTCTTTCTTTATTTATTAAATCTTTCAATTCATCGATAAAGACATTGATATCTTTAAATTGTCGATAGACGGATGCGAACCTTACATAGGCAACCTCATCGACTTCCGCCAGCTTGTCCATTACCATTTCGCCGACATTGTCGCTTTTCACTTCCGATATGCCCTGGTTGCGCAGTTCTTTTTCTACATAACTGGTAATTTGCTCTAGTTCCTTCAAGGGAACCGGGCGTTTTTCGCAAGCCCTGATTAAGCCACGCAGGATTTTATCACGACTGAACTCTTCCCGTGTCCCGCCCTTTTTCACTACAATAAGCGGTGTTTCCTCCACCTTTTCAAATGTCGTGAATCGAAAACCACATGCCTCGCATTCACGGCGTCGTCGAATCGATTTACTTTCATCGACTGGCCTGGAATCGAGCACTCTTGTTCCGTTATATTGACATGATGGGCATTTCATCATTATCAGCTCCGTATTTTATGTAGGACTCCCCTATCTAAATGTTCCCCAAGGATTTACTTCTCTATCTTAATCTTATATTAAAAGGAACGGCCAGTACAAGTAAAAAGTGTAACTTCCAGCAGCAGGCACTTTTGTTCCGCCCTTGGAGCACCTTTGTCAAGGTCTTGTGCTATAAGGCAATCCATAGCTATAATGTGAAGCAGGCTGCCGATTCATTGCATTAAAAAAGAGATGCACCCATGGCATCTCTGTGTATACGTGTTTTTTATAGGGCACTTATATTGGCTTTTTTCATTTGTACAGGACCTAAACCACGTGGTAATTCTATGTTTTCACGTGTTTGCGCATTCAAAGCTTCTGCAATATAATCTGCCGCAATATTCGGATCCAAGTTACCGCATGTATAGACATCGATGCTCGCATAGCCGTGTTCTGGAAAACTGTGAATCGTTAAGTGTGATTCAGAAATGATGACAACCCCGCTGACTCCTTGTGGAGCAAATTTGTGAAAGGCAACTTCTCGTACCTCTGCACCTGATTTCAAAGCAGCATCAACAAAAATCTTTTCAATTAAATCGATATTGTTCAGTTTTTCAAAGTCACAACCCCAAAGTTCAGAAATGACATGTCTGCCCATTGTTTCCATAGTGTAAGCTGTTTCCATATTAAGCTTCCCCCTTACCATGATTTAAAAATAAGTTCTGATAACTACCACGGGGGAAAGTTAGTCCAAAGAGGTCCTAACCCTTTAAGTAGCCATCATGCAAACCGCTTTTGAAGAAGTTCACGATTCATAGTATATATTGTTTGAATTTTTTTTGCAACTCCAAATTAAAATTTTGGAAAGATAACTTTATATGCAATAGGGCTATAGCGAAGGTTCCAATGTAAGGGAAATTCTGTTTTCCGGATTTATTCAGCGCCTTAAAATAGCCAGGAATTGATGGGTCACTGCATTAAAAATAGCCCGCTAAAAAATTTTAGCAGGCTCGATTTCTTTTCTTTATTTTACTGATAGTTCGACTTGGGAAGTTTTTTTCAACTCGGATCCCACCAATTTCACAAGGTCCACTACCCGGTTGGAGTAACCCCACTCATTATCATACCATGCAAGGACTTTCACTTTCCTGTCCCCAATCATCATTGTCGTCAAACCATCGATGATTGCAGAGTGAGGATTCGTTTTGAAATCACTGGAAACTAAAGGTTCCATCGTGAATTCCATAATTCCTTTGAGTTCATTTTCTGAAGCATCGATGAAGGCTTGGTTCACTTCATCAATCGTGACATCACGGTTTAAATCCACAACAAGATCGACTAGAGATACGTTAGGTGTCGGTACGCGAATCGCCATTCCATGAAGCTTGCCTTTTAATTGCGGCAACACTAGCGAGATGGCTTTTGCAGCTCCTGTAGTCGTAGGAATCATGCTTTCCGCAGCGGCACGGGCACGTCTTAAGTCTTTATGCGGGTTATCGATATTATTTTGATCATTTGTATAAGAATGTATCGTCGTCATTAAACCGTTGTTTATGCCGAATTTTTCATCAAGCACTTTTGCAACCGGTCCAAGACAGTTGGTTGTACAAGAAGCATTGGATATGACGAAATGCTTGTCAATTTCCAGCACTTCCTCATTTACACCCATTACAATGGTAACGTCTTCATTTTTACCCGGCGCTGATAAAATAACTCTTTTTGCTCCTGCATCTAAATGAAGAGCCGCTTTAGAACGATCATTGAATTTGCCCGTAGCTTCAATTACAATATCTATGTCCAACTCTTTCCAAGGCAATAGCTTTGGATCGCGGTTATTTATTAATTTTACCCGGCGGCCATTCACTACTAGTGAATCATCTTCCGCTATAATGATACCGTCGAATTTACCATGTATCGTATCATATTTTAGTAAGTGTGCTAAAGTTTCAGCTGGATAGCTTGCATTAATGGCAACAATGTCCAAACCCTCATCTAATATGGCCTTTCGGAAAACCATTCTTCCAATTCTCCCAAACCCGTTAATCGCTATTCTTGAATTCATTGTTCGGACCCTCCAGAAAATATTAGTGTTATACTTATTACCTTCCACATGTAATTAGTATAACATAATTCAAAGGAATTGTGCTAATAAAAATGCGGATTGTGTTTATTTTTTCAACACAAAAAGAAGAAACCGGGTGGTTTCTTCTTTTTTATCATAATTATATGACATGCCAATCGCGAAGTATGGACTTCACTTGCCTCTTGGTTTCATTAATGTCCCCATTATTGTCGACAATGGCATCCGCTAAAGCCTTTTTATCGGCCAAAGGCATTTGCGAATTGATCCTGGCTAGTGCCTCCGTCTCCGAAAGACCATTCCTGTTCATTAATCGCTGCAATTGAACTTGCTCATCCACATAGATCAAAAGCGTCTTTTCCACCATGAATGTCAGCTTACTTTCGAATAGGAGCGGAATATCCATGAACACCGTTTCTTCCCCTGATGATAGTGCCTCTTCCGTTTTGAGGCGCATCCATTTCCTGACGGCTGGATGCACGATGCCATTCAATAGCAATCTCTTTTCCTGATCATTAAATATGATCGACCCGAGCTTTACGCGATCTATATTCCCATCCGGCAATAAGATATCTTCACCAAATGCCTTCACAACTTGATGATAGGCTTCTTCACCCGGCTCAACGACGGCACGGGAAGCCAGATCTGCATCGACAATCGTGAATCCGAGTTCCTGTAAATAAAGGCTGACGGTGCTTTTCCCACTGGCGATGCCCCCCGTGATTCCAATGATTTGTCCCATAAGCTCCCCCTTTTAACCATGTATCATAACTTGAATATACCGATGATAATCAACAGTACACCTGGTAGAAAGGTCAATCGCTGGACAACTTTATTATTTGAAAGCAATTTCCCGCTTTGAAGCCCGCTCCAAATGAAAATTGAACTCATAACAGCGATGCACCCTGCAAGGATAATCGGTGAAATGCCGATCATAGCCGCGCCAACTCCGGCCCCGAACGCATCCAGCGAAAGTGCAAATCCCAGAACAAGCGCTTCAACACCCGTAATCGTACCTGATTTATCAAAATCGGCATTCAATGGTTTTTGTAAAATATTAATGACTACCCCAAGTGATTTAATTTCAAAATTAAAGATGATCTTTTCATGATATCTATCATCTTTCAAATCTTTTTCAGGCTTAAAATACTGGTATACCATCCAGGCACCAAGGAAAATGAGGATGATGCCACCCGTTTTTTCAGCCGCCCCGACCGATATGAGCTGACTGATGAATTGTCCGATGACCATCGCAATACCTAAACTCAAGGCAGAACAAAACGAGATGACCGCTATTGACCTTAAGGGGATTTTCATCTTCCGCATACCGAATGTCATACCTACGCCAAATCCGTCAATACTAACTGCAAAAGCGAGAAAAATAATTTGTAGCCACATCGGAATAATACTCCTTCCCTACTCGTTGCTACCCTAGTATATGGATGGAGCCCATCCGATGTGTTTGAAAAAACATTACCTATTTTAACGGCTGGCATGACGGGCAAATATGTGTGCCGCGTCCTGCAACGACCAGTTTTTCAAGTGGCGTGCCGCATGTTTTGCAGTTCTCGCCTTTTCGTCCATAAACATTAAGTTCCAACTGAAACATGCCGATTTGCCCTTGGGAATTAATGTATGATCGAATCGTACTCCCGCCTTTTTCCACAGCTTCACCTAACGTCGCGATGATTTCTGCATGCAACGTTTTGATTTCCTGCAACGAGAGTGAAGAAGCGATTCTCTCCGGATGGATACCGGAACGGAATAACGACTCGTCTACATATATATTCCCAATCCCGACGACAACCGTTTGATCAAGGAGAACGGGCTTGATTTTCCTGTTGGTTCTTGCCAACTTGCCACTTAGCCCCTCGACAGTAAAATCTTCAGACAACGGTTCAGGCCCTAAATGCAACAGTGGCAGCCGCTCGAGTTCTTCCCCTTTGGCAAATAGATGCATCGTTCCGAATTTCCGGACATCCCTGTACCTGAGTTCACTGCCATCCGTGAAAGTGAAGATCACATGGGTATGCTTATCATACGGCTCTTCTTTTGGATGCACGCCGTATTTCCCTTCCATTCTTAAATGCGAAACCAATGAATAATCATCCAAGGTGAAAATGAGGAACTTGCCCCGACGACCTATTCCCGTAATCGTCTGTCCCCTTAAAGCATCCTGAAACTGTTCGACAGGTTCAGGCGCTTTTATGATCTTTGGCCAGAAGACTGACACTTCCTTGATTTCTTTTCCGAGCACGAGCTGCTCTAACGTTCTTCTGACTGTTTCCACTTCTGGAAGTTCTGGCATTGCAATCACCTATCTTTTATTATTTGGCATCAAACCATGTTGGCCCAAAAGCATAATCCACTTTAAGGGGCACGTTCAGTTCAATGGCATTTTCCATTTCCTCCGGAACGATCACTTTAAGGATTTCGAGTTCCTCGGGAGGCGTTTCAAAAATCAATTCATCATGCACCTGCAGAAGCATTCTCGTTTTAAGACCTTCCCGTTTCAGGCGCTTACTCATGTTTATCATGGCTAGCTTGATGATATCCGCGGCACTGCCTTGAATCGGCGTATTCATCGCTGTCCGTTCGGCAAAGCTCCTGATGTTGAAATTCCTGCTTGTTATCTCAGGTATATAGCGCCTTCTTTGCATCAGAGTCGTGCTATATCCTTTTTGACGGGCCTCATGTATGCTTTCTTCCATATATTCCTGAACACCAGGAAAGCTTCTTAAATACTTCTCGATGAACTCTCCCGCTTCTTTTCTCGTGATGCCGAGACTTTGCGATAGCCCGTAGTCACTTATACCATAAACGATTCCGAAGTTGACCGCTTTGGCATGGCGCCTCATGTTCGCCGTGACTTGGTCTGCCGGTACGTGGAATACATCCATGGCTGTCCTTGTATGGATGTCCATCCCGGCCTGGAATGCTTCCACCAATCCGCTGTCATTGGCGATATGCGCCAGGACGCGTAACTCGATCTGTGAGTAATCGGCAGCAAAAATGATCCAATCCTTTTCGGAAGGAATGAAGGCCTGCCTGATTTTCCTGCCTTCTTCCAGTCTGATCGGGATATTCTGCAGATTGGGATCTGTAGAACTTAACCGGCCGGTCTGGGTCAATGCTTGGTTGAACCGGGTGTGCACCTTGTCCGTTTTGCCATTGACCACTTTAAGCAACCCTTCAATATAAGTTGATTGCAACTTACCAAGCTGGCGATATAGCAATATCTCCTTAACGATATCATGCTTGCTCTCCAGTTTTTCCAGCACATCGGCTGAAGTCGAATAACCAGTTTTGGTTTTCTTCATGACTGGAAGCTCCAACTTTTCAAACAGGATGGCCCCGAGCTGTTTAGGTGAATTGATATTGAACGCCTCTCCAGCCAAATCAAAAATTCGGGCTTCGATGTTTCTTAAGCGAACGGCTAACTCCTGTCCCATGTTTTTCAATCTGCCTATATCCACCTTGATTCCCTGCCATTCCATATTGGCCAGAATGATCGACAGTGGCAGCTCCAGTTCCGTAAACAGGTGAAATTGCTCGAACTCTTGCAGCTTATCGATCATCGGTTCTTTCAGAGAAAGGATCGCCTTCGATTTTCTGGCGATATGCTCCCTCAATTCCGCTTCCTCAGGTATTTTGCGTTTTGCACCTTTTCCATAAAAAACATCATCTGTTTCAAGACGGGTCGTACCTTGAGTTTTCGTGATTTCAGCCACTTCGTCCACTGACTCTGCGGGATTCAGGATATAGGATGCCAAAAATACATCAAAATCGATGCCTTTTATTTGGACTCCCCGATGACGCAGTGCCACAACCGTACGCTTCGCATCGAAAACCGTTTTCTTTTTTGTTTCATCCTCCGCCCAGGATTTAAATGCCCCGGAACTCAGAGCATCATCCCCATTGAAGTAAAAATTACCTTGTTCATTACTGATGGCGATTCCCCTAATTTCGGCATGATGATAATTATCTTCTAAAATCTCAACATATAAGGCACTTTCATCCGCAAACATTGCTTCTGTCATTTCGGACGTGTGCACTTCTATCTTCTCCTGTTCAAGCGGTGCACTTTCCGTTACATCCAATTTATCGAGCAAAGTCGAAAACCCAAGCTCCTTATAGAATGAGATGACTCGATCCTGATCCATGCCAGTGTACTCGGTCTCGTTTACGGAAACTTCAAGCGGCGCTTCCCTCGTTATCGTAGCCAGCTCTTTGCTCAATAGGGCCAGGTCTCTATGTTCTTCTATTTTCTCTTTCAATTTTTGTCCGCTTACCTCATCAATCGACTGCAGAAGGTTTTCAACCGTTTCGAATTGATGCAATAATTTAAGGGCAGTCTTTTCACCTACACCCGGAATACCGGGAATATTGTCGGAAGCATCGCCCATCAACCCTTTTAAATCAATGATTTGCAAAGGGGATAGGCCGTATTTTTCATGTATATGCTTTGGAGTGTATTCCTCAATTTCAGTAATCCCCTTTTTCGTGATGGAAACCGTCGTACTAGGGGAGGATAATTGTGTTAAATCCTTATCACCTGAAATGACCTTCACTTCAAAACCATCTTTTTCCGCTTGTAAAGACAGCGTACCGATAATATCATCGGCTTCGTAGTTCTCCAGTTCATACCTTTTTATTTGAAAACAATCAAGCAGTTCGCGAATGAAAGGGAATTGCTCCGATAGTTCCGGAGGCGTTTTTTGGCGCCCGCCCTTATATTCTTTAAATGATGCATGTCTGAATGTCGTTTTACCCGCATCGAATGCCACAAGTATGTGCGTTGGCTTTTCTTCTTCAAGAATGCGATTGAGCATCATGGTGAATCCGTACACGGAATTCGTATGGACCCCCTTATCATTATTCAAGAGCGGAAGCGCAAAAAACGCACGGTATGCAATGCTGTTTCCATCTATAAGTACTAACTTTTTATCCAAATCCGTCTTCCTCCAGTCATACAGGTTTATGTAGTTGTAGCTTCTATATTAAAACGAAAAAAGCCGTTCATTTTCTTTCTCTATTCTACCATGAGTAGAAGCGGAAAGAAAAATGACGGCATCAAGGTTATTTAGTATTTCCCATTAACAGGCTGGCATAAGGGGAATCCGATGGCAGAACGATGACCGTTTGATCACCAATCGTTTTTTTGTAGGATTCAAGAGTCCGGTATAGTTTATAGAATTCGGGGTCTTTGGAAAACGACTTATTATAGATTTTCGCTGCTTCCCCTTCACCTTCAGCCCTGATCACTTCTGCATCAGCCTCTGCAGTGGAGAGCAATTCTTTCACTTTCCGATCAGTATCCGCAATGATACGGTTTTTCTTCGCATCACCTTTGGATAAGTATTCTTGCGCTTTCGATTCCCGCTCGGAAATCATCCTCTTGAAGACGGATGCTTCGTTTTCGGAGGGCAAGTCAGTCCGCTTTATCCGGACATCCGTCAAGCTGATTCCATAACTGTCCTTTTGCAGCAGATCGTTGACTTTTTCGGTTATGCGGTCGTTTAAACTTCCCCTTGATGACTTCTCATCATTGATGATCTCGTCATAATTCAGCTGGCCAAGCTCAGAACGAACTGCCGAATAGATGAACTCTTCCATTTTCGTTTCGGCATTCTCTAGTGTCCTTGCATTTGTAATCAATTTCTTCGGATCTTCTATTCTCCAAACTGCATAGTTATCGATCAGCATCCGCTTTTTATCTTTCGTATTGATTTCCGCTTCGGAAACATCAGAAGTCATCTGATACTTCGGCAAGGTCATGATACTCTGTATGAATGGCACCTTCGCCTTCAATCCCGGTGTCTTATCGATCCTTACCACCTCACCGAATTGGCGGACGACTTTGTATTCGCCCTCTTTGACGATATAGACATTGGTGAGGATGATTAGCAGCAACGCGATGAAAATAATCAGGAAAATGCCGATTCTCACATAGCCCCTCCAATGAAAATCCCCTTTTTTCAACTCAGAGAAATCTATTATTTTTCCGCTCATTGTTTAGTGCCCCCTTCCCCTGTCGCTTTTTCTTCCGATGCATTCGCTTTGTTCGTTTCTTCTTCAGGTATAGCGGCTTCATCGGAGGCAGGAGTTTTTTTCGTTTCCTCCTTTTCAAGCGAGCGAAGCGGCAAGTACTTCATGGTGTTTCCATCATCATTCATAATATAAATCTCTGCATTCGGCATTACTTCCTCAAGGGTTTCAATAATAAGGCGGTCCTTCGTAATCCCCTTATTGCCCTTATACTCACTAAGTAATTTTTCAAAGACCGCTACATCCCCGCGGGCAGCTTCGGTACGGGCAGCTTTATCCCCATTAGCCTGTGAAATGAGGGCATCTTTTTCCCCTTCCGCTTCATTCATACGTTTATTTTCATATTTATCCGCTTCGTTGATTTTCGTATTCGCCGTTTCCCGGGCATCCGTTACATTGGTAAATGCTTTCCGCACTTCTTCATTCGGTAACTCCACGTCCTGGAGTTTAACCGCAGATATGGAAATCCCGACATCATATTTCTCCATTAGCTGTGATAATAAATCGCGTACATCCGCTTCGATTTGCGCTTTACCGGATGTAAGGGCATCATCGATTTTCGTGCTGCCGATAATGCTCCGTAATGCAGCTGAAGTCGTATCGTATAATATTTTTTCTGGATCCTCTGCATTGTATAGATATTTTGGAGGGTCGGTGATTTTCCACTGGACCACCAGGTCGGCCAGCACAATATTTTCATCACCCGTAATCATTTTGGTCTCGCTCGGGTAATCCTTCACCTCTCCATCCTCTTCCTTATATCCAAATTTAAGACTGAATGTTTCTTTGGATAATTTCTCGACGGATTGAATGGGCCAAGGCAGTTTAAAGTGAAGTCCTGGTTCCGTTATCGTTTGCTCCACTTTACCAAACGTCATGATGACAGCTTGATCGGATTCATCAACCGTGTACCAGGTCGATATCGCAACTACACCTAAAATTAAAATAAGAAAGACAAGTCCTGTGATCGTATATATCCTTTTTAAGCTAACGATATGTATCACCCCTTCTTTGCAGTTATATCTTATTTACGCAAGGAAGGGCCTAAAGTTTCATAAAAATCAAATATATTTCCAGGAAAATAGGATAGAGGAATCGTTCCCGGGAAATATAGCCAAAAATAAAAGACAGAGACTATGTCTCTGTCAATGTTTAACTCCTTGGATGAGGGGTTATAACCATTGTACCCCTGCATTATGAAGTCCGTTTTAAGGAATTGTAAAGGACATGTAAATAAGAAACCCGCTACATTCCTTTTAAGCTTTTATTTAATGTGACTGTAAAAGTCGTCCCGGTTCCAGGTGTGCTTTCCACATTGATTTTACCTTTATGGACTTCTATTATATGCTTGACGATTGCCAGTCCAATGCCCGTTCCTCCTGAATCGCGACTCCTCGCCTTATCGATCCGGTAAAATCGTTCAAAGATCCTCGGCAGTTCTTTTTCTTCGATGCCGATCCCGCTGTCTTGCACTGCTATATCGACCGTCTGCTCATTTTCAATGATATCAACGGTGACCCTGCCCCCATTTGGTGTATAGGTCAATGCGTTCGTAATCAAATTGATGAAAACCTGCTTGATCCTGTCAGATTCCCCTTCAACTAATACCGGCTCCGGTGATGTTTTAATTTCAAGGGATACATCTTTTTCTTTCAGCTTGCCTATAAGCATCTCTTGTATTTCACCAAGCACTTTCGTAATATCCACGACCCCTGCGTTTAAAACGAACTCCTGTTGCTCCATTTTGGATAAATTCAGAAGCTCCTGAATGAGTTCCTGCAGCCGATCACTTTCTTTCAGGATAATCGTTAAAAAGTGTTTTAAGGTCTTTTCGTCCTTTAAGGCGCCATCCAACAATGTTTCAGAAAAGCCTTTTATAGAAGTGATCGGGGTTCTCAATTCATGGGACACATTAGCCACGAAATCCTTCCGCATCTGCTCGAGCCTTTTCAATTCGGTGATATCATGGAAAATGAGGAGGATCCCCTTCCATTCATCGTGATTCCCGATAATGGGAGCCCCATAAATCTCAAAATGCTTACGTTCTATGGCAAGTGGTATTTTCACCTGTCGTTTAATCGTCTTTTCCGTTCGAAAGATTTCTTCGATGATGGCTATGACTTCCTGATCTTTAATGACCGAATAATATTCCTGAAACAAAAACGTAGCGGAGTTCACACGAAAACTTTTCTTGAATTCCCGGTTGATTAATGTAGTATACCCTTTACTGTCTATCAGCAAGACACCACTACCGATGTTTTCAACAAGTGTTTCCAAACGATCCTGATTCATTTCCCTCGCTATCTCTGTTTCCTGAAGATTCCTCGCCAATATGTTCAAGGAAGTTGTCAGCATTCCCGTTTCATCCGAATGCCGCCCGAATGTCCTGGTTCCATAATTCCCTTTTGCCAGTTCAATGGCCGCCATCGTCGCCTCCTCGATCGGACGCGTATAATATGAAGTGATTTTGCTCGCAAGCATGAGAATGATGATCAAGGCAACCCCTAAACAAATGATCAATATTTGCCACATTTGTTTATTCACTTGATTGATGGCCTCTATTTCATTGCTATGTACGACAAAGCCTTCAATCTTTCCATCCTTTTCAATCGTCTTCCAATAATAATGGAGGTCCGATTCGCCTTCGACCACTTCATACCCTTCCCCTTGCTTAAGCCCTTTTTCCAAAGTTATTTTACGAAGGACATTGGCATGGCCTTTAAATATTTCATTGGATGTTGTCGAATCGTATAATATTTCCCCATTCGTGGATAGAATGGTTAAATTCGAATCTAAAAGGGGTGTCAGTTCTGCCGTCTTCCCTTTTTCCAAAAAGGAGTCAATCCCGCCATGCTCCTGAATATATGTAGAAATGAAAAATGTTTCGTTCTTTATACGGTCATTGAACGTTTTAATATAATAGCTTTTGAACAAGTGTCCCAATAAAAAGCCCACGGCCATCAGGACGACCATCACCAGTGTGATGAGGGTAAATAAGAGCTTTTTACGATAGGTCGTCATTCTTTTTTAGGCTCCTCAAGCTTATACCCCAAGCCCCTTATCGTTTTAATATATAAAGGTTTTTTTGTATCTTTTTCTATTTTTTCTCGAAGATGGCTAATATGGACATCGACGATTCGTGAGTCTCCCGCGAAATCATAATTCCATACTGCACTCAGCAGTTGATCCCTGGTCAGCACTCTTCCTTTATTCTTCGCCAGATATAAAAGTAATTCAAATTCCTTTGGAGTCAATTCTAATTGCTGTTCATCAAAGAATGCTTCGTATCGTTCCGGAAACACTTTCAATTCCCCTAATTTCAAGAGGCCATCTTCCAGATCCTGACTTGAATCCATGCCGTTAGCTTGTAACTGGGATCTTCTTAAAATGGCTTTAATCCGGGCCACTACCTCCCTAGGACTGAATGGCTTGGTCAAATAATCATCCGCCCCTAGTTCAAGTCCCAGCACCTTGTCAAATTCATCGTCCTTAGCTGTCAGCATCAAGATCGGTATATTGATTTTTTGCTGGCGAAGCTGCTTACATACTTCAAGCCCGTCCATTTTAGGCAGCATCAAATCCAATACCACTAAATCGGGGCGTATATCCACGGCAGCCTCCAGCCCTTGTTCTCCATCCAAAGCTGTGATCACCGAATAGCCTGCTTGTTCTAAATTGTACTGAAGTAAGGTAACTATTGATTGTTCATCATCCACTACGAGAATTTTCTTTGACATTAGATCCTCCTGAATTATGTATTACCCAAAAGACCAATTTCTTGGTCTACTCATCCAATTCCATTATAAAGAATATTATATGAAATTTACACATAAAAAAAACGGTAAGTAAGTTATTCCTTGTCTTCAGCAGGGAGTTCATAAGTTCCCAGGACTTTTGAAGCGAAAAAAACTGTCCGGAATCGGAAAAAGACCATGGCCTTTTCTTCCTATATCCGAACAGTCTGATCTTGTTCACTTATTGAAGGACTTGCATTACTGCTTTAACTGATTCAACTGATTTTGAAAGTGACGCTTTTTCGTCTTCAGTCAATTCCAGTTCGATGATTTGTTCAATGCCCTTTGCACCCAGAACAGTCGGCACTCCAAGGTAGATACCTTCAAATCCATATTCACCTTCAAGATAAGCGATGGACGGAAGAACGCGACGTTGGTCTTTAAGGATCGCTTCAGCCATTTCCACTAAAGATGCTGCCGGTGCATAATAGGCGCTTCCGTTTCCAAGAAGGTTGACGATTTCTCCGCCGCCAGTGCGGGTACGAGCCACGATTGCTTCTAAACGATCTTGGGGGATCAATGTTTCCAAAGGAATCCCTCCTGCATAAGAGTAACGTACCAATGGAACCATATCATCTCCGTGTCCACCAAGTACGAAGCCAGTTACATCTTTAACCGATAAGTTTAATTCCTGAGCTACGAAAGTACGGAAACGAGCTGTATCAAGGACACCTGATTGTCCGATAACGCGTTCTTTAGGGAAACCTGATTCTTTGTAAACAGTGTAAGTCATTGCATCTACAGGGTTAGTCAAAACGATGATGGTTGTGTTAGGGGAATATTTAACGACTTCTTTTGTTACTGATATCATAACTTTTTGATTAGTTTGAACTAAGTCGTCACGGCTCATGCCGGGTTTACGGGCAATTCCGGCAGTGATGATCACTACGTCGGAATCCGCTGTTTCTGCATAGTCGGATGTACCGATGATGTTAGCATCGAAACCTAGGACAGGTCCTGCTTCCGCCATATCAAGGGCTTTACCTTTAGTAGGGTTTTCAGCTTGCGGGATATCAACTAAAACGATATCGCCAAGTTCTTTTTGAGCGGCTAAGAATGCTGCTGTAGCACCAGTGAATCCAGCACCTACAACTGTGATTTTTTTACGTTTAGACATGTTATTTCCTCCTTAAAATATTATGAATACTTTTGGAATACTTTTAACATCCTCATGAAATATAAGCTTCCTGGAAAAGAGCCCATTCAGGCACTTTTCCAGAAAGCATGTAATGAATTATTTAAGGTTTTTGATAAGCTCGTCTGCGAACTCAGAACATTTAACTTCCGTTGCACCTTCCATTAGGCGGGCAAAGTCGTATGTAACAACTTTAGAAGCGATTGTTTGTTCCACTGATTTAGTGATGCTGTCTGCAGCTTCGTTCCAGCCAAGGTGCTCAAGTAAAAGAACGCCTGAAAGAAGAACTGAAGATGGGTTAACTTTATCAAGACCAGCATATTTAGGAGCCGTTCCGTGAGTTGCTTCGAAGATGGCATGTCCAGTTTCGTAGTTGATGTTTGCTCCTGGAGCGATACCGATTCCGCCAACTTGTGCAGCTAATGCATCAGAAATGTAATCTCCGTTCAAGTTCATTGTTGCAACAACATCAAACTCTTTAGGACGAGTCAGGATTTGTTGTAAGAAGATATCAGCAATTGAATCTTTAACGATGATTTTGCCTTCAGCTTCAGCAGCAGATTGTGCTTTGTTAGCAGCTTCAGTGCCTTCAGCTTCTTTAATTTTGTCATATTGGTTCCATGTGAACACTTTATCGGCGAATTCTTGTTCTGCAACTTCATAACCCCAAGTTTTGAATGCACCTTCAGTGAATTTCATGATGTTACCTTTATGAACAAGCGTTAATGACTTACGGCCTTCTTTGATCGCATAGTTAAGTGCAGAGCGAACAAGACGTTTCGTACCTTCTTCGGAAATCGGTTTAATTCCGATACCTGAAGTTTCAGGGAAACGAATATTTTGAACACCGAATTCATTTTGCAGGAATTCGATTAATTTTTTAGCTTCGTCAGAACCTTTTGCATATTCGATACCAGCATAGATATCTTCAGTGTTTTCACGGAAGATGACCATGTCAGTGTCTTCTGGACGTTTAACTGGTGAAGGTACACCTTCAAAGTAACGTACTGGACGAAGACATACGAATAAGTCCAATACTTGACGCAATGCAACGTTCAATGAGCGGATACCGCCACCGATTGGAGTTGTAAGAGGTCCTTTAATAGCGATTAGATATTCGTTAATGACATCAAGAGTTTCTTGCGGAAGCCATTCGCCCGTTTGGTCAAATGCTTTTTGTCCAGCTAAAACTTCTTTCCATTCGATTTTCTTTTCGCCATTGTAAGCTTTTTCAACTGCTGCGTCTAAAACGCGGGATGCTGCAGCCCAGATATCAGGACCGATTCCGTCTCCCTCAATATAAGGAACGATTGGATTGTTTGGTACGTTAAGAGCACCGTTAGTAACTGTGATTTTTTGGCTTTGTGTCATGTCTCTTACCTCCGATTCAAATTCAAAGGTTAGATGGACTGCCATTTAATGGGGCAGAACCACTAACCTTTTTTACTCACATCTATTAATTTACTACAAATTCGATGAAATAAAAAATGATTTTTCGAAAAAACTTTTAATTAGCGTTTTTCAATCGGTACGTATTTTTGCATACCTGGTCCAACATACTCTGCACGCGGACGGATAAGGCGGTTGTTTGAATATTGCTCAAGGATGTGAGCGATCCAGCCTGAAGCACGGCTTACAGCAAAGATTGGTGTAAATAAGTCATGCTCGATACCTAAACTGTGGTATACGGAAGCAGAATAGAAATCCACGTTCGGCGGAAGATTTTTTTGACCGGTTACGATTTCATGAATTTTGATGGACATATCATAATATTGCGGTTGTCCAGTAAGTTCAGTCAGTTTTCGTGACATTTCTTTAAGGTGCTTGGCACGGGGATCACCTTTACGGTATACACGATGGCCAAAGCCCATGATTTTTTCTTTATTGGCTAATTTTTCGTTGATATATGGCTCAACGTTTTCAACTGAACCAATTTCTGTAAGCATTTTCATGACTTGTTCGTTAGCTCCGCCGTGAAGAGGGCCTTTTAAAGCGCCGATGGCAGAAGTTACGCCAGAATAGATATCAGATAATGTAGCCACACAAACGCGTGCAGTGAATGTAGAAGCGTTTAATTCATGGTCAGCATGAAGAACCAATGCTTTGTTGAATGCTTCTTCTTCGATTGCCGTTGGTTCGTTACCGCTTAACATATATAAGAAGTTAGCAGCAAAGCTTAAATCCGTACGTGGAGCAACAGCTTCTTTCCCTTGACGGATGCGAGCGAAAGTTGTTACCAATGTAGGGATTTTTGCTTGGATGCGGATTGCTTTACGATAGTTAGCATCTTCACTCATTACATCTGCTTCTTCATCATAAAGACCCAGAAGAGATACTGCAGTGCGAAGAGCTCCCATTGGATGTACTTTATCGATTGGGTATGTTTTGAAGTGATTAACCACTTCAGCTGGAATTTCAGCATTTTCAGCAAGTTGTTGAGTTAATTCTTCTAATTGGCTTTTGTTCGGAAGAGCTCCGTGCCATAAAAGATAGATTACTTCCTCGAATGTTGCGTTAGAAGCTAAATCATCGATGTCATAACCTACATACGTTAATGTGTCATCGATGATGGAGCTTACTGATGAAGTTGTTGCTACCACACCTTCAAGACCTTTTGTTGCTGTCATACTAAATCTCTCCTTTTCCTAAATATTCCCCTATGCCCTTGCTATTAGCGTATAAATATAGCGCTTCCAAGAAATTAGCTATTGTAAACAACCATCTATTTTTTAGCAGAAGACATACATCTTGTATTGGAAGCGTTCACAGAATATGACCCCAACAATAGTAAAATGTACGATAATCCTTTAAACGAATTTCTAAAAATAATGCTTGTAGCTATTCCTAGTGAGCGCTTGCTCAATAACTACATCTTTTTTTAAGATTCCTCAAAAATATCAAAGATATTCTGAATCCCAATTTTAATAAATCAGAGCAGTTACAACATTATTATAAACAATAAACACTTTTTTGGGAATGAAAAGCACTTAAAATGTGAAAAAATTATTATTTTATTAGAAAAATTAGCTACATATTCTCTTGCTTTTTTTTATGCGATCCAAAACGTTTTTTTGAAAATTCGCCTCAAAGCAGAATAAACGAAACATTAAATAGAAAATTTCCATCTCCACGACTGACGGGTTTTTTCTCCCCTCTGCCACTCGCTTCATTTAAAAAAATTGAAGATCTGCATGCATAAATAAGCAATTCCCGCCCCGATTAATGGACCGACAGCCACACCTTTGAATAATGCGACTGCAAGAATCGTCCCAAAAACAAGAGCCGTGGTAATGTGCGGATCATGTGATAAAAGCGTAATCCCATTTTT
Source organism: Peribacillus sp. NPDC056705 (assembly GCF_043656335.1). Taxonomy (NCBI): domain Bacteria; kingdom Bacillati; phylum Bacillota; class Bacilli; order Caryophanales; family Bacillaceae; genus Peribacillus; species Peribacillus sp. NPDC056705. Next base: position 318,902 of record NZ_JBHTYI010000002.1, on the reverse strand, counting down.
CGCTATGAGCGCAACCGCTATTCCAGATGCAAGCGCAATCCAGGCATAAGGAGATTTTATTGCTTCTCCGAGTTCCTTGAAACCTATCGCCCCGTTTGCTATGGGTATGAGTACCGAAATCGTAATGATCGTAACGCCCAGGTTGATTCCTTTCGCTTCCAGGTATGGAAACACTTTAGCGTCAAGGCCGATCAGTTTCATGCTTAAAAGAAAACCCGCAGCCATGATCAGTGAGGTGTTTTTCCCAAACCAACCGATTGCAGCAAGCAGAATTAAAAATACGACAGGACCGTTGATCATTCTCCCTTCACCTTCTTCCTTCTGTTTTTGTTATTTTAACATAACAAACTCCCGTATTTCCTGGGAGAAAAATGATTTATGGAACGATGCATCTGCGGAAAAAATTTAAGCCGAAAGATGAAAGAATCTTTCCTTTCTTTTCCATCATCGTTACAATTATAATACAAACTTTATGATTGAAGGAGGATATGACTTGAATCCGGTATATATGTATCGTTTCATTCGCTCTTTACTGGTCATCGGCGGGATAATTTTAGGCGGAATTGCCTTGTTTTATTTATCTAAATATACATATCCATTCATCATTGCCATGATAATCGCTTTCTTGATGAATCCCCTGGTCACTTTTTTCGAAAGGAAAGGAAGGCTGCCACGGGGGTTGGCTGTATTCGTTTCCCTTTTACTCATTTTCCTTTTATTTGCGGGTCTCATCACATTACTTGTCACCGAGATCATTTCAGGGACCAATTACCTGGCTGGTGTCATCCCGAAACATATTGAAACCATCGTGGATTATATAGAAACATACATCGCGTCCACCGTCATCCCTTTTTATAATCAAATAGCAGCCATGTTCAATAATTTGGATACCGATCAGCAGGACACAGTCCTCAAGAATATCCAAAATATCGGTGAATCCATCACTACCGGAGTAAGCGGCTTCATTCAAGCTTTCTTGAAGAACATCCCCACAATCATCGGATGGTTTCCAACTACAGCAACGGCACTCCTTTTTACCCTGCTGGGCACTTTCTTCATCAGCAAAGATTGGGATACCTTTAACCGCATGACTGGAAAGGTATTGCCTGATAAGATTTTTGCAGGTGCCAAGCGTTTATTCAGGGACTTAAAACGAGCTTTGTTCGGATTTATCCGTGCACAATTCACACTTGTTTCATTGACGACTGTCACGATTTTAATCGGTTTTCTCATTTTGGGGGTGAATTATTCGATTACCATTGCCCTGATATGCGGACTGGTCGACATCATCCCCTATTTAGGTACAGGTACGGTTTTCATTCCTTGGATCATCTTTGAATTCATTGCCGGGAATACAAGTCTTGCAATCGGTTTGTCCGTTCTTTACATAATCGTCGTTGTCCAGCGTCAGTTAATAGAGCCAAAAGTACTTTCTTCCAGTATTGGTTTGGATCCGCTTGCCACTCTCATCGCCTTGTTCATCGGCTTCAAATTGATCGGTTTCCTGGGTCTGATCGCAGGACCTGTCGTACTTGTCATATTCAATACACTCCAGCGTGCCAATGTCTTCAAGGCCATATGGATCTTCATTATCGGCGATACGAAGAAAACGACTTAAGATACTCCAGACATCTATTAGCATTCACCATTTCCATTTAAAAATCCGCCTTGGGTACAAGGCGGATTTTTGGTTTTAAGCTAAATTATTTTGACGTCTCGAATTGTTCTGTTTCAGTAGAACCTGCAAGCGCTGTTGTGGATGATGTTCCACCAGAAACGACTTGTGCCACTTCATCAAAGTAACCAGTTCCCACTTCACGCTGATGGCGTGTTGCCGTATAGCCGTCTGGCTCACTAGCGAACTCCGCTTGTTGAAGTTCTGAGTATGCAGCCATGCCGCGGTCTTTATAACCAAGAGCAAGGTTGAACATGCTATGATTCAATGAGTGGAAGCCAGCAAGTGTAACGAATTGGAATTTATAACCCAATTTACCCAATTCCACCTGATAATTTGCAATCTCTTCATCACTTAATTTCGCTTTCCAGTTAAATGATGGGGAACAATTGTAGGCTAGCAGTTTGCCCGGGAACTCTGCATGGATCGCTTCGGCAAAGCGGCGAGCATCCGCTAGATTAGGTTCAGAAGTCTCACACCAGATAAGGTCGGCATACGGCGCATAAGCCAGGCCTCTTGCAATTGCTTGGTCAAGACCTGCATTCGTGCGATAGAATCCTTCTGGAGTCCTTTCGCCAGTGATGAATGGTGCATCGACCGGATCGATATCATCGGTGATCAAATCTGCAGCATCAGCATCGGTACGGGCAATCAAGATAGTCGGTGTACCCATTACGTCGGCTGCCAATCGGGCGGAAACTAAATTACGTACTGCCGTTTGGGTTGGAAGAAGCACTTTACCGCCTAGGTGACCGCATTTTTTCTCGGAAGAAAGCTGGTCTTCAAAATGAACGCCTGCCGCTCCAGCTTCGATCATGCCTTTCATTAATTCGAAGACGTTCAGGGAACCGCCAAAGCCCGCTTCAGCATCCGCCACGATTGGAGCGAACCAATCGATATCATCTTTTCCTTCAGCAAAGCTGATTTGGTCTGCACGCTGAAGCGTCTGATTAATGCGTTTAACTACTTGCGGCACGGAGTTGGCTGGATATAAACTTTGGTCAGGGTACATTTGCCCTGCGATGTTAGCATCTGCCGCCACTTGCCAACCGCTTAAGTAAATTGCTTTTAAACCAGCTTTCACCTGCTGCATGGCTTGGTTACCAGTCAACGCCCCTAATGCATTGATGAAATCCTCCGTATTCAATAGATTCCATAGTTTTTCAGAACCACGGCGTGCCAATGTTTGTTCAATATCGATGGAACCTCTTAGTTTAATAACTTCTTCGGCCGTATAAGGACGTTTAACACCAGTCCACCGTGAGTCATTTTCCCAGCTTTGTTGTAATTTTTGCGCTCTCTCATTCATCATCATTATTTCCTCCTAATTCATCATTTATATTTTGAATATTAAGATAATTTTTCGTATGCCGCATTCGTTAAGAAATCTGCAAAGTCATCCGCTTCAATCAATTGTTCAAATAGTTTAGTAGACTCTTCAAACTTTCCTGATTTGAAAGTTTCTTCCCCTACTTCGGATTTAATGACCGCCAATTCTTCTTCTTTGATTTGATGGAATAATTCCTCGGTTATTTTCCTGCCATCTTCGAGAATGCCTTTTGGATGACGGATCCATTGCCAAACTTGAGCCCTTGAAATTTCGGCGGTGGCAGCATCTTCCATTAAGTTATTGATGGGTGCCGCACCTCTGCCGCTTAACCAGGAGGCGATATATTGGATGCCTACGTTAATATTCGTCCTTAATCCTGCCTCTGTGATCGTTCCTTCCGGTACAGCCAGCAACTCTTGAGCTGTTACATGGACATCTTCCCGTTTTCGGTAAATTTGATTCGGTTTTGGGACGAGCAGGTCAAAAACCTCTTTTGCCGTGCTTACCATACCTGGATGGGCAACCCATGTTCCATCATGACCGTCTCTTGCTTCGCGTTCTTTATCCGCCTTGACTTTCGCAAAAGCCTCATCGTTCTTAACCGGGTCATTTTTCACAGGAATTTGCGCCGCCATCCCGCCGATTGCAGGAGCATTACGAGTGTGGCATGTTTTGATTGCCAGTAAGGAATACGCCCTCATGTTCGGGACGGTCATCGTGACCTGCTGCCGGTCTGGGAAGATGACATCATCCGAGTGACGGAATTTCTTCAGGAAACTAAAGATATAATCCCAGCGGCCACAGTTCAGGCCTGCTGAATGTTCTTTCAGCTCGTACAGAATTTCGTCCATTTCGAATGCAGCAAGAATCGTTTCTATCAAGACCGTTGCCTTGATGGTTCCTTGCGGAACTCTCAAATCGTTCTGCGCATATACGAATATGTCATTCCATAATCTTGCTTCTAGATGGCTTTCCATTTTTGGTAAGTAAAAGTATGGACCGCTTTGTTTTTCGACCAATGCTTTTGCGTTGTGGTAAAAGTACAGTCCGAAATCAAAAATGCTGGCTGATATAGGCTGTCCATCCAATAGGACATGTTTTTCCTCCAAATGCCAGCCGCGTGGCCTTACCTTCAGGACAGCTGTTCTTTCATTTAATTCATACACTTTGCCATTTGGATTTTTAAATGAAATGGTTCCGCGAATTGCATCCCGCAAATTCAATTGGCCATCAATGCAATTCTCCCAAGTGGGTGAATTGGCATCTTCAAAGTCCGCCATGAATACATTGGCACCTGAGTTCATGGCATTGATGATCATTTTACGTTCAACAGGTCCAGTGATTTCAACCCTGCGGTCCTGCAAATCATTCGGGAGGGGCGCAATCGTCCAATCACTTTCGCGAATATGCTTCGTTTCTTCAAGGAAATCAGGAACCTTGCCTTGATTCAGTTCTTCCTGAACGCTTTTCCGCCGTTCTAGAAGTTCTTTCCTTCTTCCACTGAAATGCCGTTCAATTCTTTCAATGAATTGAAGAGCTTCCGTTGTAAGTATTTGTTCATATCCTGGCTTAATGTTGCCTGTAATTTGTAAGCCTTTTGCTTCCGTAATCATGTTGCCTCTCCACATCCTTTCCAAATCACCTATGTTATAATACAGTTGTTTTATTTCCTGTTTGTATTATATAACACGTTGTATAAATTTGTCACCAGTTTTTTCGAAAAAATCTAAAAAAAGATTTTTAAGCATGGAAAAGCCTAATTTACCAATGTTTCCAAAGGGTTAATCTTTAAAATTCCTGTTATTATACACTTTTTCAATCTCGTGGAATTCATCATTTAATAGTGAAACAGGCAAAATCCGATTAACCATGTAACTCTCATTTCATTGTTAATCAAAAAAAGCATCCTATAAAAACTTGGATGCTTTTTTCGACCTTTTTTCCAGACCAAAAAAGGCTGCCTAAAAGCTTTAGCCCTTAGACAGCCTTATATTATTTATGCTGAATGATGGTAACTTTCCCTTTATTCATCCTGTTCATGATAAACCGGATAACAATCGGTTTGAGGAGTTTCCGGGTTGGCGGAAACACAAGGATCAATCCCATGATATCCGAGATGAGCCCAGGGGACAGCAAGAATGCAGCTCCGATAAAGATACAGATTCCATCAATGATTTCATTTCCTGGCATCATTCCGTAACGAATCTGTTCCTGTGCCTTTTTCCATGTTTCCATCCCTTGCCGTTTAGCCAAATAGACCCCGATCAAACCTGTGGCTACAATCAGGAACAGCGTTGGCCAAAAACCAATCAGATTGCCTGACAGCAAAAGGACAATAATTTCAACGACCGGCATCGCAATGATAAACATTAAAAAGTATTTCATCTACATTCCTCCTGCACAGCCCATTTCTGGTGCGGTACATCCATCTTACCTCATTTGCACGGAATCAGCCAAAATTTCGTTTTACAAAACGTTGGCATGCCCATCGTAAATGACTCCGCGACCTGCATCGACTGTTATTCTTTGACCATCCTTGAAAACCTTGGTCGCGTCCTCTGCCCCAACGATGACCGGTATGCCCAATGTAACTCCTACAACAGCTGCATGGCTTGTCAAACCGCCTTCTTCCGTAATCAATGCCGCACACTTTTCTATCGCCGGCATCATTTCACGGTCCGAACCGATCGTAACCAATACAGAGCCTTCCGTCACTTTTTCCAAAGCTTCCTTGGCATTCTTAGCTACAACCACTTCACCTTTCGCTGATTTCCTGCCGATTCCTTGAGCCTTCAAAAGGACCTCTCCTAACACATGAATTTTCATCAAGTTAGTCGTACCTGTTTCACCTACAGGCACACCGGCTGTAATGACGACTAAATCCCCGTGGGAAACTAAGCCGGAATGCAAGCTTTCATCTATTGCGGTTTGAAGCATTTCATCGGTAGTTGTCGCTTTTGGACCAATCTGCGGATAGACTCCCCAAGCCAATGCAAGCCGTCTTGAAACATGATCATTGGATGTAACCGCAATGATCGGTGCTTTAGGGCGGTATTTGGAAATCATCCTTGCCGTATGACCGCTTTCTGTAGGGGTGATGATTGCCCCTGCATTAAGATTAAGCGCGGTGTGGGCAACGGATTGACCAATAGCATCAGTAACATTATGGCGGTTCACTTTGCTTCTGATTGATAATATATCCCGATAATCAAGGGCAGTTTCAGCACGTGAAGCAATGTTATGCATCGTTTGCACCGCTTCCACAGGATAAGTCCCAGCAGCTGTTTCGCCAGAAAGCATGATTGCATCCGTTCCATCAAATATGGCATTGGCGACGTCACTTGCTTCTGCACGGGTCGGCCTTGGATTACGCTGCATCGAATCGAGCATTTGTGTAGCCGTTATGACTGGTTTCCCAGCATTATTACATTTTTTGATCATCTGTTTTTGGACTAATGGCACTTCTTCTGCGGGAATTTCCACTCCTAAATCTCCCCGCGCTACCATCAAGCCATCTGAAACTTCCAAGATTTCATCAAGACGGTCCACGCCCTCTTGATTTTCGATCTTAGGGATGATTTGAATATGTTCCGCTCCATTTTGCTGCAATAATTCACTTACTTCAAGCACATCGGAAGCCCTGCGTACAAATGAGGCAGCAATGAAGTCAATACCCTGTTCGATCCCAAAAAGGATATCCTGTTCATCTTTCTCCGTTATGCCAGGCAGGTTAACCGAAACTCCAGGAACATTCACGCCTTTTTTGTTCTTAAGTGTACCGCTATTCAATATTTTGGTATGGATTTCTTTTCTTACCTTATCTATCTTCAACACTTCAAGCCCAATCAATCCATCATCCAAAAGGATTTTAGATCCTGGGTGGACATCATGCAGAAGCCCTTCATAGGTAATGGAGAATTTTTCAGGTGTTCCCAGGACTTCATTCATGGAAATAATGATTTCATTGCCGGCTACAAGCTCCATGGAGTCATTTTCCATATTATTTGTCCTTATTTCAGGTCCTTTTGTATCCAACAGTATGGCAACCTGTTTACCCGCCTTTTCGCTCGCTTCTCTAATATTGCGTATTCTAGCGGCATGTTCTTCATGATTTCCATGAGAAAAGTTAAGCCGTGCTACATTCATCCCCGCCTCTATTAATTGAACCAGCTTTTCTATACTTTCACTTGCGGGGCCAATCGTACAAACAATCTTGGTTTTACGCATGTTTTCATCCTCCTTTAAGGAAAACTGCCGCCTGTCCACTGACAGGGGCGCAGTGTATTATGTCTTCTTTAAACATTCCTACCGACCCATAATGATTAAATGGATAGCTCAGCAGATAATTCATACATTTTCTTATCAATAGTATGCGGTTTAGCAAGAGCTTCGATGATATCATAATCAACGAGTTGATTTTGTTCTATCCCGACAGCCCTGCCTCCTTTTCCTTCAAGAAGCAGTTCAACTGCTTTTGCTCCAAGCCTGCTTGCCAATACACGGTCATTTGCCGAAGGAGATCCTCCGCGCTGAACATGGCCCAAGACTGTTACACGGGTTTCAAACCCAGCCTTTTCCTCAATTTTCCTAGAGATATCAACGGCACTTCCAACACCTTCAGCTACAATGATGATACTATGCTTTTTCCCACGGTCATGTCCGCGGTTCAGCTTCCCAATCAGATCTTCTATATCATATTCATATTCAGGACAAAGAATCGTTTCGGCTCCGCCAGCCAATCCAGCCCAAAGCGCAATATCGCCGGCATCTCTTCCCATCACTTCTACGACATAAGTCCTTTCATGTGAAGTGGCCGTATCCCGAATTTTATCGATAGCATCGATGACTGTATTAAGGGCCGTATCGAAACCAATCGTGAAGTCCGTACCCGGTATGTCATTATCAATCGTTCCAGGAACCCCGATACATGGGAAGCCCCTTTCCGTTAAAGCTTTCGCTCCGCGGTATGAACCATCGCCGCCAATGATGACAATGCCCTCGATACCAAGTTTATTCAATTGTTCAATCGCTTTTAGCTGGCCTTCCTCCGTCTTAAATTCCGGACAGCGAGCCGTATGTAACATCGTGCCGCCTCGATGAATGATATCCCCGACCGACCCAAGTTCAAGCTTCTTTATATTTCCATTTATCAGTCCCTGATAGCCATGATAAATTCCGAAGACCTCAATTTCATGAAAAATTGCTTTTCGGACAACCGCTCGGACTGCCGCATTCATGCCAGGAGAATCTCCTCCACTTGTCAATACACCTATTCTCTTCATAAATGTCACCTCTCTACAGCACTAATCAATTTTTAGCCTCGTTATATCATTGTACCCTTTTTCAAGCTTCAATAAGCAGTAACTGTTACACTTATGCTCACTTGATGTTATAAGCCTAACCGATTCTCATCAGAAATTGAAGTAAAATGGCGCAAAAGTTTACATTCTACACACAAACCATATTCTTTACACGTTTCTGTAATGAATACATATATACCCATGAAAGGATGAAAAAACGTGTTGCCCCAGGCAGCACGTTTTCCCTTTTGTAAATGTGTTTATGAATGCTGTTCAACTTCCTTAGGCTCTCCCTCAGGCTGTTTTGCAAATTCATATTCACCGATTTTCTTGAATTTCATATAACGCTGGTTGATAAGATCATCACTATTTAATGGCAGAAGTTCATTGAATGAACGTTTCAGGATATCCTTGATGGCTTCTGCCTGTAAATTTGAATCCCGATGGGCGCCGCCCCTCACTTCAGGAATGATCTCATCGATGACTCCTAAGCGGTTTAAATCGGGAGCAGTGATTTTCATCGATTCCGCAGCCCTCTTAGCCTGAGAGGCATCCTTCCACAGCAAGGCTGCAGCCCCTTCAGGGGAAATCACCGAATATGTTGAGTTCTCAAGCATGAAAATTCGGTCCCCGACGCCAAGTGCCAATGCACCGCCGCTACCGCCTTCACCGATGACAATACTGATGACAGGCACCTTCAGCCCCGCCATTTCGAAAAGGTTTTTCGCAATGGCTTCACTTTGCCCGCGCTCTTCAGCAGCTTTACCAGGGAAAGCTCCCTTCGTATCAATGAAACAAATAATCGGGCGGTTGAATTTTTCCGCCTGTTTCATCAGACGTAAAGCTTTTCGATAGCCTTCAGGGTGAGGCATGCCAAAGTTACGACGGATGTTTTCCTTCGTATCTTTACCTCGCTGATGACCGATGACAGTCACGGCACGTCCATCAAATTCTGCAATTCCAGCTACAATCGCTTCATCATCCCCATAATAACGATCACCATGAAACTCGATGAAGTCATTAAATAATAGCGGAATGTAATCAAGCGTCGTCGGACGGGCTGGATGGCGGGCGATCTGAACGCGATCCCACGGTTTAAGATGGTTATATATTTCCACTTCCAGCTTCTCTAGACGCTTTTCCAATGTTTCGATTTCGGCTGTCAGGTCTACATCAGCGTCCTTCGAAATGGCTTTTAGTTCTTTAATTTTATTTCTGAGGTCCGTAATTGGACGCTCGAATTCTAATTCGTAAATCATAACCATTCACCGCCCGGGGCATGGATTTTAAGGATCGTCGTCAAGGTTTCCTTCATTTCCGTACGTTTGACGACCGCATCCAATTGGCCGTGCTTCATCAAGAATTCAGCCGTTTGGAAATCTTCAGGAAGCTCTTCATGGATCGTCTGTTCAATGATTCTTCGTCCCGCAAATCCAATAAGGGCTCCTGGCTCGGCTAGATTAATATCGCCAAGTGACGCGAAACTTGCCGAAACCCCGCCTGTGGTAGGATGGGTCATCATTGATATGATCAGTCCGCCTTCATTGCTGAATATCTTCAGTGCCGCACTGGTCTTCGCCATCTGCATCAAGCTTAAAACACCCTCCTGCATCCGAGCGCCGCCTGATGCCGTAAATATGATGAACGGAATCTTCAATTCACCTGCACGTTCAATGGCACGGGTGATTTTTTCCCCAACAACGGATCCCATGCTTCCCATCCGGAAATTTGAATCCATGATGGCCGTGGAAACTTGGTACCCATTGATGCTTCCCACTCCCGTGACAACCGCCTCATTAATCTTGGCTTTCTTTCTATCTTTTTCCAGCTTCTCTAAGTAATCTGGAAATTCAAGCGGGTTAACCGAAATCATTTCTTTATCAAATTCATTAAAAGTGCCTGCGTCGAATAAAAATTCGATGCGCTCATGGGAAGACATCGGATGATGGTACCCGCAATGCAGACAGACTTTCTTGTTTTTCACCAATTCTTTTGTATACATGATTTTTTTACAGCCGGTGCACTTTGTCATGATTCCTTCCGGTACATCTTGTTTCTCACGATCTAAAGGAACCGTTGCATATTTCTTCTTAGACTTCGCAAATAGCTCTTTAAGCAAGCTTAATCCTCCCTTTACCACCAATTATCTATTTTATGATACTTGGTACAAACTATATCAGAAATAAAATTAGTATTGTGTAAAAAGGTGTCACTCGTCCTTCGACATATTTCTAATTCTAATAAGATACGTTTCGATGGCTTTTTCTTCATCACGTTCGAGCAAATATGTAAGAAGTGCCAGATAATCTTCTTTTTTCACATTACCCTGTACCATCTCTGATGTTCTGGCATAGCTGTTGACAATGCGCCAAATTCTTTCCAGCAATCGATTGCGATTCAAAATGGCAATTCTTAAAAAGAAATCATCATCATGAAACTCATCCGCTTTGACCCAGACCATTAATCTTTTGATTTCATCAGCCGTAGCGAAAAAAGCGACGATCCGCAAACAGTCAATTTCAATCAGCCTTTTCGTCTCAGACAAATCTTCTTGTACTTTTTTATCTTGCAAAAAAAAGGTTCCCAGAAGCTCGACTAGCTTATGCTCCTGGAAATCCCTGATAAACGTCCCTTCACCGCGCCTTGTTTCTATTAACCCTAATAGTTCTAAGGCACGCAATGCTTCACGGACAGAGGAACGGCCAACATTAAAACGATCCGATAACTCCCGTTCTGATGGGATTTTATCTCCTGGCAAGAGGCTGTCCGCTTCAATCATGGTACGTAGGCTCTCAACGACATCGAGATAAATTTTGGATGAAGAAGTACGACCTGACAAATTAATTATTCCTCACTTTTTCCAATGATCGCTAATTTCTTTGTTTTTTCTTTAATTTCCTCTGGATCTACATTAATCCTAGCTACTCCCGTTTCCATTGCTGCCTTGGCTACAGCAGCAGCGACGGCAGGTGCTACCCTCTCATCAAATGGAGCAGGTATGACGTAGTCTTCGTTTATCTCATGTTCCTGTATTAAACCGGCAATGGCTTGTACTGCAGCAACCTTCATTTTTTCATTGATATGAGTCGCACGTGCATCTAGGGCACCACGGAAAATCCCTGGGAATGCAAGGACGTTATTGACCTGATTCGGGAAATCCGAACGGCCTGTTCCAACAACCTTGGCACCTGCCGCTTTTGCTTCTTCAGGCATGATTTCCGGATCTGGATTGGCCATCGCGAAAATGATCGCATCCCGGTTCATCGAAGAAACCATTTCTTTTGTCAATGCACCTGCAGCAGAAACACCTATAAATACATCAGCGTTTTGAATTACAGTTTCCAAAGGTCCTGAAACCCTATTTCGATTGGTCACTTTCGCCACTTGTTCTTTCGTATCATTCATCCCTGTCGAACGGCCCTCATAAATGGCACCCTTCGTATCACACATGATGATGTCACGAACCCCATAGCTATAAAGCAATTTAATGATGGCAATGCCCGCAGCGCCTGCCCCATTCGCTACCACTTTAATTTCTGACATTGATTTATTCACTAGTCGTAACGCGTTCACAAGACCGGCAACAGTAACAATGGCTGTACCGTGCTGATCATCATGAAAAACAGGAATATTCATTTCTTTCTTTAGTCGTTCTTCAATTTCAAAACAATTCGGTGCGGCTATGTCCTCTAAGTTCACTCCACCGAATGTCGGTTCGAGTAACTTAACGGTCTCTACAATTTTGTCCACATCCGTCGTTTTTAAACAGATTGGGAAAGCGTCCACTCCAGCGAAACTTTTAAATAGAACGGCTTTACCTTCCATAACCGGCATGGCAGCTTCCGGACCGATGTTTCCAAGTCCCAATACAGCCGTTCCATCGGAAATAACAGCAACAGTATTCCCCTTCATTGTATAGTCATAAACGGTATCCGGTTTATCGTAAATATCTTTACACGGTTCTGCGACACCAGGAGAATAAGCCAGGCTTAAATCTACTGCATTCCTTACCGGTACTTTCGAAACTGTTTCTAATTTTCCTTGATTCAAGCGGTGCATATGTAATGCTTCTTCTCTCAATGTCATAGTTTCACTCCTAAACCAAATTGGGTATCCCATATCTTATATGCTGAAATCTAGTGGTCAGACCACAGCGGCCTGTTTTCAATATAACATAACTATTAAAGTTGTAAAACAGTTATTCTTTCTTGTAAACCACATTTCCTTTTCCCACCAAGTCAAATAATGCCTGCATCAGTCTATCTGTAGGATTGACCCAATCCCAATAAGATAGCTGTACATAGCGGTTTTCCCTCTCGTAAAAAAGCATGACCTTCGTTTCACCGCTATGCTGCATTAAAATTTTTTTTATTTTTTGCAGGGTATCCTTCGTTTGCTTGCCAGCCTCGATTTTCAGGAATATCGTTCCGTTTTTTTCCTCTTTCATCTGCTTCACTTTTTCAAGCGGGTATACGTTCCTGATCAGGAGCTGTGTTTTTCCATCCCGCTCTTCCAATGTTCCTTGCAGCATGACGAGTTGTCCGTGATTCAAGTCGGCAGAGTGATTTTTATAAACATTTGGAAAAACGACCGCTTCAATATCCCCTTCTTCATCACTAACGCTCAAGAAAGCCATCACATCGCCCTTTTTTGTCCTTATGGTTTTAACCGACGTGATGTATGCGCCAAGCAAGACTTTTGATTCCTTTTTATTGGTGGCTTCATCTATGGTCAAACAGCCGAAGTGCTGAAAAAGTTCTCTGTAGCTTGTCACCGGATGATTCGATAGATAAAGCCCCAATGCGCTTTTTTCCAAGGAGAGTTTGTGCTCGATAGGGATAGGCTCGACTCGGTTGTATTTCGGTTTGAGTGAAAACTCGCCATCCGAAAACATATCGAATAGGTCATCATCCGGATTAACCAATTCCATATGATTGATCGCTACGTCCAGGCTCGCCAACAATGTTGCCCGGTCTTCACCGAATTCATCAAATGCACCTGAATGCACAAGCGCCTCCAATACTTTTCTATTTACGATTTTCCCCGAAACGCGCAAACAGAAATCGAATAAATCAGCGAACTTCTTTTGCCTCCTTGCAGCAAAGATTTCTTTTAGGACCGTACCGCCAATCCCCTTTATGGCTCCAAGGCTATAACGGATCCCTTCCTTTTCCGGTAAAAACGGGTAACCGCTCCGGTTAATCGATGGAGTCAGAACCATTATCCCTTTCTTTTTGGCTTCACGGATATATTGCGAAATCTTTTCATCATTCCCGACGACCGATGTCAGGAGTGCTGCCATGAAATATTCCGGATAGTGGGTTTTCAAATAACCCAGCTGATAAGCGATGAAACTATACGCCACCGCATGGCTTCGGTTGAATCCATAGTTAGCGAAGCGGACAATCAAGGAATAAATTTCATCTGCCGTTTTTTCCGAGTATCCTTGTTTCAATGAGCCGTTCACGAAATGCTGCCGCTGTTGATCCAGAACATCCTTCTTCTTCTTCGAAACGGCACGACGGAGCAGGTCAGCCTCCCCTAATGAAAACCCGGCTAAGCGGGAGGCGATTTGCATGATTTGTTCTTGATAAACGATGACCCCGTATGTAGGCTCGAGGATATCCTTCAAATCCTCGTGCAGGTAATCAATCGGAGCCAGTCCATGTTTTCGCTCGATGAACAGCGGTATATTTTCCATCGGACCTGGACGATATAGGGCATTGACCGCGACGATATCCTCGAATCGATTCGGTTTCAGCTTGATCAAAACCTTTCGGATGCCATCCGATTCAAATTGAAACACTCCGGTTGTTTCGCCTCTCCCTAAAAGGGCTAGCGTGTCGGGGTCATCCATTGGGATATGGGACAAGTCGAGCTTTTTCCCCGATCCCTTTTTAATGTTATTTAAAATATTATCGATGAGCGTTAAATTGCGGAGTCCAAGAAAATCCATTTTAAGAAGTCCCAGTTCTTCGAGAAGGTCCATTGGGTATTGAGTCAGATGGATGCCTTCATGCCCCCCCTGGATCGGAATATGCTCGGTCAGTGCCTGATCGCTGATGACGACGCCGGCAGCATGTGTCGAAGCATGGCGAGGCAGCCCTTCAAGCAATAAAGCGGTTTGAAAAAGTTTTTGATTCAGGTCACTCTCATTAACGAATTCCCTGAGCCTTTTAGATTCCTTGTAAGCCTCGGGAAGCGTTATGCCCAGGCGTCCTGGAATCATTTTCGATACCGCTTCCTGTTCCTTTGAATTCAAGCCGAAAACACGGCCTGTATCCCTTAATGCAGCCTTGGCAGCCAATGTTCCGAATGTAATGATTTGTGCTACATGAAGTTCCCCGTACTTCTTCGCGACATAGGCTATCACTTCTTCACGGCGGTTATCCGGGAAGTCAATGTCGATATCCGGCATCGAGACACGTTCCGGATTCAGGAAACGCTCGAACAGCAAGGAATGTTCGATTGGATCGACATCCGTTATCGACAGCACATAAGCGACCATCGATCCGGCGGCCGACCCCCTTCCAGGACCTGTCAGGATTTGATGGTCCTTGGCGAATTTCATGAAGTCCCAGACGATCAAAAAGTAATCGCTGAATTTCATCTTGGTGATGATATCCAATTCATATCGCAGACGCTCTTCATATTGAATGGATGGCTCCGGCAATCTTTTCTTCAGCCCTTGGAAACAGATGGCCTCGAGCATTTCCTCTGCTGTGACACCATCTTCAGTAGGGTACTTAGGAAGCAGTGAACGGTGAAATGGAATTTCCAGATTGCATTGCGCGGCAATATGCAGTGTATTTTCGAGTGCATCCGGTCTGTCATGGAATAGTTCTGCCATCTGGGCCCGGCTTTTCAAATAAAATTGATCGGATTCAAGTACCGTATGCGTCTCATCCGCCAGCTTGTCGCCATTTCCAATTGCCAATAGGACTTCTTGAGCGAGTGCATCGCTTTCGTTCAAATAATAGACTGGATTCGTCGCGACAATCTTTATCTCTAAATCTCTCGCCAACTGACTTATGGCATCGTTGCCTTTTTCCTCATTCCCGATCGAAAGTCTCTGTATGGATACATAAAAGTTATCATGACCAAAAATTCGCAGAAATCGTTCCGCTGCCTGTTTGGCCTCCTGTGGATTTTCTTCTCTCAATAGCGTTTCTATTTGCCCCTCCGCACCCGGAGTGATTGCTATCAGGCCCCGGGAATAGGCTTTAAGCCAATTCATTGGAATACCTGACGGGGATTTCGTTTTTATGGCACTGCTTATTTTAAGCAGGTTTTGATATCCTTGTAGACTTTTTGCCAATAAAAGAAGTCCATGTGGCGAATCCCGTTCATCAAGGACATCCGCAAGTATGCCGATGATCGGCTTTACGCCCTGTCTCTTGCATTCTTTATAAAAATAGACCGAACCGTACATAACATTTCGATCGGTTAAGGCAAGACTTGTACAGCCATCCGCTTTCGCTTTGGCCACAAGTTCAGTGATCTTCACCGTACTTGTCAGCAGGCTGTATCCGCTCTGAATATGGAGATGAGTATACACGTTTTTTCTCCCACCTTTGTAAGGCATGTTTCTTTTCATTATAGTGTTTATTTCAAAAAAAGAAAATATGTTCTCATTACCAGGGCAATTTAACTTCATGATTTCCGACGACTATCATATTACCTCTGAACTTCCCATATAAATGAATAGAAGAATATCAAGAAAAAAAGGATGATGATATATGAATGAAGCCTTTGTTCCAGCCTTCATCAACAGCTTTTTCATATCGCTTGGCGTATTGCTTGGCGGCTCGATAATCGGGGGCCTCGCAGCTTTTTTTACTGGACAAGCCCCGATGACGACTGTATTCCGGCTGTCGGACAGCCTCCGTATTTGGGCGATTGTCGCTGCAATCGGCGGTACTTTTGATATGGTCTATAATTTCGAACGCGGTATTTTCCACGGGGAAACGAAGGATATAGTCAAGCAGGTCCTATTGATTCTATCTGCACTTGGCGGAGCACAGACAGGAGCACTGATCATAAACTGGTTCACGCAGGAGCATATTTCATCATGAGGATTCCCCCCTATCACCGGTCTCCCACCTGGCAGCGCTTCTTTGCCGGAGCTGCACTTGGCGGATTGATCAGTTGGGTGATTTTCTTTTATATGCATGGTGTCCAGCAGGAGAAGCAGATCCGGACCCTTCACGAACAAAGTGAACTTATCACGGATTTAAACGGAAAAATCGCAATTTGGGAGCAGGATTATAAAAAATTGAACCAGAAAAACGAGGAGATATTGACGATTCAGGAAGTGGAAGTAACCATTACGAATGAAAAATACAGTCTGGATCGGCTGAGTATTGCAGAAGCCGAGGATGTGATCGAGGACGACCTTTCCTCTCTTCTTGCCAAAGATGTCGCCAGTGTCTATGACGGAAAGGGGCTTTTGAAGAAGTCCATAGAAAATAAGATCGTGACCATCAATAAAAAGCGCTATCGACTTGAAGTCGTTGAAATCATGTTCTATACGAAAATGAATATTGAAATCAAACTAAAAAGGACTACTTCTTAATCATGCCACTATATTTAAAGACCAAATCATATCCGATTTGGTCTTTAAGTTTTTTCATTCCGATTTATTCAACTCTTCCATGTCGGCAAGGATATTATCCACTTCATCCCAAGAATGAATCGAAGCCCCTGCTGCAAGCGGGTGGCCTCCTCCGTTATATTTACGGGCAATCGTATTGATGATCGGTCCTTTAGAACGGAAACGGACTCTGATTTCTCTATCCTCTTCAATGAAAAAGACCCATGACTTAACACTTTTAATCGAACCGAGCGAGGAAACGAGCTGAGATGCCTCAGATGTAGAAGCCTGGAACCGTTCAAGTATATCTTTTGTGATGATCATTTTCCCTGTGCCATATGGGAGGATTTCAAAATGCTGCAGCACATAGCCATTCAACCGGACTATGCTTTCCTCGACGTCATACATCTCCTGATATAACTGAGGGCGGGAGAACGAATAGTTAATCAATTCACTGGCATAGGCAAATGTCTTTTCAGTCGTATTCTGGAATAGGAAGCGGCCGGTATCGCCAACAATGCCTGCATATAGAAGGCGTGCCGCTTCATCACTCATCTTCAAGCCCTGTTCTTTACCGAACTGGTAAAATTCATAAATCATTTCACTTGTTGAACTTGCCGATGTATCGACCCAGCGCATATCCCCATATGGATCTTCATTAGGATGATGATCGATCTTAATCAGTTTATCCCCCGTCGTGTACCTTGCATCACAAATCCGGTCCGTATTTGCGGTGTCACAAACGATGACCAGAGCACCTTGATATGTTTCATCCGGAATCACATCGAGCCTTCTTAAATAATTCATTGACGGTTCTTCTTTCCCGACCGTAAAAATTCGCTTTTCGGGGAAAGTTGCTTTCAGGATTTCCGCCAATCCCCCCTGTGAACCATAAGCGTCCGGATCTGGACGGACATGACGATGGAGAATGATAGTATCATAACGCTTTATATCTGCTAATATTTCAGCTTTCATATAGATCTCCCCTTTACATATGTATTATCGAGCCTTATAAAGATGATATATTTCATTTAATCAAAAAATTGGAGAAATAGGAAGACTCATCTTGTTTACGGTGGCATTCTCTTTCATTTCCCGCTACAATAAAAAGGTACATATGTTAAATTGGGGGAATTTCAAACGATGCCTATTCTTGTCACCTTGATCGTTCTTTCACTAGGGGTCTATCTGTTTTATAAAATCAAATCGGTCCGAACCAGGATGCCGATGGAGAAAAAGTGGATTTCAGGGAAGTCTTCCATCGCCCTTGGTGCGTTTGTCGCACTATTCGGAATCAATCAGCTTTTTCTGTTCCACACGACCATCACTTATATCATTGCTGCCATTTTCATCTTCGTAGGCCTATTCAGTGTTTGGGGCGGCTATAAAATGTATAAATTTTATTTGCCGCATGCAATCGAAGAAGCTGCAAATCAAAAAGGATAATCGAATTTCGATTATCCTTTTTATTTTTCATGATCTGTCCAGCAATTGGCAAGTCAACATCGCCTTGCCGACAAGTTTGCCTTGGTTAAACACCTCGACATCCACTTTTCCGAATTTACGTCCTACATCAAGGACACGGGGGTGGATTTCAAGCGTACTGTCGATCTGGACTGGCTTGATGAAGTAGATCGTCATGTTTTCCACGACTAAATCACCGCGCTTATAGCTTCGAAGTGCACGGTTTGCTGAGTCGGTGACCAATGTCGTAAACACACCGCTTGAAATGGTCCCAAGGTAATTGGTCATCTGCGGAGTGACGCCATAGTTATACACTTCCTCGCCCTTGCCACGATTCGAAGTCATCACAAGCTGGCTTGTGATCGTATCGTCGATCGTTTCGCCGACCTGTGGCTGCCTTTGACTCATTTGCAGTGCCTTCAGCACATCCTGCCTGCTCACGATTCCTTTTAGGATATGACTGTCATTCACGACCGGGATCAATTCAATCCCTTCCCAAACCATCATATGTGCAGAAGATGCCACACTCATTTTATCGCCTACGGTCATCGGGTTTTTCGTCATCACCTTATCAATGAGCGTCAGTTCTTCCTGTCCGATGATATCTTTTGATGTGACCATTCCTTGAACCTTCATATTGTCATCGACAACAGGGAAACGGCTATGCCCGGATTCCTGATTCAATTCATGCCAAGTCTGAACCCGGTCACCCACAGTCAAAAAGGTCGTTTCCTGTACTGGTGTCAAAATATCCTCAACCAGCAAGATTTCCTTTTTGATCAATTGGTCATAGATCGCCCGATTGATCATCGTTGCGACGGTAAACGTATCGTAACTCGTTGAGATGACTGGCATCTCCAATTCATCAGCTAACCTTTTAACGGGCTCTTCCGTATCGAATCCCCCGGTGATCAGCACTGCTGCACCTGCTTTTAACGCGTGCTCGTGGGCCTGTGTACGGTTCCCGACGATCAGCAGGTTTCCTGCCCCTGTATATCTCATCATGGCATCCAGCTTCATCGCCCCGATGACAAATTTATTTAATGTCTTATGAAGTCCCGTTTTTCCACCAAGAACTTGTCCGTCAACAATATTGACTACTTCTGCGAAAGTGAGCTTTTCAATATTCTCTTTTTTCTTTTTCTCAATGCGGATCGTGCCTACCCGCTCAATCGAGCTCACGTAGCCCTGATTCTCCGCCTCTTTAATTGCCCGGTATGCCGTACCTTCACTAACATTCAATGCTTTCGCAATTTGACGGACGGAAATCTTTTCGCCAACAGGGAGCCCATCGATATGTTTTAATATTTGTTCATGCTTTGTAGCCAAGCGCTTCACCCTTTTCACGGTATTCCTAATCTCCATTATAAGGTCAAAGAGCCTAGTTTATCAAACAACTACTAGTATTGACGCAACCTTTTGTATTCCAGCTTGCGTTTTACCTTTTGTTTCTTAGGAGAATATAGTATGCCCGTCAAGTTTCCAGCTACCGCCAACAATGCAAACAACAGCCAGGATCCTGCAAACAGACTCTCCAGACCGCCACTTTCCAACGACAAACGCGGCACGGCATAATACAGCATTACACCGCATAAGAGCAAACACAGCAATAATCTCTGTTTCATCCAATCCCCCCTTTTTTTCATCTATTCATTTTATGCCTGTAAAAGGAAAAAAGACTCGGCTGCAGAACGAGACTTTATTTTCCATTGCAAGAACCATCTGCGTAAAGGGCAATGCTGCACGGAGAACAGTCAATCCGGCCTTCCATCCCCACACGTTACACATAAAAAAACGGAAGCCCATGCAGGCTCCCGCTCCTATTAAAGTTCTATTTCATCCCCGGCTTCCATGATCAGTCCATTTCCCTCTTCAAGCAAGTCGATGAATTTACCAGGATCCTGTTTGATTACAGGGAAAGTGTTGTAATGAATCGGCACGACTTGTTTGGCTTGAAGGAATTTCGCAGCAAGTGCCGCATCTTCAGGGCCCATGGTGTAATTGTCGCCGATTGGCAAGAATGCCAAGTCAATCGGATGACGCTCCCCGATCAGTTTCATATCGGAATATACCGCTGTATCCCCTGCATGATAGATCGTTTTCCCTTCTATCATAAGCAATACGCCAGCAGGCATCCCTAAATAAATGATTTGCCCCTCTCCGTTATTGAATCCCGTTCCATGGAAGGCTGGCGTCAGTTTCACTTTTCCAAAATCGAACTCGAAAGCTCCGCCGATGCTCATCCCGTGGGTCCTAACCCCTTGAGCACCCAGGTAGTCCGCAATCTCTGCAATGCCGATGACAAGTGCATCATGCCTTTTGGCCAATTCAACCGTATCACCGACATGGTCATTATGGCCATGTGTTAAGATAATCACATCCGGTTTCACATCTTCAACCTTCAAATCGGTCAATTCGTTTCCAGTAATGAATGGATCGATTAAAATGGTTTTACCATTCGTTTCGACTTTTACAACTGCATGTCCATGAAAAGATACTTTCATTTTTGATGCTCCCTTCCCATACCCACTAATTTTTTCAAGTAGCTTTCTTAGGCCTTTCCCATTTACTATACTTTTAAATATTGCTAAGGTAATTATATCTTATTAATGGAGGTATCGTCATGAATGAACGTTTGACAGAACTACACAATTGGCTACAGGCCAATGAGGCTGAAGCCGCTATACTTACATCAACAGAGAGCATCTTCTATTTGAGCGGTTTTTATAGTGATCCTCATGAAAGACTGCTAGCACTTGCCATTTTTGCAAATGCCGACCCATTCCTTGTCTGCCCGCAGATGGAAGTCCCGGATGCTAAACAGGCTGGATGGGCTGGAGATATCATCGGTTACACCGATATTGAAAATCCTTGGGAAAAAGTTAAGCAAGCAGTGAAGGATCGCGGGTTAACCATTCATACAATGGCCATTGAAAAAGAGCATATGAATGTAGAACGTTATGAAAAGGTCCAACAATATTTCGGAGCACCAAAGCTCGTTTCCGCAGAAGAGAAACTTCAAAGGATGCGAATGATCAAATCGGAAGATGAAATGGTCAAAATCCGTGAAGCATGCCGCCTTGCCGACTTTGCGATCGAAGTGGGCGTCAGCGAAATTCAAGAGGGTAAAACGGAAATGGAAATCCTTGCAGCGATAGAATATGAATTGAAAAAGGCCGGAGTCAGCCAAATGTCTTTTTCCACGATGGTCCTGACTGGTAAAAATGGCGCTTCCCCACATGGCACACCCGGGAATACGAAGGTTCAGCGCGGCGACCTTGTCCTATTTGACCTGGGCGTCGTTCATGAAGGGTACTGCTCTGACATCACTAGAACGGTTGCTTACGGGGATATCAATGATAAACAGGCAGAAATATATGAAACTGTACTTAGAGCACAAGAAGCTGCCGTTGCAGCCAGTAAACCTGGTGTATCCTGTTCCGAAATAGACTTGACTGCCAGAAACATCATTAGGAATAAAGGATACGGTGAATTCTTCCCGCACAGGCTCGGCCACGGACTAGGGATCAGCGTCCATGAGTACCCATCCTTGACTGAAACGAATTCCCTCGAACTTCAATCCGGAATGGTTTATACCATCGAACCTGGCATATATGTTCCAAATGTTGCCGGCGTCAGGATTGAAGATGATTTACTGATCACCGATACCGGCTGTGAAGTTTTGACCAAATTCCCAAAGAGCCTGCAAATCATAAAGTGAAGATGTTTTAACCATTTAAATAGATCGAAACCCGGATACCCCCGCCTTCATTTAAGACGGGGGTATCTATTATTCAAAATTCATTTCAACTAATCGATCCGAATCATTCAACTTACCCGTGACAAAACCACACTATAATAGAAGAGAAAAGACAAGGCTTGAAATGATTATAAACCTAATTTTTATTTTCCTTTTATTATGTGGCCCCAATATTAAACTATGCATAATATTTAAACGTACTTTTGCATGCTTTGATATCTTTCATTATATTTTTCACATCACATAATAAGGTTAGAATCATTTTCCCTTATTTGATTTCCAGATAATTGGCTAAAACATTCGCTAATTTGTTACAATTGAAATCAGATCCATTAGGTAAACCATAGTATAATAGGAATATAATAGAAGGAGGAGATTCACTTGAATAGTATAGATTATAAAAATATTCTTGTAGCAGTGGACGGTTCGGAAGAAGCAGAGTGGGCCCTAAAAAAGGCAATCTATTTAGCAAAACTCAGTGACGCTACCCTTGTGCTGACACATATCGTGGATACAAGGAATTTCCCTACTGTCGAAGCTTATGATATGACTATCCGTGATCACTCTGAAACCTTTGCCAACGAGCTATTGGACAAGTATAAAACGGATGCCATTGCCTCCGGGATTGCAAAGGTCCAAACAGTGGTTGCATATGGTTCTCCTAAAGTTCAAATTCCAAGGGATTTAGCGAAAAAGCATAAGATCGATTTAATTGTATGCGGTGCAACGGGCCTTAACGCAGTCGAACGTTTCCTTATCGGCAGTGTGTCGGAAGGCATCGTTCGCCATTCCAACTGTGATGTAATGGTCGTGCGTACGAATTGATAAAGAAATGATATAAAAAGCTCGTTCGCCAAATAGGTGAACGAGCTTTTTCCTGTTATTCACTTACTAGTTTTTCCGCTTTTTCAATCGCCAGCAAAACTTGGGCAAAACCTGTACCGCCCGCACTGTTACGGCGTTTAACTGCTTCATAAGGATTTAATGCATCATAAATATCCTGTTCAAACAACTCGGAAGCTTCCTGGAATTGTTCCATGCTTAGGTCCACTAAATAGCAGCCATTCTGGACACAGAACAATACAAGCTTCCCGACCACTTCGTGCGCTTTACGGAAAGGCATACCCTTTGAAGCTAGGTAATCAGCTAATTCCGTCGCATTCGAGAAGTCATTTTTTGTTGCTTTTTCCATTACGTCCGTTTTCACTTTCATCGTTGAAATCATGCCGGCAAATATTTTAAGTGAACCAACAATGGTCTTAACCGTATCAAAAACGCCTTCTTTATCTTCTTGCATATCTTTGTTATAAGCAAGCGGCAGTCCTTTCAAAACAGTCAATAAACCCGTTAGGTTCCCATAAACCCGTCCTGTTTTACCACGGATCAATTCCGCCATATCAGGGTTTTTCTTTTGCGGCATGATGCTGCTTCCCGTGGAAAACGCATCATCCAATTCAATGAATTGGAATTCCTGGCTTGACCAGAGAATGATTTCTTCGCTGAAACGGGATAAATGCATCATCATTGTTGCACTGTTGCTCATGAATTCAATGGCAAAATCACGATCACTCACCGCATCAAGGCTGTTTTCGTAAATTCCCTCAAACCCCAATAGCTCCGCACTGAGGGCACGGTCAATCGGGAAGGTCGTCCCAGCTAATGCCCCGGCTCCCAATGGAGAAATATTGATCCTTTTGAAACTCTCGGTGAAGCGTTGCTTATCACGCTCAAGCATCCAAAAATAAGCCATTAAGTGGTGGGCAAATGAAATGGGCTGCGCACGCTGCAAATGTGTATAACCTGGAATTAGTGTTTCCACATTTTTCTTAGCTTGTCCCAAAATCGCCATTTGCAAATCATTGATGAGTTCCAGAATCACTTTCGTTTGGTTCCGCATATACAGATGAAGGTCGGTTGCAACTTGGTCATTACGGCTTCTTCCTGTATGAAGCTTTCCGCCAACTGGACCGATTTCGCTTATTAGCATACTTTCCAGGTTAAGATGGATATCTTCCATCTCAACCTTAAAAGTCAATTCACCCTTCTCAGCTTTTTCCTGTAAACTTTTCAGACCCGCAATGATTTGATCCGCATCTTCTTCAGGTAAAATGCTGCATTTCTTTAACATGGTTACATGAGCTAAACTGCCTTGAATATCTTCAAGGACAAGTTCCTGGTCAAAGGAAATGGAAGCCCCGAATTCATCTACCCATTCTTCGGCAGATTTCGTGAACCTTCCTCCCCAAAGCTTGCTGCTCACACTGTCACCTTCTTGTTATTGACCATGCTGTTCACTTTCGTTGGAAGTCCCCATAACTTGATGAATCCAACTGCTGCATCATGATCGAATTCGTCCGCTTTTGTATAAGTAGCCAATTTTTCGTCATATAGGGAGTACTCGGATTTTCTTCCTTCAACAATCGCATGGCCTTTGAATAGTTTCACACGGACCGTACCCGTTACATTCACTTGTGTTTCTTTCAGGAATGCAGCCAAAGCTTTTTGAAGCGGAGAGAACCAAAGTCCTTCATAAATCAATTCAGTCATTTTCTTCTCGATCACCGGTTTGAAGTGAGCCAATTCTTTTACAAGTGTGATATCTTCAAGTTCTTTGTGTGCAGCTATCAATGTCATCGCACCAGGAGCTTCATAGACTTCACGCGATTTGATTCCTACTAATCTATTTTCAACGTGATCGATACGTCCAACCCCGTGCTTGCCGGCAATTTGATTCAACTCGACGATCAGGTCAGCCAGTTTATAGTTTTTATCATTCAATGTAACCGGCACACCTTGTTCAAAACCAATTTCAATGATATCAGCAGTATCTGGCGTACATTCAAGGCTTGCAGTCAGATCATATGCCTCTTCCGGCGGAGCTGCCCATGGATCTTCGAGGATTCCGCATTCGTTACTTCTTCCCCAAAGGTTTTGGTCAATCGAGAATGGACTCGCCATGCCAATCGGAACGGGAATGCCATTTTTCGCTGCATATTCAATCTCCTCTTCACGAGACCATTTCCAGTCACGAACAGGTGCAAGAACTTGCAAATTAGGGTTCAAGGCGGAGATGGATACTTCGAAACGCACTTGGTCATTTCCTTTTCCCGTACAACCGTGCGCAACGGCTACCGCGTTTTCCGCTTCAGCCACTTCCACTAATTTCTTCGCGATCAGCGGACGTGATAATGCAGATACCAATGGATATTTCCCTTCATACAAAGTATGTGCCTGAAGAGCCGTCAATGCGAATTCATCAGCGAATTCATCCTTCGCATCAATGACATAAGAACTTACAGCACCGACAGTGATCGCTTTTTCTTTAATGAAATCCAAATCTTTCCCTTCACCGACATCCAAGCAGCATGCCACAACTTCGTACCCTTGATCTTGTAACCATTTAATTGCAACGGAAGTATCCAAACCTCCGGAATATGCTAAAACAACTTTTTGATTTTTCATTTCCATCGTCCTTTCGTGTGAATAAAAATTCATCGTTTGTTATTTTTATTCAATCTATGATAGTACTTTATCATCTTTATTAAAGGAATACAAGGGGTATTTTAAAGATTTCGCTAAATAATCCGCTAATATTTTCAGGGAATTTACACATTGGATGCTTCCGCGAGAATATAGTAAACTAGGAGTATGATAAATCGAAAAGCGGAGGGCATATGAAAGAACTATTTATCTATGATGAACGGCTTGGCATCTCCATTCCCGATTTGAATCTGGAGTGGGATGAATATACAAAAGGCGAGCAACAGCAAATACTCGTACATTGGGAGAATATCCGGGGAAGCATCCCGGACCGCATCAAGGAACTGGAATCCACCATTAACCGAAAGCAGTTTCGGCTCTCCGATGAGAGTAATTTCGCCAAATCATGCCAGCTCAATTCCGAAATTGCGGAACTTGCTTCCATCATCAATGATTTATGGCTATGGTATCGTGCCAATCAAGGCGTGACTGAAAAGATGCATAATTAAGGCCATTTCCATGCAAAAAAAAGCCACAGTTTTAAACTGTGGCTTTTTTTTGCATCCCTCTTATAAATCCTTGCGAAGTTCACCAACGACATGTCCCAATTCCGGGAGAATCAATTTATTCATTGCGAGCCTAACCGCCCCTGAAGAGCCTGGGGTGGAAAAAACCGCTTTGTTGTTCACGACTCCGGCGATCGCCCTGGATAGGATGGCGGCAGAACCGATATCCTCTTGATAGCTGAGCATTCGAAAAATCTCGCCAAAACCGGGAATTTCCTTGGTCATCAACTCTTTGACCGCCTCGATCGTCACATCCCTATTGGCGATGCCAGTGCCTCCATTTGTTAATATGACATCGACCGTGCTGCTTCGGCTACCTAAAGTGACCGCATCCTGAATCGCTTTCCGTTCATCTTTAACGATTACATAATCCGTCACTTCATGCCCATTCGACTTCAGCAATTCCATCATCAGTGCTCCGCTTTTATCCGTTTCTTCATTTCGCGTATCGCTGACGGTCATCACCATGCAGCGAACTGCCTCCGTGATGGCTTTTTTATGATTCTTGACACTCATTCTTCATCAGCCTTCTTCTCCAGTAAATAACGGTATTGATAGAACTTTTGGGCAAATTCACTGACATTCCGGGTCATTTGATAATTGGACCCAGCCCCTATGGCCATGCTGATGAACGGTATGCCCCGAACCAGTTTTTTTCGGAAAACAGTAATGGCCAATGCTTTCAACAGCTGCTTCAGCGGCTGTTCCATCCAGGTGGGGTTTGTCAGTTCTTCGATTCCTAAATAAAAATAATCATCTTCTGCAGTCTGGACCTCGCGGATCAATTCTTCCCAAGCTATTCCTTGGAGCCTTTTTGGCATCGCTCCTGCATTGAATACCTTAAGGGCCAGCATCATTTCAAACGGTGTATTCACCTCAACACCATAAGACATCGCAATCAGCTGTACGGTCCTGACATTGATGACCGTCATGGCCGGAATATCGCTCCCTAGCAGAAGCAGGCCTCCAGATCCGCTCATCCCGCCTTGTGCAAATGAATATAAGCGATGCTTAGCGATATGCTGATTGGCTATGTAATTCATCTGATCGATCGGTAAGTGTTTCAAATCGCTCAGCGTTTCGATTTCTTCATTAAACACGCGCGCAGATGCTAAAATCCGCTCTCTTGCATCTATTTGAACTTGTGAGCTCTGAACCATGGCATGCAAATGAAAAAGCCAAGTATCAAGCTTGTCAAAAAACTGTTGTTGGACGTTTTCCGGAAGCAGGGCAAACCCCTGCTCCAACCATTTATCATACAATGCAGCCAGATCCGTTGGCTCATATTGATAAAGTTTTTCCTGCCATTCACTAATTTCATCCAAAAGTTTCATTTCCCGGTTCGTGAATTCCATGCATCAAGCCTCCTATGTACAGAATTGGTGGATTCTCCCTTAAGTATAACATAGAGGGATGCTTTTTTAGAGAATAGATGATGGCGATCCAGCGTTCAAGGGTTTGGATTGCATGGGCATAAAACCAAGCGAAGGAGGATTTTGAGGTTGAGATTTCATGGGAAAGCCCCCTTACCAGAGAGATAAGGGGATCATCATAAAACAGGAAGTCATGCTTTCCAAGTTTCGCTCAAAGCTATTTTCATCGTATCCCTGACAATCATGATTTCTTCATTAGTTGGGATGACCATGACTTTCACAGGGGAATAGGGTGCATTGATGAACGCTTCCTTACCCGAGATGCGATTGAGGTCTTTATCCCAATATACCCCCATGAATTCAAGCCCCTCCAAGATCCGCCCCCTGATGGTTTGACTGTTTTCACCAATGCCCGCTGTAAAAATGATGCCGTCCACACCTCCCATTTTTGCTGAATAGGAGCCTATGTACTTGTGAATCCGGTCTGCGAAAACTTTAAGTGCGAGTTCAGCCCGCTCATTGCCTTTGTCGGCTTCAACTTGAATATCGCGCAGGTCGCTGGAAAATCCGGAAAGGGCCAGAATGCCGCTTTTCTTATTCAGGACATCCAGCACTTCATCTGCTGTCTTTCCCGTCTTTTCCATGATATAAGGAATCAGTGCAGGGTCGATGTTCCCTGAACGCGTTCCCATAGTAACACCGGCCAATGGCGTAAATCCCATTGATGTATCAATTGATTTGCCGCCCTTTACGGCCGTAATGCTTGCACCATTCCCCAAATGGCACGATATCAACCGAAGCTGTTCAATTGGGCGGCCAATCATTTCGGCAGCCCGCTGCGATACATATTTATGTGAAGTGCCATGAAATCCATACTTCCTTATTCCGTACTTTTCATAATATTCTAGAGGTAAGCTGTACAAATAGGAACCTGCCGCCATCGTTTGATGGAAGGCAGTGTCGAATACCGCAACCGCTGGCACATCGTCCAGTATTCGCCTGAAGGCTTTGATTCCGGTGATATTAGCGGGATTATGAAGGGGTGCCAACTCGGAAAGCTTTTCGATTTCCTCTATTACGTCCTCCGTAATCAAGACCGATTCCGTGAATATCTCACCGCCATGCACCACCCGATGCCCTACGCCATCTATCTCTTCAAAGGAGTCAATGATGCGATGGTCAATCAGCTTTTTCAATAAAAGCCCTACAGCTATTTCATGATTGGGTATATCCATCGTTTCAGTAACCTTTTCGCCTACGACGCTTAAGGTAAATGCGGAATTTTTCAAGCCGATTCTTTCTACAAGACCTTTTGTAATTACATTTTCACAAGGCATCTCAAAAAGCTGAAACTTCAATGATGAGCTGCCCGCATTAATAGCCATGATTTTTGACATCCATCCTGCTCCTTTACTCTAAGCTAGTTGCTTTCAATATTCATCGCAACGAAACGTGCAGTGTATTGTACAATCTTATCATGGCAAGCGAATCCAACCAAACAATAATGAAAAATTGCAAATAATCACTCTTTCAAGAAAAAAAGAAAGCCAATGCCTGCGGCATCAGCTTTCATTGACTATTTTTCTTCTTTAAACCAATCGTCCATCTGTTGCATGACGGACCTGGTCGCTTCGAAATCCGACAACTTCGGAAGTTGTACGAGCAATGCCTTCTTCGGTGCTTCGATACCCTCTTTTTTCTTTTGGAGAATCAGGATGCTTTTCGCAGCCGCTTCACTCTTAAACATGGAAAGCGGCAGTTGCACCATCCCTTGGATATGTGTATGTTTCTTCAGGAAATCATTGAGTTTCGGAGCTTCCTCCGAGACGAACAGGTTATTCGGGACAATGAAGAATAGATGTCCGCCATCCTTCGCGTGTTTAACACCTTGTTCAATAAACAAATGATGTGCATACGAATGTCCCTTATCGGCCTTCAATTCATACTCAGCTGCGCGCACATCATTCGGGTAATAACCTATCGGCAAATCACTGACCACAACATCTGAAGGATCGATGAAAAGCGGCTCCAAGCTGTCCTGGTTGAAAAATTCCAGCGGGTGTTCTTGCAGGTTGGCACCTGCATATGCAAGCCTGATCAAGGTTTCATCAATTTCGACACCATATGAAGCGATGTTTTTATCAGTAAGTTGATTCAAGATCGCAAATAGTAAATTCCCCGTTCCAATGGCAGGATCGAGCATGACTATCTCTTTTTGATCCTTGGTGAATTTACCTACTAAATAGCTGACGAACATGCCGACTGCATCAGGAGTCATATGATGATTCGGCTGAACGCTCTGCTGCATGCCTTTTAAAATAGCAAGCTGATATGCTTTACGGATTGCTTCCTTCTCATATTTCTCCGGTGAAAAATCTGCATAATGCTTCACTAACCTTTTCTTCGATACTTCACTGATTTCCTCCTGAAGGACTTTCCCTTGGAAGAAATTCTCGCCCGTTTCACCCAGGGCATCCAGATACGTACATGATAGTTCGCTTTGCAGTATTTGGGCTGTTTCATCAAATTCATTAAATAATTGTTCAACTGGGGTAGACTTCACTTATTAATTCCTCCTGTTTGCTTCTGTCCCTATTTTAAAGGTAAGAAGTAAGAGATACAAGCCGTACGTCCTGCTAATCATCCTTCGTTTGTTTAACGTACTGCGCGCACTCCTTTTTCAAAATTTCAACCACGAGTAATTAAAAAGTAAATGAAATACAGGGTTGTTGCCCTGTATTTTTTATTTTGGAAAAGCTCACTGAATGCCCAAACAGAATAACATACATGAGGTGGTGATTATTATGGATAATCAATATCAATACTATCATGGGCAGGTTAATCCGATAAATCAGCAACATGATACACAGTCAGAAGATGAAATTAACAGGCAACAACAAGGGCAACAAGGGTTTCAAGAAGCGTTCAGACAAGGATATCGACAAGGGTATCGACAAGGGTATCGGGATGGATACCGAGCAGGGCAACAAGCGGGGTTTCCAGGAACTCATCAAAGACAAATGCCGTCGTGGCCTAATGAAATTGACATAAAAGTGGGAACACCTAATGGTCAAGAGTGGTCTGGCAAAATTGTTTTACCACTGAATGGTCCGAGTTTGGAGCCATAACTAAACTAAGCATATAAAATAACATCCGTTAAATAAAGCCAAATCAAAAAACCGGGCACTTAGCGCCCGGTTTCTTAGGATTGCATCTTATTTTGCCGCTTTAGCCGCTTCGATTGCACCTTCGTAATTTGGATGGTTCGTACCTTCACTCACATATTCTACATACGTGATTTCATCAGAGCTGTTCACTACGAATACAGAGCGGGCCAATAGACGAAGTTCCTGCATGACGACACCATATGCTTCACCGAACGAAAGGTCACGGTGATCGGAAAGAACTTGAACATTGTCCAAGCCGCTTGCCGCACACCAGCGTTTTTGGGCGAAAGGAAGATCGTTACTGATCGTCAGTACTTTCACATTATCCAATTTCGCCGCTTCTTCATTGAATTTACGTGTCTGTGCATCACATACACCTGTATCCACGGATGGAACCACACTGATAATGCGGACAGAACCTTTGGAGTCGCTTAATGTAACCGGTGATAAGTCATTTGCCAATACTGTAAAATCAGGTGCTTTGTCCCCAACTTTTAGTTCTTGTCCCACTAAAGTGATCGGGTTGTTTTTAAATGTAACTGAAGCCATTAATAATTCCTCCTTTTTCTGCTATATGTACAAGCATAATCATATTTGTTTTACCGGAATTTTGCAATAAATTGAATTGGGAAATGTGAGTCGTGCTTGCACATGTCCGACATCCAAGCCTTTTATGGTGTATTGGCAGACTGCAGCAAAAAGAAAACTCGGCGGGTGCCGAGTCACAGTTAGAAATCTATATCCTGTTTAGGTTCTTGGTACCTCTTTACAGCTGGTTGACTGCCGCCTTGATTACTGCCTTGCTTTTGATTACTGTCTTTCTTGGATAGCATGGACTGAATTTTATCGACGACTTGGGGAGCTAAATCCATCATTTTTTCGAGAAGATGCGTCCCTTCATCCAGATGAATCATTTTCACCCCATGGGAACCGACAATCAAAAAGGCAATCGGTGTTATGGAAACCCCACCGCCGCTACCGCCGCCAAAAGGCTGCTTGGAATCACCTTGCTGTCCT
Source organism: Peribacillus sp. NPDC056705 (assembly GCF_043656335.1). Taxonomy (NCBI): domain Bacteria; kingdom Bacillati; phylum Bacillota; class Bacilli; order Caryophanales; family Bacillaceae; genus Peribacillus; species Peribacillus sp. NPDC056705. Next base: position 287,177 of record NZ_JBHTYI010000002.1, on the reverse strand, counting down.
TGATGGTTCCCATCCATCATAAATTCGCTGCCACCGGCTGCAAAACCAAATCCCACTTTGGATACGGTTAAAATGACACTTCCATCCGGAGTCTCCACCGGATCCCCGATGATCGTATTCACATCAACCATTTCTTTCAGATTTTCCATAGCTTCTTTCATTAAACCTTGGATCGGATGATCTGACATTTAAATTCCTCCACTCTAGAACGATTGTTTATTGGAATCACCTGCTAGCTTCGCTAATTTCCTGGATTTGAAATGCGGCTTTCCGCCTTTCCAATAACGAAGCAGTTTTATTCCAGTCACCATAGCCTGCCCGATTCTAAATTGTAATATGCAGGAAATCTTCGTGTTTGCCTGCCATCTCTGAAAGTCGGGTGTAATGGAATAGGAGGGCATGATCCGGAAGTTGAAATAGGTTGTCAGCAACCCGATGATCGAACCTTTAAGTGCCCAGCATGCTCCAGTTAAAACACCGGTGTGTGCAGCGTTTTTAGTACCGACCATACTATGCCAGGTGAATTCTTTGACTTGGACTTTCCCTGTGAATTGACGGACGATCCCATGAAATCCGATTATATGCTGAAGCATTTCCAGACTGTCTGCGAATCCGTCACGCAAATCTTCGGCTGTGATTTTTTTCTTTTCTTCCTTTTTGGTTTTTCCGTTCATTTCTTGCTCTTCCTTTACTACTATAGCTGCAGAGTCATCTTCCATTTTGATGACCGGAACCTTGAATGTATAGTGAAAAAGCCCATACCAGGCTGATAATTTAATATGTATTTGGTCATTCGTTTGGATACGTATGTAGTCGATGTACACTCTTACTTTAGTGAAAACAACAATCAGCAGCACCAAAATGAGGATACCTATAATCAACAATAGCCACTTCATGCACCCACACCCCTTCAGCCTATCATTATCGGCATATGCAAAAAAAATAAACCTGCAAAAGCGAAAATTCCGCTCTTGCAGATTTATGAATGGAAGAATCATCTTCTGATCAACACAACGCCCGTGTCTGCAAAGACATCATGCAAAGCCTGCTTCTTCGGTAAAAGGCCTGCCAAGAGATAGCCAATCCAAGTGACTTTTGAAATATAGCGTCCAATCAGCTCCCTGAACAATACCGTCCCCCATGAAATGGTTTTTTTCTCTTCTTTCAATGCAACGACTTTCAGTCCAAAAATCATCTTGCCAAGGGTCTGGTTCAAGAATTTGGTCATTAAAACAAAATATAAGAAGAATACGACCCCCGTTAAGAAGCCCTCTGCGGAAAACCAGAGATCATCTGTCCCTTCATAAAACTTGAAGATCGGATGAATCAAAATCCGGTTCAAACTTCCGATAACCAATAAATCTGCTAAATAGGCCCAAAACCTCATCCAAAAACCAGCAAAATGCACTTTCTTGACTCCATCATCATCCACGGTCTTACTGGCTGGTGTAAATTCCTGCTGAACGGGAACCTCTTGATCTGCCATAAGATTGGATGAAGCGATTTGTTCATTGTTTTCATTTCGTTCCGTCATCCTTCAGCCCCCCTATTCCGCATACAAATACATTAAGCGTGGAGAATTTGAAGAGGAAAGGATTTTTGTCAAGACTGCCGTTTCCACATCATTTCCCAACATTTTTTGCGCACCCATACTGAATAATGAACCGAAACCTGCCTCATCTGTATAACGGATAACTTGAGCATCCTTTTTACCGATATCCGTTTTCATTGCGGCAATTACATCATCCAAATGACCGAAATCATCGATTAGATGGTTTTCTTTAGCCTGACGCCCATCATAAATGCGTCCATCGGCAATTTTCCTTACTTCCTTCTCTGTCATTCCGCGTCCGTCTGCAATGACTTTTACAAATTGATCATAAGAATTATTAATCATATTCTGCAGTATTTCTCGTTCTTCCCCAGTCATTTCCCGGGTTGGACTCATAATATCTTTGTGTGGTCCGCTTTTGATGGTTTCGAACTCGACACCATACTTCTTGGCCAGCTTCTCGTAGTTATACCCATGCATGATGACTCCTAGTGAACCCGTCATCGTTTCCGGGCTAGCATAAATCTTATCGGCTGGTGCAGAAATATAATATCCGCCTGAAGCCGCCATTGATCCCATGGAAACATAAACAGGTTTTTTCACTTTCTTGATATCTAGGATCTTGTCATAGATCTCTGCACTTTCGACGACACCGCCGCCTGGAGAATTTACCCGAAGGATGATTCCTTTGATATCATCATTTTCCTCTGCCATCTTCAGCTTATCCATGAAGGCACGATGATTATATGTTGCTGAACTAAGTAATGAGGCTTCTCCTGTATCTTGAATCGTGCCCTCTACATCAAATACGGCAATTACATTTGAGTAATCATCACCTTCTATGACTTCCTCGTAAAATGCACTTTCGGAAGCAAATAATTCATCAATGATATTTTCCGTATCCGCTGTAAATAGAGTCGTAGCCGCCCCAACAGCAATTGAGACAAAAAATAAAACGGCTGCGATTCCAAGTGCCGCCCAACGCTTTCCATTCATCTGTTTTCCCCCTTAAATATATGTATCCTTCTTACCATACGAACTAATGACGAAAATGTTTCATTCCATGATAAACTAAGACATATAAAATTGTAGCAAAGAATCCTCAAATTGGAAATGCATTGGTCCATTTTGTACAAATTGCATTTATCGTAAACAGGATAAAGAAAGCCCTTTCATCACCATACATACTAGGGGGGAACATGATGAACACTCGAAGGAATATTTATTTTTTCCATGCACCGAATGCAGAGATGATTAGCAAGGTAAAATACTTGTCAGACTTGGCAAAGCAACATTCGTATGAAGTCATCCAGGATTTCACGAAAGCAAACATCATCGTAAGCATCGGTGATGACGGCACATTCCTGCAGGCAGCCCGGAAAACCGGTTTCAGGGATGACTGTTTATATGCGGGCATTTCCACCACAGGTAACTTGAATATGTATTGCGATTTCCATTTGGAAGACAGTGATAAAATGATCGATGCCATGACAAAAGAGCAAATCGAGGTCCGTAAATACCCAACCATCGCTATCCAGTTGGACGATCAACCCTCCTTTTATGCCCTTAATGAACTCAGTATCCGGTCTTCCATCACCAAAACGTTCATCATGGATATCTTCATCGATCTACTCCATTTTGAAACTTTTCGCGGGGACGGAATCATCATTGCGACTCCGACTGGAAGCACCGCCTATAATAAATCGGTCAATGGATCCGTTGTCGATCCCCTCCTCCCTTGCTTTCAAGTGAGCGAGCTTGCTTCCGTCAATAATAATACATATCGGACCCTAGGTTCCTCATTTATTTTAAGCGGTGATAAGACGTTGACCGTCCACCTTGAAGAAAACGGACCAAGCTATCCGATCATCGGAATGGACAATGAAGCACTAAGCATCAATCATGTCGAAAAAGTAAAGGTCCGGTTAAGCGGTAAAGTCATCAAGACTGTTAAATTAAAAGACAATTCCTTTTGGGAAAAGGTTAAAAGGACCTTTCTATGAACTAAAAAAGGTACCGGGTATGGTAACCGGTACCTTTAAATATGATAAAAATCTTTCGTATTTTGATAAAGGATTTCATAGACATCCTCAATCGGCAATCCTTTAATCGAAGCAATCTGGCGCACACTGTCATGCATCATGCCGGGATGGGTCCATTTCCCATTAAAAACCCCTTCAAACGGCCATGGTCCATCCGTTTCAATCATCATCAGCTTAAGTGGGTATTCCGAAACCAATTCCTGTATTTCCCTCTCATAACAAACATCAGGTGTAATCGAAATGCGATAGCCCTTTTCGGCCATTCTTTCGACTGTCCGGATATCGCCTTTAAACCAATGAAAGTGTGCCTTTGTGATTTGATGCTTATCCAAAAGGTCGCAAACGATGGGTGCATCGTCATGTACGGCATGAAGGATAACCGGCTTTTCAACCTCTTTAGCTAAGGTCAGGAACCTCTCCAGTATCGCTATATACGCTGACTTATCAATATCGGGATTTTCCTGCCTTAAATAATAGGGCAGCCCAACCTCACCTATGGCAACCATATCTTGATGATGTTCCCGCATCCAGTTCAAAAGTTCGTTCACTTCTTCATCACCTGGGAGCGGCTGCTCTGGATGAAAACCAAAGGCAGGCTTTATTCGTGAATCCTTCAGTGAGAGCTGATAATTGTTAATCGAAGAAACCAAATTCATGGAAACAGTCAGCAAGGATTCCATATGAACCTTTTCCATGTCAGTCAGAATCTGCTTCCGCTTAACAACGTCATACCGGTCCAAATGGATATGACTGTCGATGATCCTCAAGTTCAATCGCCTCCCTTAAGTAGAAATAGTTGGCTTCAGTGCTGCATATAAGTCTCTCTTCAAATGAAAAAACTCATCACTAAGAAGCTGTTCTTCACTTCTTGGCCTTGGAAATGGAATTTCCACTTCTTTGATGACAGCAGCCGGTTTTGCTGATAACACATAGATTCTATCTGAAAGGAAAACCGCTTCATCTATGCTATGTGTAACAAATAGCACCGACCTCCGATTTTCTTCCCAAACCGACAATAGCCATTTTTGCATTTGCAATCTTGTCAGTTCATCCAAGGCAGAAAAGGGTTCGTCGAGGCACATCAAGTCCTGTGGACTTAAGATACTCCGGATGAATGCGGCCCTTTGCTTCATGCCTCCAGATAATTCATGCGGATATGCTTTCTCGTACTCTTCCAATCCGGCTTTCATCAAAAGGGATTTTGCCTTTTCTTTATCTCTGACCCCAGCGAGTTCACTTCCAAGCAAAACATTTTCCACTACCGTCCTCCAAGGTAAAAGGGAAGGCTGCTGAGGCATATAGCTGATATGGCCCTTTAAGCCATTTATCTTTTTGCCACCCAGTGAAATGATTCCCTGATCTGGCTTCAAAATGCCGCCAATCAAGTGGAACAATGTACTTTTACCGCTGCCTGATGGCCCAAGGATCGTGACAAATTCCCCATCATCCACATGGAAGTTCATATTCTCCAATATATTCTGTTTACCATCGAAAGAATAGGAGACGTCTTTAATTTCCAGATTCATCCCTTTTCCCCTCCTTTCTCTTCCAAGAAACTACGTATTTCTCCAGGAAAGTGATGATTCCAAAAAAGATCAGGCTCATGCCCATGATGATGAAAATGGCAACAAACACTCGATCTGTCCTGAACGCTGAGGAAGCGAGAGTCATATAAACACCAATCCCCGATTTTGCCCCGAGCCATTCCGAAATAACCGCCCCCATTACACTATAGGTCGCCGAAATTTTCAGGCCGGAGAAAATGAACGGGATTGAGTGAGGAAGTTCCAGCTTCCAAAATAACTGGTTTTTTCCCGCTCCCATCATCTTGAAGTAATGCTTAAGTTCGTATGGTGTCTGGCGAAAACCGTCCAATGATGCAACCGCAACCGGAAAAAAACATACAAGCGATATCACTATTAACTTAGGCAGCATGCCAAAGCCAAACCAGATCACCAAGAGCGGCGCCAAAACGATGATGGGTATATTTTGTGATAGTATGAGCAGAGGATAAACCGCATCCTTCACACCTGGAAATAGGTGTAAGATTGCCGCAATCAATAAGCCGATGCAGCTTCCAATAAAAAAACCCGACAACGCAAGCTCGGTTGTGGATATAAGGTGTCCGTAAAGAGTGCGGGACGACTCAATTCCTTCAATGAAAATGGCCGATGGAGCCGGTAACAGCCATTCTTCGACTTTCAATAAAACTGTCACTGACTCCCATACTATCAGCAACAATAATAAAAGAAAGAAGGGAGCCCCCTTCTTCCAAATTCCCCTTCCGTTCATGCCCGATATTTCTCCGTTAACGTATCCATCGTAATCCCGCTTGGCTGATATAATATTTTCACTTGGGAAATGACATTCGGCGAACCTATTTCAATCATTCTTACATTCATTTTTTCTATCACGGCAAAAAGTTCGGAAAGCTCACCCTCCATTGTCGTTTCAAGCGGGTGAACCTCATACTTGACACCTGATTCTTCAATGATCTTGATTGCTTCATCGACCATGGGGATGACATTTTCCCCTTTAGGAATGATCTGTATGCTAATTAATGAGTTGGCCATTGTATTTCCTCCTATTTTGGTAAAAATTCATTGGTAAATGCCTTTTCAGGATCGAAATCACCTTCAAGAAGCTTATTTTCAGTCATCCAATCACTGTAATTCTTCCAAATTGCAAGCTTTTGCTCACCCCATCGCGGAGCATCATCCTGATACTTGTCTGCAAGCCACTCCTGGCTTTTCTTCACTAGTTTTGCATCAAGATCCGGTGCAGATTTGATTAATATGTCCGCTGCATCGTCTGGATTCTTGATGGCAAACTGGTACCCTTTCGAAGCTGCATGTACGAATGCTTTAACAGTCTCCGGATCTTCTTTTATCATCTTTTCATTCGTAGTCAATACAGGCGTATAGTAATCAAGCTTATCAGAGTATTCGGTTAAGTAAACCATATTAAGCTTTTCATTACGCAATTCAGCCTCAACGCCTGTCCATCCATAATAAATCCAGGCAAAATCTATATCCCTTTTAACAGAAGTGAAAAAATCCGTGTCTCCTGTATTGACTATATCCACTTTATTTACATCGGCATTTTCTTTTTTCATGAGTGAATCAATGATGGCCTTCTCAACCGGAGACCCCCATCCACCATACGTTTTCCCTTCAAAATCCTTGGGAGTTTTAATGTTCTTTGCCTCAGGTGAAGCGAATCCCGAGGTATTATGCTGGATGACGGCAGCTACCGAAACAATTGGCACGCCCTGCACGCGGGCCTGCGTTATGCCCTCCTGGTAACTCACGCCAAATTCAGATTTCCCTGAAGCGACAAGCTTATCAGCTCCGGCTTCACCTGGCATGATGATTTCCACATCAAGACCTTGTTCTTTAAAATAACCTTTTTCCTTGGCTACATACAATCCAGTATGATTTGTATTCGGTGTCCAATCGAGCACGACCGATACTTTTTTTAATTTTTCATTTCCTTCATTTTTAGATGCTTCTTCTTTTTCATTAGTTCCGCCTGCACCGCATCCAGCCAAAAGGAACAACGAAGTTAACAGTGGCAAGAATTTATTCAAGTCATTATCCTCCTACACATCATATAAGATCCATATGCCGGAACCATAATGGGGCTCCAGGGTTTATTCAAATACTGGATGGAAAAGCAAAAAACGCCCGAAGATGGATTCGGACGTTAACATACAAAACAGAAAGTCAGTAATAATATGTTCCCTCCGCTGGCATCATCCAGATCAGGTTCAAAGAGTCAGCATCTAAAGGATGCAATCTCAGCCAGCAGTACTGGCCCCCCTACATTTCTCGCACATATGAACTTTTCTCTTTCATTATATCAATTCATGGGGAAAAAGGAATAGTAATTTGCTTCTTCCCGCTAATCGGAAGGGTATTCCTGCACTCTAGGAATTCTAGCAAAACATCTTTTGGAATGAAAGCAAAAAAATCCCGCCTCTTTTCATTCCAATCATTCTCGGCTGTCACGTTCCAAATAGTCAATTTAGAGCTTGCATTCATATAATGAGAATTATATGTAAACATTTTTGTTTACCGGTTTTATAAACCGTTCATTTCATAAGTAAAAGGTGGATATGATCATGATAAAGATTAATCACAAACGGTTAGATGTCAGTCAAATCCAACCAGGAGTAGCATCTGCTAAATCACTTGAAATTGTCCAATTGCTGGCGGAGGATTCCAACGTTTTTGAATATCGGAACTTTAGAATGTTTAATTTCGAGATACAACTGAGGAACCGGGTCATTGCGGCAGCTATTGCGTTGGATAAAAGTGATGCAGAATTTTCCACACTTGAGGAATCGGAATCCAATAAACAATATTGGCACCTTTCAAAGGATGGCACCTTTACCCTTCAGCCAGGGGTTCTCCCTCATGCTGCACTCGTTGACATTTTCATAAATGGAAGGCTTTATGCTTTTGAATGCGGGACTGCAATAGTCATCACTTTTTTAAAGGGCATTTTGGATTTGATCGGCCCTAGGAATTTCGACGACCTTTTTTCAAACCTAGTTTTATATGACTGGGACCCTCCACAAAATATGGAACTCATTATTCATAAAGGAAGGGATTATTCACCAGGTGATTGCGTTTACTTCAAAAACCCTGATCACGACGAGGCAACTCCTGAATGGCAAGGTGAAAATGCCATATTATTAGGAAAAGACCTCTTTTATGGCCACGGGATCGGGATTACCAGTTCACAGGGAATCATCGATGAATTAAATAGCAATAGAAAGCCGTTCGCCACCATATCAGCATTCCTGACAAATCATATCATTTTCCTGGATAGTTCCTTCTATAGTCAATTCCAACAAAATATCCCACGTGCAAAGTCCGATCACAGTCCTGTCAGCCTTTCCAATTGTATTGTATCAGAAATAGGTTCTAGTTTTTACCTTTCATGACCCGGGCATTTTCCCCTATACCGGCATAAAAAAATGCTGGGAGAGAAATCTCCCAGCATTTTTTGTTATTCACGCACCAATATTCCCCTTGCCTTTGAACCTGCGGGCACTTGCCTGACCCCATTTCGTTATGGATAATGTATAAACAGCCAAGGCTGACCATATGAACAAAAAGGCTAAAAGATGTGCTTTGGTAAAACTTTCATGATAGACGAATACCCCGATCAATAAAGATAAGGTCGGAGCGATATACTGAAAAATCCCAAGCATCGATAACGGGATCTTCTCAGCCCCTTTCGCAAAATATAAAAGAGGCAATGCCGTGACAATCCCGCCGCCCACCAACAGCAAGCTTGTGCTTCCCTCTGTAAAGAATTGCATTTCGGATTGGTTCATCAAGTATATCAGGTAACCCAGGGCAAGAGGCGTTACCATCATCGTTTCAAGTGTCAGCCCGATCGCCGATTCGGCCTTGATCATTTTTTTTGCCAGACCGTATAATCCGAACGTCATGGCCAAAACAAGAGAGATCCACGGGATGGTGCCGAAATGAATGCCAAGGATCAAGACTCCGATTCCTGCAAGCAGGAATGAAATGATTTGGGCCCGGCTCAGTTTTTCTTTTAAGACTATCACTCCCAATAGTACACTCACTAGCGGATTGATATAATATCCAAGGCTCGTGTCGAGGATCCGTCCTGAGTTAACGGCCCAGATGAACACTCCCCAATTAGCTGTAACAAGCAGTGACGCCGTTAGTAATGCCGTAAAGAGTTTGGGATTTCCCATTATGTTTTTGACATAATCAAGAAACGCTTGCCATTTTTTCATGAACATCAATAAAACCAGCATGAACACGAAAGACCATAATACCCTCTGAGCTAAAATTTCTGTTGCACCGACTCCCTGAAGGAACTTCCAGTAAATCGGCACGACTCCCCACATCATGTAAGAAAGGGCTGCATAGATTGCCCCTTCTTTTTGTTCATCCACTTTCATAACAAGCCTTCTTTCCATTTACATTCCTTTATCTAATTCCATCTAATAATTTTCTTTTTTTGCAACTGTTATTTTTTATCATACATGATTTTGTCATCGATGACCGTCATGACCGCCTCTGCTTGTAGGAGATCATCCGGCGCCACAGCAAAAACATCCAGATTAAATACGGTAAAATCGGCATCGTACCCTTCTTTGATCACACCTCGGTGCTTTTCCTTGCCGATTGCTGCAGCGCTCCCTTTTGTATACAGTGAGAAGGCCTCGTACACGGAAAGCCTTTCGCCCAAGCCATATACGGTCGGGTCCTCGCTGTTGATTTTCATCCTTGTGACAGCAGCATGAATGCCCAAAATTGGATTTAATGGTTCAATGGGTGCATCCGACCCTCCCGCACAAATGATGCCCAACTTCAAATAGGTTTTCCAGGCATAGGAGGATTCCAGTAGATCGGCTGGAACCTTTTCTTCCACCCACGGAAAATCGGACGGGACGAAACCCGGCTGGATATCAAAAATTACCGGCAGCTTTGCCGCCCGCTCCAACAGCTCCGGCCGGACAATCTGAGCATGGATGAGCCGGTCCCTCTGCCCCATTTTCGGCGGGAGGGCCTCTACTGCATTCAGGACGTATTCAAAAGCGAGATCGCCAATCGCATGTACAGCAATCGGCATTCCGGCATCCCTTGCTTTTTTCACCCATTCCTGAAGCTCGTTTTCAGTGAATATCGCGACTCCATTCGTATCCTTTTGATCTACATAAGGCTCGCTCAACAGAGCTGTGCGTCCGCCCAAGGAGCCGTCGGTAAATATCTTCATGCTGTCAAATTTGATATATCGCGTACCTTTCTGATAGCCGCCTCCTGCTGCCAGCATGTCTTCAAACGCTTCGTGATGGACGAGCAAATTGGCGCGAAAGGCCATTTCCCGGTCCTCGATAACCGATTTAAACGCCTGATATGTCGGCATGAAGCCATTGTAATAATAAAGGTCCTCGGTATGCCCCCCAGTCAAACCTAGCTTATATGCGTCTTCTATGGCCTCTATGAGCGCGTTTTCGATATACTCTTGATCAATCCCGGGAAGGCTGTCTAAAATAAAGTTCTGCGCTTGACTTTCTTTAAATAAACCATTTAAACGCCCGTCAGGATAACGGCAGACCACCCCGCCTGAAGGTTCTTTTATATCTTCTTTAATATCCGCTTCCAATAGGGCGCGGGAATTGACCACCAAGGCATGACGGCAAATCCTTTTCAATACGATGGGATGTTCTGTCGATATCTCGTCAAGCTCATCCCGTAATATCAATTCAGGACTCGGCCATTCATTTTCATTCCATCCTTCGGCAACAATCCACTTTCCAGCCGGGGTTTTTGAGCATTTTTCCTTCAAGGATTTCAAGATGGCCTCCCTGCTATCCATCAAAGAGAGGTCTAAACGAAGCAGCCTTTCACCATGCCCGACCAAATGAAGGTGACTATCCACTAACCCCGGCAGCATCGTTTGTCCATTTAAGTCGATTTCCCTGGAAATATTGCCGGCATATTCATTTTTCAAATAGTCCTGGCTGCCGGTATCAACAATTACCCCCTTTTCAGTGAAGACAGCCTCCACTCGATCGTTTTCTTTAATCATCGTATAAATCGACCCATTGAACCATAACGTTCCCATTCCGGCTTTACACTCCTTATTAAATGATTGTTACTGTGCAGATATGCAGTAAGTGTACCATCTCATATCACGGATTCCCATATTTATGCTTTTATCCAAGTACCTGTAATAAAAAAACGCCAGCCGTTACGGCTGACGGTAATGCTTTCAATCAATTGTTAAGGAGTGCTTCTTCCCTTTTCCGTAAATCAACCCGTTTGATTTTACCTGATGTCGTTTTGGGCAGCTCTTCTAAAAATTCGATTTTCCTTGGATATTTATATGGGGCAGTCAATTCCTTCACGTGCGTTTGGAGCGTCTGGATCAACCCTTGGCTGTTCGGATCGATATCCTCCATCAAGACTACATATGCCTTGACCACATTTCCCCTTATTTCATCAGGGCTTGCTATAACAGCACACTCTTTAACAAATGGATGCTTCACGAGTGCATCTTCCACTTCAAACGGTCCAATCGTATATCCCGAGCTGATGATGATATCATCAGAACGACCCTCAAACCAGAAATAACCATCTTCATCCTTTTTCGCTTGGTCGCCGGTAATATAATAGTCCCCGCGGAACTGCTGTGATGTCCGCTCCGGATCTTTAAAATATTCTTTAAATAGAGCAGGTGTATCTACATGTACGGCAATATCCCCCACTACGCCAGGAGAACAAGGTTTGCCTGAATCATCAATGATTTCCACATGGTTGCCCGGAGTCGGTTTCCCCATGGAGCCCAATTTAATATCCATGCCTTTCGTTACCCCTACCAATAGGGTATTTTCAGTCTGTCCATAACCATCACGCACTTCAATATGGAAATGGTTTTTAAAGACCTCGAACACTTTTTGATTTAAAGGCTCTCCCGCTGATACAGCACTATGAAGATGGGATAAATCATAGTCATCAAGGTTATCCGCCTTTGCCATCAATCGATACTCGGTCGGTGTGCAGCATAATGCATTCACTTTATAGTCCTGAAGCAGCTGAAGATATTTTTTCGCCTCGAACTTTCCATGATAGGCAAGACCGGCCGCTCCCGTTCCTAGTACCGCCAGGAAAGGACTCCAGATCCACTTTTGCCACCCTGGGCCTGCCGTTGCCCAAACCACATCCGTTTCGCTGATGCCAAGCCAGTTTGCTGCAGACGTTTTCAAATGGGCATAAGCCCATCCATGTGTATGGACGACCCCTTTTGGATTTCCTGTCGTTCCGGAAGTATACGATAAGAACGCCATATCCTCACTCTTCGTGTCGGCCATGGGCAGCTGATCCGATTCCTCATCGGCAAGCTCATTCAAATCCAGCCAATTTTCGATTCGTTTTCCGATTGAAAATTTGAGGAGGCTTTCCGCCCCTTCTATTTCATTCATTTCATGAGTATATTCATGGTAACTGATGATTCCTTTGACATCACCATGGTTGACTCGATACTGCAAGTCCTTCGCACGAAGCATTTCGGAACAAGGTATGACAATCATGCCAATTTTCAATGCGGCTAAATACACTTGATAGGCTTCCACCAAACGAGGGATTATGATAAGGACCGTATCACCTTTACCCAGTCCTTTTTTCTTGAAGGCATTTCCGATTTTATTTGCACTTTTTAATAAGTTCTCATATGTAAGTTGTTTTTTATCCCCGTTTTCGTTCTCCCAGAGGACGGCAACTTTTTCTGGATCTTTTGCAAAACGTTCCATTTCACTAACTAAGTTGTAATGTTCCGGAGCCAATAAGTCTTCACGCTTCATATTCTTCCCCTCCAATTATGAACTCTTAGTACCTACTCATTATACAAGATACTTCTCTAATATTTCTATTTATTTTTACAATTAAATAAATAGAGCGGGTGTTAGAACCCGCCCTCTGTAGACTGTAGTCAAATTCGATGAACATCCAGTTTTCACTAAAAAAACCGTTCTAGCTGATTTCAGAAATCCACCGACTGTCTGTTTTTCGTAAAGATTGTTGTTTTAAAACAAAACAATTTAAGGTTGATGGAGCGGAAGTGCGAGACTCCTGCGGGAGCAGCGGGACAGGTGAGACCCCACAGGCGTTTACGCCGAGGAGGCTCACCGCCCGCCCCGCGGAAAGCGAGCATCTGAAGGGGAAGTCAACCATACCGCTTTACTTGGTAAATAGAACAAAGTATGCGAAAACAGCTTATATAAAACAGTAAAAAATCATGAAGTATTGTTTAAAATAATGGTCCGCACTTTATTCGGCCGCCACACCAACAAAAATAAAGAGAGCGGGTGTTAGAACCCGCTCTCTGTAGCCATATTTATTAAATTATCTGTTGAATCCTCCGCCTAATTGTTGTTCAGCCATTTGAACAAGGCGTTTTGTGATTTCTCCACCAACTGAACCGTTAGCGCGAGATGTTGTGTCGGCACCAAGTTGTACGCCGAATTCTGTAGCGATTTCATATTTCATTTGCTGTAGAGCTTGTTCCACTCCAGGTACCAATAATTCGTTTGAGCTGTTGTTGTTTGCCATGTGTTTTTCACCTCCTTGTGATTATAGAGTGTGTTAAAACACATGGCTTCATCCGCACAATTTTATTGGTAATTACAGGATATTAAAATAGGTCTTCCATCGCTTCTTCCTTATCGAAAGTCTGACCAGGTTTAACCGTTAATATTTCTGTTTCGGAGACCGCTTTTTCAATCAAGGATTCAAAGTCGACGAAGCTTTCATAGTAATTGACTTTTTCACGTTTCGGTTTCGTTTTTGGGCTTGCCGGCGTAAAGACCGTACAGCAATCCTCGTACGGCAGATTGGATATTTCAAAAGTATCGAGCTCTCTCGCAATTTTGATGATTTCTGTCTTATCCATGGTAATCAGCGGTCGCAGGATCGGTGTATTCGTCACCTCATTGATGGCAAACATGCTGCTCATCGTCTGGCTCGCAACCTGTCCAAGGCTTTCACCGGTAATCAGTGCCATGGCTTCTGCCTTTTCACGGATTCGATCGGCGACCCGCATCATTAAACGCCGGGTTGTAGTCATTGAGTAGTTTTCCGGGATTTGTTTTTGAATCAATAATTGGATTTCCGTAAATGGAACGATATGCACTTTCATGCTTCCATTAATTTCTGCAAGCTTGCCTGCCAAATCAATGACCTTTTGGCGTGAACGTTCGCTTGTGAACGGCGGGCTGTAGAAATGGATCGCTTCCACGTCCAAACCCCGTTTCATAGAAAGGAATCCCGCAACAGGGCTATCAATCCCGCCTGAAAGCATCAGCATCGCCTTCCCGCTTGAACCGAATGGAAGACCGCCTGCCCCCTGGATGATTTCACCTGTCAAATACACGGCTTCGCGTCTCACTTCCACTAGCAGGTTCAAATCAGGGTTCTTTACATCCACTTTTAAATCTTCTGTATTTCGAAGTAAATGCCCGCCGATTGCCCTGTTAATTTCATCGGTATTATATGGAAAATCCTTATCCGCGCGTTTTGTCGTGATTTTGAACGTGTTGACGTCTTCAAGAGTATGATTAAGATAATACAATGCTGCCGTTTTCATCACTTCCAGATCACGCTCTATTTTTATTGCAGGGCTTAATGACTGAATTCCAAAAATGCCTTTCAACCGTTCAATGACAGGCTTATGGTCCGCACCGTTCAGGAGAACGTACATCCGCTCCCGGTTGGCAGTGAGCACTACACCTTCTATATCTTTTAAACTCCAGCGGATATGTGCCTTCATTTTGTCTACAAAGCCTTTGCGGTTTCTTTTTTTCGTGGAGATTTCTCCATAACGGATAATTATATGATCAAATTTCATTTTGCAACCCTCATTATTTTTTCTAAATTAGCGACTATTTTCTGTATCGCCGCCAGAACTTGCTTTGCTTCTTCCATTTCATTGCCAAAGGTAGTACTGATCCGGATGACGCTTTCGGAACGGGCTGAATTATGGAACATCGCATCCACCGTTTTGCTTACCGTCCTTTTTTTCGAAGAACAGGCACTGGTCGTCGAAACATATATTCCTTCCGATTCAAGTGCATGCAGCAATACCTCGGATTTAAGCCCCGGAACGGAAAAATTCACAATATGGGGTGCACCCTCTTCAGGACTGTTAACCATTACCCCGTCCATTTCCATCAAACCTTTATATAAATATGCTTTGATTTGCTGCAGCTTATCATGATACAGCAATTGATTGTTCATACTAATACGCAAAGCCTTCGATAGGGCGACGATTCCTGCAACATTTTCGGTGCCGCTCCTGATTTTCGTTTCTTGATTGCCGCCATGGAAAAGCGGATCGACCCGAACGCCTTCACGAACATAAAGGATGCCCGTCCCCTTCAAGCCGTGAACCTTATGGCCGGAAATTGTACATAAATCCACATTGGCTTCGCGCAATGATAACGAAACTTTGCCTGTTCCCTGTACATTATCGACATGAAAGAGCACGTTTGGGTATTGTTTTAACAATTTGCCAATTTCAGCAATCGGCTGTATCGAGCCAACTTCATTATTAACATGCATGACGGAAACCAAAATGGTATCTTCCCTCAATGCTTCCTTAAGATCCGTTACATCAATTTGCCCACATTCGTTAACGGGAAGATACGTGATCTCATAGCCCATTTTCGTCAATGATTGGCATGCATCTTCTACAGAAGGATGTTCAACCGCTGTCGTGATTATGTGTTTGCCGCGATTTCCCTGAGATTGGGCGGCCCCTTTGATGGCAAGATTATTTCCTTCCGTCCCCCCGGAAGTGAAATATATTTCCGAACTCTTCACCCTTAGTAAATCAGCGACCTGCTTTCTTGCAGCAGAAAGCAGTTTTTCGGATTGCACCCCAAGTCCATGAAGCGAAGAGGGGTTCCCGAAATAGTCCGAAGTAACCTTCATGAATGATTCGATTACTTCGGGATATGGTTTTGTTGTTGCACTATTATCAAAATAAATCATGGGTTCACCTTCCATGTTATTGTATCTATGATGGTCACTCTACTGAATATAAGTTTCAATGTTGCTGTTGCAACTTCTAATATTAACATAATTGAATTTGAAAGAGAATGTAAAACACTGGTCCACTGAAATGATAGGGGACCTGCTTCTTTTTAGTCCCGCAGAACGATTTACCTTCCTGCCTAGTCTATTTCAGGTTCCTGTAAAAGAAAAAACCCGCCATGGCGGGTTTTTTAGGAAAGGACTTCTTCTATGTTCGCCCCGATTTTTCGTAAACTGCCTGGGTCGACCTTTTCTATGGCCGTGGCTGCCGTTTCCAATGCGGCTTGATATTCGTAGCTTCGGAATTTGGCCTCGGCCTCCCTAAGGCTCTCGGCTACCATATCGTGACTGCTGCGATAGCGATTTCCGAATTGGATCACCTTTTCGGCCAAATACATATGTTCGATCAATTCATTGGCTTTTTCGTGGACCCTATTCACCTGTTGAACCGCCTTTTCCAAGTAAATATATACAGCGGCCATGTCAAGCGGCTTTTCTTCAAGTTTCCCCTGAACGTCGTCCATGCTTTCTTTGGCGTCCTGAAGCACCACTTTATACTCTTCTGGAAGACCTGGAATATTGCTTTTTGCAATTAAACGTCCAGTATCGACCATTTTGCGCTTCAATTCGGCCAATGCATCCCTGGCATCCATTTCATCTTTTCGTAAAGCCTGTAATTTAAGGGTAAAGTCTTTCTGATTTTCCTGTAATTCCTTCAACTGTTCCGCCAGTCCCTGCATCTCTTCGCTGATAAGGGAGCTTGCCATCACATTATCCTCCATTTTCAAGACAAGCAATTGATGGCGTTTCGAAATCTGGGCAATCTGCTTTTCCATTTTCCGTTGTGCATCAAGCTCATTTTCCGTCAAATGATAGGTGTGTTGAACATGTATGGTTTCAACTTTAAGTTTATCGTTTTCATATTCAAGGTCACTTAACGTTTTTCTAAGAACTTCATCATTTTTCAAGATATACTGTTTTGAAAGTACTTCTTTTTCCAAAAGGTCATAAAGAACCTCGATGCTTTCGCGCATTTCTTTAATGCCTTTTTCCACTGCTTCCGTTTCTGCATTGTCCAATTGTGTTTTATATAGTTCCAGTTCTTCCTCAAGCCGTGATATTTCCTGCTCGAATTGGATATGGCTCAACAGATACCCTTGTCCTGACATCTCCTCATAACCATCCTTCAATTCCTGAAGCTGGGAATGCAGCTCTGATTGGCTATCCACCAATAATTTTGGGAGCATTTCCATTTTAACTGACAGAACCGCCAATTTTTCCTTAATGGATAGAACAAGCTCCCTCGCATTCAAATAATTGCCGTTCACGGTCTCTTCTTCATACTTCTGGAGGATTTGCAATACTTCATCCAAGGAATTTTCCAGCTTATCAGCCGCTTTCCCATAATTATGCCTGTGCGCAAGCAGGGATTTCTTCAATTGACGGTAGGATTCTTTGATATCCTCAATTTCCAATCGATTCTTTTCCTCACTGCCTACGAGTTCATTCAGTTCATATAAGATCTTTTTGATCATTTCCTCGATTTCATTCAGCTTGACTGTAATTTTGCGCTGTACCTCTTTTGATCGGCTGAAACGGTATTTATCGACGAATTCCTCGGCATCGAATAAAAGCTCTTCGACTTCGGGCATATGATCCGTAATGATGGCGTCCCATTCAATTCGCCAGTTTTCGAACATTTCCTCTGTTTCACCTGTCATGTTCAATTGTTTGACTTTAGAAAGCTCTTCCAGCACGGGGCGGTGCGTGATGCTTATTTTCCAGGATTCCAGTCGATCGATTTCTTTAAAATATCTCTTTTTGAAAAAATAACCCCAAATGATGAAAATCAAAATTAATACAATTACCCCAATTATGTAATCCATGGTAAGCCCCCTGTTCTAGTCCTTACAGTCTTGCTCGTTTATATATCAATTTTAAAAATGTTAAATTTAATGCTTTTATGATACCATGTTAGCAATAATTTTTGACGAGAAAAATGATTTTTTTGTAGAAAATTGCTACAAATACCTGTTTTTTGGGAGGGAAGAACCATGAAAGCTGACGGTCATGTGCACACTCCGTTTTGCCCACACGGCTCTACGGATAAATTCGATGAATATATTACGCGGGGAATCGAGCTAGGATTAAAGGAAATCACATTTACGGAACATGCTCCATTGCCAAGAAATTTTCAAGATCCTACGCCTGAAAAAGACAGCGGCATGGACGCTGCCCTGCTCCTGGATTACTTTCAAGAGCTCCGCGTACTAAAAGAACGCTATAAAGACAAGATCCTGATCAAAACAGGCCTGGAGGTTGACTTTATAGAGGGGTATGAAAATGAAACAAAAGCATTCCTCGACGAAATCGGAGAATTCCTTGATGATAGTATACTTTCCGTCCACTTCATCAAGCATCAAAACCGTTGGCATTGCATCGATTTCAGCGATGATGGGTTTAGTGAGATTGCCAATGAACTAGGTTCAGTGGAATCGGTTTATACCAAATATTACGATACATTGGAAAAATCAATAGAAGCTGATTTAGGCATATATAAACCAAAACGGATCGGGCACATTACACTTGTCCATAAATTCCAGCATCGATATCCGCCGGCATCAAATTTTGACGAGCGGGTTTACAAGGTTCTCGATATGATCAAGGATCAAAAGTATGAACTGGATTATAATGGAGCCGGGCTTGTAAAGCCGCTATGCGGTGAGCCCTATCCCCCTGAACGATTTGCAAAACGTGCAATAGATCTCGGCATTCCGCTTATTTACGGTTCCGATGCCCATCAGGCTAAAGATTTGGGTCAGGGCCATCAGGCACTGATTGCAGGGTATAAAGGATAACTCATGTATACACTTCAGGCCGGCCGGCTAACAGTGGCTGGAAGTCTCCGGCATTGAAAAGGGTATCTTGCAGAAAACGTCCGACTTCATTGGCATAAATATTCGTGTAATAGGCTTCCTGCGGGAAGACGTGAAGCACCTCCATCGCATAATGGGTATGCAGGACAGGGGCCGTCAATAAACCCTTCAACTGCAGCATATACATGGGAACGGATACTTGCTGGAAACTCCTGCTCTTGATTCCTTGTTCCAAAATATATTGAAAATAAGACTTTTCCTTAGTAAAATACGTCGAATGAATTTCGCGGTTTAAATTGGAATCTAGTGAAGATTCCCCATATATGAACCGTGCAGCAAGGAAGTTTTCCCTTTGGAAAGCGAGAATATCCTTTACAAGATTCATCAAGCAATGTTGCGGGCCTTTAAGTTCGAGCAATGTCATGTTCTTCTCAAGGACCAGAATATACTCTTCTAAATAGGAAATGAAACAGAATTCCAGCAACCCCTGTTTATTCTTGAAATAGTAGGCAATATTTGCAGCGTTCACTTTCGCTTTATTTGCAATATCCCGTATTGATGTAGCATGATAGCCTTTTAAATGAAATAAATGCAATGCAGCTTCCACAATGGCTTGTTTCGTTGGCGTCTGGCGATTCATTCAGGCAATCCCTCGCTTTCTTTGAGACAAGTCTTGTGGACTACTTCTTCACGGAAGAGCCTGAATCCTTTAGTAATTTCTCGACAATTTCCCAACAATAAAGCATCATGATTAGATAGTGCTGTAAAAATATGCGGAAGACAGGTGAACGCTTTTGTTTAATGTCGAAATGTATCAAGGAAAAAAAGAAAAAAACTATGAACTGGTCCAAAAACAACTACTTGCCTTAATCGAAGATGAAACGAACCGGATAGCAAATTTAAGCAATGCGGCAGCTTTACTTAATCTGTTTCTCGATGAGATTAACTGGGTAGGTTTTTATTTATATGAAGAGGGCCAATTAATTCTAGGACCCTTTCAAGGTCTTCCAGCCTGTGTCCGCATTCCAATGGGCAAGGGCGTATGCGGGACTTCAGCTGCAACTGAAACAACCTCGCGCGTAGAGGATGTCCATCAATTCCCTGGACATATCGCCTGCGATGCGGCATCAAGATCTGAAATTGTCATACCGCTCATGAAGGATGGCAAATTGCTCGGTGTCCTCGATATCGACAGCCCGATAACGGACCGTTTTGACGAAATGGATCAGCAAGGACTGGAGAAGTTCGCTGAAATCCTTTCCAATCATCTATAATGTAAAAGGGAGCGGCAAACCTTGCCTGCTCCCTTTTACATTACTTGTACATGTACCCGTTCCGTCCTGAAATCAGCGACCCTTTTGACATTTTCAGCAAAGGAACAGGATTGAACCACGCCCATGGCATAGGCACCCAAGAAATGTCTCAAACCATCTATAATTTTTGGATTCATTACCTCATTGCACTTACAATGGAAAAGACCTTTCTATAAATTGCATTTTATTAATATATTGTCTTTCCTCCTGTGATTCTCTTTATCCATTCCTTAATTAATCACAACTGTCCTTGACTCATTGAGCAGAATATTATACAATACTCCTTGTGTAAAATATTGCAGCCTATGTGACAGCCTTTATGTTCTCATTTTGTTCCTCAATACAGAGGTGTATCTCGTAACTCTCTGCTGCTAGGGCGAAGGTACATGAAAACAAAATGGTCATGATCGTACATTCACACGGTTTTTATTTTACCAAAATAAAAACATTTAAAGGAGGAGTCATCCTATGGCTCGTTATACTGGCCCAAGCTGGAAACTATCCCGTCGTTTAGGAATTTCCCTAACAGGTACTGGTAAAGAATTAGAAAAACGCCCTTATGCTCCAGGACAACATGGTCCTAACCAACGCAGAAAAATTTCTGAATACGGAATGCAACTGCAAGAGAAACAAAAACTTCGTCACATGTACGGAATCACTGAACGTCAATTCCGTTCAATGTTCGACCGCGCTGGCAAACTTAAAGGTGTTCATGGTGAAAACTTCATGATTCTTCTTGAATCACGTCTTGACAACCTAGTTTACCGTCTTGGTTTAGCTCGTACACGTCGTCAAGCACGTCAACTTGTTAACCACGGTCACATCACTGTAGACGGAGGCCGCGTAGACATTCCATCTTACAAAGTGTCTCTTGGACAAACAATCGCAGTTCGTGAAAAATCACGCAACTTCTCAATCATCAAAGAATCAGTTGAAGCAACTAACTTCGTTCCTGATTTCCTTACTTTCGATGCTGAGAAATTAGAAGGTACTTTCACTCGTTTACCAGAACGTTCTGAATTGCCTGCTGAAATTAACGAAGCTCTTATCGTTGAGTTCTACTCTCGTTAATAACTTCAAAAAAGCCCATCCTTGGATGGGCTTTTTTTTGCACCTAAACACCTTTGCATGACAAAGCCCGGCTGGGATTCAGCCGGGCTTTGAATTATCATTTCACTAATGTGTATTTCTTCTTGCCGCGACGAACGAGGATGAACTCCCCTTCAATCTTGGCAGCTTCCGTCACTACATATTGCAGATCAGTCACTTTCTCCCCATTTATGGAGATTGCCCCATTCTGAATATCCTCACGGGCTTGACGCTTGGATGGCGAAATTTTCGCTTCTACGATTAAATCGACCAAACCGATATCTTCTTTGCTTTCACGTTCGAAGCTAGGGACATCTTTAAAGCCCAATTTGATTTCCGCTGCACTTAAATTCTTCACCTCACCGCTGAATAGGGCGGCAGAGATTTTGATTGCTTGGTCTAGAGCTTCCTGACCATGAATCAAACGGGTCATTTCTTCCCCTAATGCTTTTTGCGCTTTACGCAAATGCGGTTCGGTCTGTACGGATTGCTCTAACTCTTCAATCGCCTCACGAGATAGGAATGTGAAGAATTTCAGGTATTTCACAACATCAGCATCGGCTGTATTGATCCAGAATTGGTAAAATTCATACGGAGTCGTCTTTTCCGGGTCAAGCCAAATCGCTCCGCCTTCCGTTTTACCGAATTTCGTTCCATCCGCTTTCGTTACGAGCGGAATCGTCATACCGAATGCTTTAGCATTCTCATCATTGGATTTCCTGATCATTTCAAGACCGGTCGTAATGTTGCCCCATTGATCACTGCCGCCAATTTGCAATTTACAGTTGAAATTGCTGTATAAATGACCGAAATCAATTCCTTGTAAGATCGTGTACGCAAATTCAGTAAAGGAAATCCCCGTATCCAAGCGGGAAGCAACCGTATCTTTTGCCAGCATGTAGTTAATGCCGATGTATTTCCCGTAATCACGCAAGAATGTAACCATATCGATTTTACCTATCCAGTCATAGTTATTGACCATGACCGCACCATTATCACCGTCGAATTCAAAGATGTGGGATAGCTGCCCTTTTATGCAGTCTGCATTATAAAGCACTTTTTCCAGTGTTTGCAGCTGGCGTTCCTCTTTTTTACCGCTTGGATCACCGATAAGTCCAGTCGCACCGCCTACTAGCACAAGTGGACGATGACCGTGCTGCTGGAAACGGCGCAATGTCAAGAATGGCAATAAATGTCCGATGTGCATACTATCCGCAGTTGGATCGACACCACAGTATAAAGAAATCTTTTCTTTTTCTAAAAGGTCCTTAAAACCTTCTTCATCCGTTTGTTGATAAATAATCCCTCTCCACTCGAGGTCTTTAAGCAATTCCATTAAATATTCCTCCTTCATCTTAGAAAAAAACCGCAAAAAACACACAAAAACGCCCCTTCATAAATATGAAGGGACGAATGAATTCGCGGTACCACCCAACTTGAGGACATAATATGCCCTCCGCTCAAGACGAATAACGGTCGTCAACCGTTTCCTGCTACTAATCATTTCACAGCAAATGCTCCAGGAAGTAATTCATCATACCATTTGTACCGATTTCCACTAACCACCGGCTCTCTGAAACAGGGATAGTCTGACTACTGGGTCCTATCATCGCGATCATTTCATCATTTTATTGTTGTTAATAAACTTTTATCATACATAAGAATCCTTGTCAACATCACCCTTACAGATTATAGAAAAATAAGAAAGATGCCCTTTCCCCTACCTGTTATATGCTATAATATATGTGATTTCAGGGGGTATGATACGATGAATAATAATCAAAAAGATAGATTTCAAACTGTCTGGAAGCAGCTGACCCGTTTTTTTCAAAATGAAAAAACACAAAAGAACGCGCGGGTTACATACCAAGTCATTTGGAATTTAACGCTGATCCTCATTATTGTCGGGATCCTAGGATTCTCATTCGCCGGCGGCGTCGGAGCCGGCTATTTCGCTGCCCTCGTCAATGATGAGCCAGTACGCTCAAAAGAAGATTTGAAAAAAGACATTTACAATTATGAAGAGACCTCTGAGGTATACTTTGCAGATGAAGTATACTTGGGCAAGCTTAAGAGTGACCTTGAGCGTGAAGAAGTGTCCATCGATAAAGTTTCCGAGTATCTTAAAAATGCAGTCATCGCTACAGAAGATGAGTATTTTTATGAGCATGACGGGGTTGTCCCAAAAGCTATCCTGCGTGCCATTTACCAGGAATTTACGAATGCAAACGTCCAATCGGGAGGAAGTACATTAACACAGCAGCTCATTAAAAACCAGGTCCTGACCAACGAGGTTTCATTTGAACGGAAAGCAAAAGAAATCCTGCTTGCGCTCCGGGTCGAAAAGTTCTTTGAAAAAGAAGAGATTTTGGAAACCTACTTAAACGTCTCCACTTTGGGACGAAACTCTTCTGGCCGTAACATTGCTGGAGTCGAGTCCGCCGCTGAAGGTATTTTTGGCGTGGAGGCCAAAGATCTCACACTGCCCCAATCAGCGTTTATCGCTGGATTGCCGCAAAGCCCTTTCGGATATACACCATATACCCAGAAAGGTACACTGAAAGAAAATCAAGAGCCCGGCATAAACCGGATGAAAACCGTTTTAAAGCGGATGTATAGTAACGGATACATAAAAAAAGAAGAGTATGATCAAGCAGTCGCATACGACATAACAAAAGACTTTATCGGCAAAACGGAGATGCCATCCGAGAAATATCCATGGCTCACCTATGAAATCGAAAAACGCTCCATCGAAATCCTTTCTGTCAGTCTGGCAAAAGAAGATGGATATGAAGAGAAAGATTTAAAGAATGATGATTTAAAAGATCAATATGTTGCACTTGCCGATCGTAAGCTGCGTCAAAACGGCTATCAGATCTATACGACGGTCAATAAAAAGATATATGATAAAATGCAGGAAGTAACGAAAAACTATCCGAATTACGGATACGATAAAACGGCACAAGTCGTCGATCCTGATACGAAAGAAATGAAAACGGTGAGTGAGCCCGTTGAAGCCGGGGCCATTCTAATCGAAAATAAAACAGGAAAAATCATCAGTTTCGTAGGTGGCCGTGATTTCAAACGGGAACAGACGAACCATGCTACCGCATCACTGCGATCAAACGGATCAACGATGAAGCCGCTGCTCGTATATGGCCCAGGGATCGAGTTAGGAAAAATCTCACCTGGAAGCGTATCGGCAAACGTACCCATTTCCATCCCAGCAGGAAAAATGTGGCGTCCAGGAAACTATGGCGGCGGAAGCTATACGGGAGTAACGACAGCCCGGGAGGCACTGAAGAATTCCTATAACATCCCGGCAGCGCTCTTTTACAAGAAAATAATCAACCTGAGCCCTGCTTCCTATTTGGAGAAAATGGGATTCTCCACCGTGACGAAAGGGGATTACTCCAATCTTGCCATGTCATTAGGTGCCATGGACAAAGGTGTAACCGTTGAAGAAAACGTCAATGCGTTTGGCACATTTGCCAATTCAGGGGAGTTCATCGATGCTTATATGATCGATAAAATCGTATCGAAAGATGGCAAGGTCATTTATGAACATAAAGTGAAGCCAGTGGAAGTATTTTCTCCGCAAGCCGCATACCTGACGCTTGATATGATGCGTGATGTCGTAAACAGCGGGACGGCAGCTTCGGTCAGGAACCGACTCGCTTTCTCAAGTGATTGGGCAGGTAAGACCGGAACTTCCCAAAACTATTGGGACGCTTGGTTCGTCGCTACCAATCCAAATGTTTCATTCGGTACATGGCTTGGATATGACACACCGAAATCCTTGCAAGGGACCTATAATGGCCTGGAATATAATAAACGTAATATGTATTATTGGGCAGATCTGATCAATGCCGCATACAAGGTCGATCCTAAACTCATCGACCCCGATAAGCGATTTGAAATGCCGGGCGGAATTGTCAGCCGTTCCTTCTGTGGCGTTTCAGGACTGCTGCCTTCAAGTGCATGCCAAAAGGCAGGTCTTGTAAAATCAGATTTATTCATCGCCAAATATGCTCCATCCAGGGCGGATGATAGTTTCATAGATGGACAATATGTATCAGTCGGCAGCAAACGCTACGCAGCCCTTCCGCAAACGCCTGGCGAATTCACAAGCGGCGGGTTCATGTTGAATCCCGATTCCTATGCAGATATCGGTTTGGAATATGTCGATGACCCGGGATCCGTGATTCCTGGAGGCGAAAAATCAGGAAATGTCGTCGGGGCGAAAGCGAAATTGAATGATAATGGCAAAGCACCAGATCCCCTATCCATAACGATCAGTAACGATAAGATTACATGGGGCTTGCATCATGAAGGAGATGTCGTCGGTTATCGTGTCTATAAAGACGGCAAAAAAGTGGCGAGCATCAATGCTGGCGGGAGTCTTGTTTACAAAGTCGGCTCAGGCGGTTCCTATTACGTAACGGCCGTAGACATAGTCGGTAAAGAATCAGCCCCTTCTCAACGTGTTGAAAGCGGCGCTAAAAAGACACGTTCAAAAGAAGATTCCGCAAAAAATAAAGATGATCGCGGAAAAGATAAAGTAGCTAACGAAGATAAAAAACCGGACTCAAAAGAAAAGAACGGTTCGGATAAAGAGAAAGAGAAAGAGAAAGATAAAGAACCAGAAAAAGAAACGAATAAAGTTAAAGAGCCAGCTCAAGACAAAGATCAAAACAAGGAAAATACAGATAAAGAAATTCAAGAGACCGACAAAGATCAAGAGACAGTCAATGATAAAGAGAAGGAAACGGATAAAGCTGAAGAAGAGGAAGAATGACACTCTTTCTTGAACTAAAACAGGCTGTCGGGCGAACCCGACAGCCTGTTTCCTTATAATCTCCCAAAAAGGCATCCATGAAAGGGACAATGGATGCCTTTTCCTTTTCAATAATCAGCACGGCTCAGTTTCTCAATCCTCCATCGATGATAAATCACCAGTTGGCAAATCAAGTTCCCAAGCTTTCAGGACACGGCGCATGATTTTACCGCTTCTTGTTTTAGGAAGTTTATCCCTGAATTCAATTTCACGAGGTGCCGCATGTGCTGCTAGACCACGCTTTACAAATGTACGAATTTCCTCAATCAACTCATCGTTTGCATCGTATCCGTCACGAAGGGCGATAAACGCTTTGATAATTTCCCCCCGAACCGGATCCGGCTTACCGATGACCCCCGCTTCAGCTACGGCAGGATGCTCGACCAACTTGCTTTCCACTTCGAAAGGTCCGACTCTCTCCCCTGCCGTCATGATGACATCATCAACACGGCCTTGAAACCAGAAATAACCATCTTCATCCATATATGCGGAATCTCCCGAAACATACCAATCACCTGGCATAAAGTAAGATTCATATTTCGCTTCATTCTTCCAGACGGTCTTCATCATCGATGGCCAACCTTTCTTGATGGCAAGGTTCCCCATTCTATGCGGCGGAAGCTCGTTGCCTTGATCATCCACTATCGCCGCCTTCACACCAGGAATCGGTTTGCCCATCGAACCCGGTTTGATTTCCAGGCAAGGATAATTGCAGATTACCTGAGCCCCGGTCTCCGTCATCCACCATGTATCATGGATACGATGATTGAATACCTTCATTCCCCAACGCACCACTTCCGGATTCAACGGTTCACCGACACTTAAGATATGGCGGAGAGTGCTTAAATCGAACCGCTTAACGATTTCGTCACCTGCGCCCATCAGCATCCTGAAGGCCGTCGGGGCACTATACCATACCGTGACACCAAAGTCCTCCAAGGTCTTGTACCAGGATTCAGGCTTGAACCGCCCGCCTACAATGACATTCGAGGTTCCTGTCAGCCAAGGTCCAAAAATCCCGTAAGACGTCCCTGTCACCCATCCAGGGTCCGCTGTGCACCAATACACATCCTCATCCTGCAAATCAAGGACCCACCTTGCCGTTTGATAATGCTGGATCATCGCATTATGGACATGAAGCACTCCTTTTGGTCTGCCTGTGGAACCGGAGGTATAGTGAAGAATCAGACCGTCATTCCGATCCACCCATTCAATATCGAAATCTTTGTCGGCTTCTTTTAATTTTTTATTGAAGTGATGGTACTTTCCTTCTTCTTTTATATTTTCCCCCACCAAGAAAATATGCTTTAAATGGGGTAGCTCATCCACTGGGACGCGCGGCAATAGTTCAGGTGTCGTCACAATCACACTTGCCTCACTATCTTCAAGGCGATCCCTTATTGCGCCTTCCATGAATGCTTCGAACAACGGCCCAACGACCGCTCCCGTTTTAATCGCACCCAACAATGCAAAATAAAGCTCCGGGGAGCGAGGCATGAAGATGAAAACTCGATCACCTTTTTCCACATTTGCAATGTTCTTGAACACATTGGCCGCTTGATTCGTATAATCTTTCATTTCCTTGAATGTATACTTTTCATTTCTTTTATCGTCTTTGTAATAAAGGGCTATCTTATTCTTTTTGTATGTTTCGGCATGGCGGTCAATGGCTTCATATGCAAGATTCACTTTACCGGTTTCAGACCAGGAGAATTCCTTTTCCGTCTCAGACCAGTCAAACTTCTTGTATTTTTCATCATAATTCTTTAAATTAAAATTACCTTCCACTACTGGCAACGCTTTCACATTCATACGACAAACTCCCCCTTCATTCGGCTCTATATTTTTATTATAGTATAAAAAGACAATTTTCTCAATTTTTAAAATATTAAGAGCTTCCATATTAGGGAAAATCCTGCTTGCTGAATTTTGAGAATGACAAGTATGGTAGAGTTAAGGTGAATTCATGTTGATGGCTGGGAAAGAGGAAGCACTTGTAACAAAAGATTCATATATGTGTTGAACTTTCTAAATTATGCCCCTTGTTTTTATGTATAATTTATTTAAGCTTTCCATTCGGCCAGTTTTTAAAAGCAACGCTTCTTTTACTCCGGAATGCCAGAGTGTAAGATTACTACATAACAAGGGTGGTGAAAGAATGGAATATAATAAGACCTTTTATACTAAAGAACTGCAGACATCGAGCGGGACGCTCATCATCGAAGGTCCGTTGAATGGCGAAAAGATGTCCTGTTATGGGTTTCACGAAGATTTGGTCGCCTTTCGCCCGCCTGCTTCGCAGCATAAAGCGTTAATAGAGATTGCAGACTTGCCTGAGGGCAGGATCTTCATCGCCCGTGAAAATGAAACGATCGTGGGGTATGTAACTTACTTATATCCCGATCCCTTGGAGCGCTGGTCGGAAATTAAGATGGAGGATCTGATTGAGCTTGGCGCAATCGAGGTCATCCCTAAATACCGGGGTGCCTCCGTCGGGAAGAACCTGATCCGCCTTTCCATGGAAGACGATTCGGTTGAAGACTTCATCATCATCACCACTGAATACTATTGGCATTGGGATTTGAAAGGGACAGGCCTGAATATTTGGGATTATCGCAAAGTCATGGAAAAAATGATGAGTGCGGGTGGCTTGGTCTACTTTGCAACAGATGATCCTGAAATCAGTTCCCACCCGGCCAACTGCCTGATGGCCCGTATCGGCAAAAGAGTCCCGCCTGAATCCATCCAGAAGTTCGACCAATTGCGTTTTATGAATCGGTTTATGTATTAAAGAGGCGAATAAGAGGAGGAAGGAAAATGATTGTAGAAACAATAATGAATGAGGATATTATCACCCTCACTCCAACAGATACAATCCATAGCGCTGTCATGATCATCAAGGAGAAGCGGATTCGCCATATACCCATTGTCGATGACAGCTATCATCTTGTGGGATTAGTCAGCGACCGAGATATTCGGGATGCTGCACCTTCTATATTCCGTACCGCAGAATACAAAAATGATTTACAAAAACCATTATCAAGCATCATGAAAACGGAAATAATCACGGGGCACCCGCTGGATTTCGTGGAAGAAATCGGGGCTGTTTTCTGTGATAACAATATCAGCTGCCTACCAATCGTAACGGGAAGGAAGTTAGTGGGCATCATAACCGGTTCCGATTTACTTCATTCATACGTTGAGTTGACTGGAGTCAATCAGCCCGGTTCCCAAATTGAAATCAGAATCCCGGATAAGGCAGGTTCCCTTCATGATATTGCCCATATTTTCAAAAGGCGCAATTCGAATATCCTGAGCACCCTTGTTTATCCTGAAAAAAATGGAAGCGATTATAAAATTCTTGTAATTCGTGTACAGACGATGAATCCATTTATGGTGGTGGAGGATTTGAAGAAAGAAGGCTATACCGTTTTATGGCCTAGCCTACCGGGGATTTCACATGAATGACACCTCCCTTTTCGTCTATTCGGATGAACTGCTTACCTACAAATTCAACGATGAACATCCATTCAATCAAAAGCGGCTTAAACTCACGCTTGATTTATTAAAAAAACACCATGCCATCAATGATGATCAAATTATCAAGCCCAGAATGGCTACCGTTGAAGAATTGGAACTGATCCATGATCACCATTATGTAAACGCTGTCAAACTGGCGGGCCAGGGAATGCTCCCCCCTGAAAAGGCAGTAAATTATGGACTGGGAACAGAGGATACCCCTATCTTCCCCAAAATGCACGAAGCGAGTGCCTTGCTTGTAGGCGGTACCTTGACGGCTGTGGATGCCGTCATGACCGGTCAGTCCCAGCACGCACTTAATCTTGGCGGGGGCCTGCATCACGGTTTCCGGGGGAAGGCCTCAGGCTTTTGCATTTACAATGATAGTTCGGTCGCGATTAAATACCTGCAAAAAAAATATGGGGCACGTGTCTTGTATGTCGATACCGATGCACATCATGGTGACGGAGTCCAATGGTCATTTTATGATGATCCCGATGTATGCACCCTATCCATTCATGAAACGGGGCGCTACTTATTTCCCGGCACCGGCAATATTAACGAGCGGGGTCAGGGAAAAGGCTACGGCTATTCATTCAACATCCCGGTCGATGCGTTCACTGAAGATGAATCCTGGCTCGAATGTTATAGGGCTTCCTTTAAGGAGGTCATTGAATTCTTCAAACCGGATGTCATATTAACGCAAAACGGGGCGGATTCCCATTATTACGATCCGCTCACCCATTTATCTGCCACCATGAAGATTTATAGGGAAATACCAAAGTTGGCCCACGAAATGGCCCATAAGTTTTGCGAAGGACGGTGGATTGCAGTAGGCGGCGGCGGATATGATATATGGCGCGTCGTCCCGAGGGCTTGGGCGAGGGTCTGGCTTGAAATGACGAACAATGATCTATCTGGTCCCCTATCAAAGGAATGGCTCGATTGCTGGCAGCCTGAGTCTCCTGTCACGCTGCCGGATGAATGGGATGACATGGAGGATATTTACGAACCGATTCCCAGGAAGCCTGAAATTACCGAGAAGAATGCCCTGACGCTTGAAAAGGCCCTTTATCCCATCAGGTCTTCCAAGCAAACGTCGAAAAGCAATGAACAAAGTTAAAAGATCGTTGAAAAACGATCTTTTTTGTTCGGGTTGGGAAATAAAAAGAGAGTGCCCTCCGGGACACTCTCCAAACAAGTTTATTTCGTTGATTGTCGGTTTTCAATCCGGTGCGGGAGGATCACTTTTTCAAGACCTTCCTCCACTTGTTCTTTATTCATCAACTTTGTAAGGAGCCTCATCGCAACTGCACCAATGTCATATAAAGGTTGAACGATCGTGGTGATTTGCGGACGCACCATCAATGTCAATCTTGTGTTATCGAAGCTGATCACTTCAAAGTCTTCCGGTACATTATACCCTTTGTCCTGTGCGGCATGGACAATTCCAAGAGCCATTTCATCAGCACCGGCGATGAATGCCGTCGGTCTGTCTTCAACTTCCAGGTACTTTTCAAAAGATTCAATTCCTGAATCATATGTATAATCACCTTCAACAATATAACTTTCATCAAATGAAAGTCCCGCTTCTTTCAATCCTCGTTTATAACCAGTCAATTTCATTTCATTAATCAGCGCGGAAGGGTTTCCGCTTACAAAAGCGATATGCTTGTGGCCTTTATTAGCAAAGAATGTCACTGCGTCAAATGCCGCCGCCTCATAATCAATATTAACCGATGGAACTTGCCCGCTTTCATCCACCGAACCTGCCAGAACGATTGGAACCGGTGAATTCTTAAACTCTTTAACATGCTCATCAGAGATGTTGCCGCCCATGAACACGATACCATCCACTTGTTTTCCAAGCATCGTATTCAGCAAATGGAATTCCTTATCTATATTCTCATCAGAACTGCTAAGAATGATATTGTATTTATACATTGTGGCTATATCTTCTATGCCCCGTGCCAATTCGGCAAAAAAGATGCTCGAGATATCCGGGATGATAACCCCGACTGTAGTCGTTTTCTTTGAGGCAAGTCCCCTTGCCACTGCATTGGGGCGATACCCTAACTTCTCAATCACATCGGAAACTTTCTTCCTTGTTGCAGGCTTTACATTTGGATTCCCGTTAACTACGCGGGAAACGGTGGCCATGGAAACATTCGCCTCACGCGCCACATCATAAATGGTTATATTATTCATTCATCCATTCCTCCATTTCTTTCATTTTCCCCATAAAAGACCCGAATTATTTCGGAAAAAGATCTTTTATGCGTTTTTCTCTATAAGGAAGATTATTTTAGGAACGACCTGCCTAACAAAAATGCAGTCCTACTCTCTTCTCAGTCAAATATTCAATACCCTATTTAAGTATAAAATTCACATAGATATCACTTTATGTATGACTCAATCTTCCGAACAGTTCTCATTCTTGTTATTTATCATACGATAGTAGAATCTTTCCTGCAATCCAATAGTGCTTATTTCGAAGCTTTTTCTGTAAAAACTAGTATTTTACCATTAAAAAAAGCCCTTGCCAAGTTGGTAAGGGCCGTAAGTAGATCATTTAAAGACTTTCTTGGTTTATACTGTTACCCAGTTCAAACGTTTAATTTCATCGTAGAATTCATCAAATTGTTTGAAGTCCATTTGCTGTGCAGAATCAGATAAAGCAACGGAAGGATCTGGATGCACTTCAGCCATAACACCGTCAGCACCGATTGCAAGAGCCGCTTTAGCCGTAGGAAGGAGAAGATCGCGACGTCCAGTTGAATGCGTCACATCAACCATGACCGGTAAATGAGTTTCTTGTTTTAAAATCGGTACAGCCGAGATATCAAGTGTATTTCTTGTTGCTTTTTCGTAAGTACGGATACCGCGTTCACAAAGGATGATGTTGCCATTGCCCTGCGACATGATGTATTCCGCTGCATGAATGAACTCTTCGATCGTTGCCGCCAGTCCACGCTTTAAAAGAACTGGTTTATTTACAGCACCTGCAGCTTTAAGCAAGTCGAAGTTTTGCATGTTGCGCGCACCGATTTGGATGACATCGATATGATCGATCGCCGCTTCAATATCGTTGGCACTCACGATTTCACTGATAACAGCCAAGCCGTATTCATCAGCAACACGTTTAAGTATTTGTAAACCTTCCAAACCAAGCCCTTGGAAGTCATATGGAGATGTACGTGGCTTAAATGCACCGCCGCGCATCAATTTCAGGCCTTTAGCTTTAATGACTTCCGCCACCGCAGCTGTTTGTTCATAAGATTCAACGGCACATGGTCCGAAAACGAAGCTAGGGATTCCGTTACCTACCAATTCACCTTTAATGTCGATGATCGTGTCTTCAGCCTTTTGTTTTCTTGATACAAGAAGCGTTTTCTTCTGATCATCTTTTTGAAGCTCCAAGCCTAATTTAAAGATTTCTTTGAAAATATGTTTAATCGAACCAAGATCAAGCGGTCCTTGATTATTGGCTTCGATAAGATCCAGCATTGTTCTTTCACGGACCGGATCGTAACGGTTTACACCTTGTTTTTCTTTAACGCGACCAATTTCCTGTACAAGTTCAGCACGTTGATTAATAAGATGTAATAACTGAAGGTTCACATCATCCAGTTGATTACGAAGTCCATCAAGCTCTTTGTTGCTCATTACATATCCATCCCTTCGTTTTTTAAAATAGAAATCGGTTCAGCGGACTCCAACTAAAAAAATCCCATCTGGATCCTCGAATGTCCACCCGATTGTATTATCAATGAAAAATTTAGAATATTTCATGTATGATTAAATCAATTATAAATGAAGTGTCCATAAATGTCACTATATTTTTCTTTAATAATTAAACGCTTTTAAGCATTAAAGTTATGAATGCATAAAATCAGGTGTTACATGCAGGAAAAACGAATTAGACTGAATATTGGAACAATCCATTGTAGGAATTATATTGGAAATAGAACAAGAAAGCTATAATTTAATCGATATTTTACCTTAAAGAGAAATTGGACATGATCAAATCGTCTTCCACTTGAACAGGAAGGGCCTTTAAAGAAAAGGGTTCCCCTGGAGACCGTTTAAAATTCCCATGGCCACCAAATGGAATAATAAAAGGCCGGACCCCTTACTAAAGGGATCCGGCCTTCATTCATTCATTCATTCATTCAGTAATGGCCTTGCTCAATGAATCATATGTAATCCGCCAATGAGATTCATTCCAGGCAGGTTTTCCACCTTTAAAAAGGATGGCCTGAGGTGATTGATGTTTGACATCAAATGTTTCTGCCACATAGTTAGATAGTGGACGAGCTTCCTGAACGGCTAAATAGGCCGTTTTAAGTTGTTCGTTCTCCAAGATGTACCTCTGATATTGTTCAAATGCTTCAGCACTGACCGGGCATGTTACACTATGCTTGAAAAGCAGGAATGTATCCTCTTTTAGAAGCTCATTGAATTGTTCTTCTGTTTCGATTTTACTCATGACCATAAAACGATCTCCTTTCCTTGTCCATATAAATCTTACCATCAAAAAGGCGATGAAGCCATCAAAGCACTTCACCGCCTTATTCTTCGTCCCTTTATGCCTTTTCATCCCCTTTGAAGGAATCCAAGGAATTTATTTCTTTAGATTATTCTCTGTTTCATCAAATGCCTTTTTCGCTTCATCAAGTTTTAATTTTGCAGCATTCTTGTTTCCGCTTGTAGGATCTGCAGGATTATTTTCCGAGTCATTTCCGTTAGCAAAGTTCGTTTCGACGGATACGATAGGAGCATCGGAAGTTCCGGTTACATCTATATCCTTATTGCTGGAATTCGTCGTATCATCAGCCGCGTCCCCGTTTTCTTTTCCCGTTTTTAGGCTTTTCACTTTATTGACGATATTTGAGGATTTATTGGAAACGATTTCCGTGACAGAGCTCGTTTTTTCTTTTGCAGTATCAGCAAGGACTGTCCCTTTTTCCATCGCCGTTTGTCTTAATCTTTCTGTTTTCTCTGAAATGTTTCTAGCTTGTTCATTGAAATCATTCCTTAATTCCTTGCCTGTTTTCGGAGCCATGAATAAAGCTGTGGCCGCTCCGATCATGCCGCCAATCAAGGCGCCAATCATAAAGTCCTTAGAATTGATCGAGTCGCGTTCGTCCTCATATGATTTCTGATAATCTTTTGTCGGAAATTCTTTTTGAGTCATAATACATTCCCCTTTCAATTTTCAGTTCATTTTTTTATTTAACTAGATCTTAAGATCTAGAACGTAAAAACCTTTTTTTAGGCAGGTCATCTGTTTCAAGCGCTTCCCTTTCTAACTCCGCCCTTTCAGTAGGGGTCGGGGCAGCCTGTTTGCTTCTGGCCTTCCACTTGTCCCTGATCTCCATGGCTACATTGCTCCATTGTACAATTTGTGAGATTCGTTCTTGATTATTATCAATCTCAGCCTGCACTTTATGGGAAACCTTTTGGATGGAAGAATTAAAGCTAGAGATGGATGTGCCTACATCCTTCACTGCATCCACCACCGTGTTCAGGTTTTCCGACTTTTGCTGCAAATCTTCAGCCAACGTATTCGTTTTATGTAATAACTGAGTAGTTTCGAGCGTTATGCCCTGCATTTGGCTCTCTAGTCCTGTCAGCGTCCGGGCCACACTGTCCAGGGTAGTTTGAAGTGATGTCAGTACCTTTGTTAGAAAAATAACAAGTACCAAAAAAGCTATCGCTGCAACTGCAGCACTTACGTACAAAATAATCTCCATTGGAACACCTCCGAAATAAAAATCGACTTATTTAATAGCTGTTAGATATTAATTACCCCTTCCCTATTATTATAAACTTATTTATTTTTTCAATATACCCTATCAAACCCTAATCTGGAAATATTGTTGTCTGCATCCAGTTCCTCCGTGAAATTCATAGGTGACACTTATGGCAGGAAATCGGGTATGATAGAAAAGATAAGTCGAATTTAAACAATGGAGGTATTTTTTATGAAAGATCCCAGAATTGGTACATTGGCCAAAAACTTAATCAATTATTCCGTGAAGCTTCAAAAAGGTGAAAGAATCTTGATCGAAAACTTCGGATTGCAGCGTGAACTTGTTAACGCACTTGTGAATGAAGCCTATGCAGCAGGTGGTTACCCATTCGTCCTTTTAAAGGATCACCAAGTGGATCGTGCCTTGCTGATGGGTGCCAAAGAAGAACAGTACAAGTTGATGGGTGAGTTTGAAGCAAACGTAATGAAACAGATGGATGCTTATATCGGGCTTCGTGCCGGGGATAATATCAATGAACAATCCGATGTCCCTTCAGAGAAGATGGCGATTCATGGACAGACAGTCGGTAAAGTACATAGAAATATCCGCGTGCCAAACACAAAATGGGTCGTACTTCGCTACCCGACAAATTCAATGGCCCAATTAGCCAAAATGAGTACAGAAGCATTTGAAGACTTTTATTTCGAAGTCTGCAACCTCGACTATGGCAAAATGAGCGGAGCAATGGACAATCTTGTTGAATTGATGGATAAAACGGATAAGGTCCGCTTAACTGGGCCCGGTACGGACTTAACCTTCTCCATCAAAGACATCAAAGCCATCAAATGTGCGGGTGAGCTGAACATTCCTGACGGTGAAGTATATACGGCCCCGGTTAAAGATTCCATCAATGGAGTGATTTCGTATAATACTCCGTCCCCTTATCAGGGTTTTACTTTTGAAAACGTGAAGTTGACATTCAAGGATGGAAAAATCGTTGAAGCGGTTGCGAATGATACGGAACGCATCAACAAAATTTTTGATACTGATGAAGGCGCACGATATGTCGGTGAATTTGCAATTGGTGTAAATCCATATATTCTACACCCGATGCAAGATATCCTCTTTGATGAAAAAATTGATGGAAGTTTTCATTTCACTCCCGGGCAATGCTATGATGATGCCTTTAACGGAAACCATTCAGACATTCACTGGGACCTGGTCAATATCCAGCGGCCTGAATATGGCGGCGGGGAAATCCATTTTGATGACGTCTTGATACGTAAGGACGGCCGCTTCGTTTTACCGGAATTGGAAAATTTAAATCCTGAAAATTTGAAATAACATAAAAACCAATAAAAAAACGACCGACCCGCTACTAACGGATGGTCGTTTTTTTTATTTTACCTGCAGTGAATGCTCGTAGGCTGCCTGGAACTTTTGAATGTCCCCCGCACCCATGAATAACACGACACTGTTTTCATGATGTTGCAATTTTGATGTTGTGTTCTCCGTAATCAGCTCGGCACCGGGAATCTTATCTTGAAGATCTTCAATCGATAACTTCCCTTGATGTTCACGAGCAGATCCAAAAATTTCACATAAGTATACTTTGTCGGCCAAATTCAAGCTGTCGGCGAATTCATCCAGGAATGCCTGCGTTCTCGAGAAAGTATGTGGCTGGAATACTGCAACAACTTCACGCTCTGGATATTTCTGACGAGCCGAGTCGACAGTTGCAGAGATCTCGGTCGGATGGTGTGCATAATCATCAATGATGATCTGACTTCCGATTTCCTTTTCGGAGAACCGGCGTTTAACTCCGCCAAAAGTCCGCAAATGGGCTTTCACAGCTTCCGTATCCAAGTTTTCATATTTACAAAGTGCAATGACACCAAGTGCATTCAATACATTATGCTTTCCAAAAGTAGGAATAGTGAATGTATCATAGTAATTGTTCCTTACATGCACATCAAAAGTCGTGCCATCCGGAGTGACGGAAACATTTTTCGCTTGAAAATCATTTCCTTCTGCAAATCCGTAAAAAATAACCGGTACTTTCGCCTGAATATGTGGTAAATGCTCATCATCCCCGCACGCAATGATGCCTTTGTTGACTTGAAGGGCCATCGTTTGGAAAGCCTCGAACACGTCTTCGACATTGGCGTAATAATCAGGATGATCAAAATCGATATTCGTCATGATTGCATAATCCGGATAATAGGAAAGGAAATGACGGCGATATTCACATGCTTCGAATACGAAGTAATCAGAATTCACGATTCCTTTACCCGTTCCATCCCCAATTAAGAAGGATGTCGGTTTAGCGCCCCCCATTACATGGGCAAGCAAGCCGGTCGTCGATGTTTTACCATGCGCTCCCGTAACGGCCACGCTAATGAAATTTTTCATGAAATCACCTAGGAAGCGGTGATAACGGATAATCGGCAAATCAAGTTCTTTTGCCTTCACGATTTCCGGATGACTATCCGGAAACGCATTTCCTGCAATGATTGTCATTCCAGGTTGAATATTTTCCTCGTTAAAAGGAAGGATTTTAATCCCGGCTTTTTCTAATGCCAATTGTGTAAAAAATTCTTTTTCGTAATCGGAACCCTGCACTTCAATATTCATATCATGCAGTATTTGTGCAAGAGCACTCATACCCGATCCTTTAATTCCCACAAAATGGTAAGCAGTCATAAAGCGAACCTCCACCAATCGTCTACCTGTATGACAGTATATGACGTCATCTTTTATTTGTTTTTTCCATTACGAGACTTGTTAGTAACGCAATTTCTTAATAGGTTTTTCAAGCTCTTATTTTTAATCATTCATCAACAAAAAACTATTATATCACTTTTTTATTCATTCATCCATGTCAGGCAGATGCCAATTTATCAAATCATTGGTTTTTCCCTCAATTTAGGTGATAAAAAAGGGTTTTCACCCTTTCACATTATATTCAATTTCCTTTTATTAGGTTCTCTTAATTAACATGTAAAAATTCCAGTTCTTCTTCCGTAATCAATACATCCCTGGGCCTTGAGCCCCTGGATTCGGAAACGACACCCCGTTGCTCCATCATTTCTATTAGACGCGCTGCACGGTTATAGCCGACACGGAAGCGCCTTTGGACACTCGATGCAGATGCAGCCTGCTGGCTCACGACAAATTCACATGCCTCGAAAAACAGTTCATCCGCTTCTTCCGTGACCTCGGCCCTGTTCAGCAAGTCTTCCTGTTCAAACAGGTACTTCGGCTGCTGTTCAAGTTTTACATGGTTGACGACTTGATCGATTTCTTCATCACTCACAAAAGTCCCTTGCAGGCGCACCGTTTTCGATGAGCCGTTTTCGGCGAATAACATATCTCCTCTTCCCAATAATTTTTCTGCACCGCCGCTATCGATGATTGTACGGGAGTCGACTTGTGAAGAAACTGAAAAAGCGATCCTTGTCGGGATATTTGCCTTGATCAATCCCGTTATGACATCGACTGAAGGTCTTTGAGTGGCTACAATCAAATGAATGCCGCAGGCACGGGCCTTTTGCGCAATCCGGCAAATCGCTTCCTCTACATCAGCCGGGGACATCATCATTAGATCCGCAAGCTCATCGATGATCACCAGGATATAAGGCAGCTTGCTTGAATATTGACCGGCTTTTTCCGCTTGGTCATTAAAGCGGGTGATATCACGCACACCAGCATGTACAAACAATTCATAACGCCGTTCCATCTCTTCTACAGCCCATTTCAACGCAGCCGTAGCGGCTTTTACATCGGTTATGACTGGACTGACCAAATGCGGGATCCGGTTATAAGGGGCGAGCTCGACCATTTTCGGATCAATCAAGAGTAATTTCAACTCCTGCGGCGTCGCTTTATACAGCAAGCTGACCAGCATCGTGTTGATACAGACACTTTTCCCCGATCCCGTTTGCCCGGCTATCAATCCATGCGGCATCTTTCTCAAATCCGTGATGATCGGCTGACCTGATATATCGAGTCCTAAAGCGACAGCAAGCGGTGATTCATGCTCTTGAAACTCAGTACTTTCCAAAACCTCACGCAAAAATACCGGTTTGCTTTTCCTGTTCGGAATCTCGATGCCTATTGTATGTTTACCGGGAATGGGCGCTTCCATCCGCATATCCTGAGCAGCAAGGCTTAATTTAATGTCATCCATCAGGTTCGTCACCTTATTCACCTTCACTCCCGGTTCCGGATGCACCTCGAAACGAGTTACTGCCGGTCCTTGAGTGACATTGACGACCTTTGCACGGACATTGAAATTTTTCAATGTCTCATCAAGTAATAAAGTCTGTTCCTCGAGCCACTCATCATCATGCACAGCATAAGTGGGAGGTGTCAGCAATTCGATATTCGGAAACACATAATATGGATTATCCTCCGCTTCCACGGAGCCATAAACTGCCGGGGTATCGCCCTGGCCACTTTCTGCTGCCGCCTCTGTATAAACTGCTTCTTGATACCCATTTCCAGAAAGGGATTCCTGCTCCAAGAGCGGCCTAGAGACCGAACCGGAACCCATATTGGATTCAACTGTATTTTCAGGCTCGGCGACGGTTTCCGAACCAGCCTTCGTGTCCAAAAAGGTTGGTTTAATGATCGGAGTCCCCTCTTTCGGCATAACTCTGCCCTCCTCCTGTTTCCGTTCAGGAATGGCGGATGGTTTCGCTTGTCCTGCCTCCATTTCAGCAGCATCATTCATTGGTAGCTTATCAGGTGAAGCTACTGCCCTTTCCGAATTAAGGCTTTTTTTTTCCGGCATCATCTTATCCATGAAGCTGTTTTTTTTCCGGTCTTGCTTAAGCATCATCACATTGAATGGGATATGTTTTTTCGGACGTTTTGGCTGCCCCTCAGGTGTTGCCTCTGATGAATCTTCAGGCAGTGTCCCTTGACTGACGGATGGTTGATTTGATTGTGCAGCAACCTCCTCCGGAACCGATATAGCTTCAGGCGGTGTGTCGTCGGCCTGTTCGATGATGGATACAGCGACTTCGCGTCCAAAATCGACCTGGTCCTGTTCAATAGCCTCTTTTTCCACCGCAGGCTCAATTATGTCAGGCTCGCTTACTGCTTCTTCGGGCAGTGACTCTATGGAATTCCTGCGAAAGAAAGCGGGTATCTCCGAATCTTCCCTTTTTTCTTCCGCATTTTCCGGTATAAGAACGGATGGCTCTATCGTCATTTCCTCATGTGACACTTCTTTTGGAATTTCAGGGATCGATACCGGAATCTCGATATCGGCTCTTTCTTTTTTTAGGATGGGCATTTTGCTTTCTAATTCATATTCGACAATTTCTTCAGGTGGGACTATTTTTTTTTCCGGACGACGGAACCCATAAATGGGTGAAGGGATTTCCGTTGGGCGGAATGGAGTATTTGACGGGACTATTTTTGAGGTTTCCTCCCTGTCGAAGCTTCTCCGTTTTGGTTCACTATCCCTTACAGGCCTTTTCGTTGTTTCTTTGGTCACATTTTTCCCCTGTTTGGGTTCATTTTCTTCCCTGTTCCTTTCCCTAGGCTTTCTTTTATTCTGCTCCCGGTCTGGAATGAGCGGAAACTTGAACTGTCCTTTTGGATATTGAAACAGGATTTTCGTATCCGGGTCTGGCGTCTGGGACATTTTTTCCACTTTTTGATTATAATCTTTTATTTCTTCTTTCTTTGACTTCGAAAGCTTTGAAAAATCCATTTTCTTTAATGTCTCTTCATCAAGCGGCTCATCTATAATAATTTCTTCGATTTCAATAATTTCCTCTGCTTGGAACCATTTTTTCATCTTATTTAGCCATTTCAAAACTATCACTCTTTCTACATCTGTAGTTATGTAACTAATTCTACCAGTTATTTTAAAAATATCGAGAAAATTTAAGCTGAATTGGGATTGGCATCTATATTTTTTATCGCATTCCTGCTAACTTAACGTAGTTCGCAGAACTCCTACCCTATTAAACCCCTTCTGGAATGAGTTTAAACCTATCAATTGCGAATTAACATTAGCCCCTAGTCTACTATTTAAATAAAACACCGCTGTTAAATCGCGTTTACAAAGAGATTAAGTTTTCATGCAGCCTTGGAAGCAGACTGGCCAATTCATTGCAACATCCTTCATGAAACCGCCGGCGGCATTCAAATACATGCCGCAACCCATAAAACACCGTTCGTTAATACCGAACGGTGTTTTGTGGGTTTCTGCGTTTTTTTTTTGCAAACAAAGATCAAAGAAGACTATTTCCATTCATAAAAACTGCATACAACCTGCGCCACTGATTTGGAGGCGATCAAAAGGGCCTCTTCATCAATATCGAATTTAGGATGGTGATTGAAATAGGCCTTCTCCACCCCTTTCGGTTTACAGCCAATGTAAAAGAAGCAGCCAGGAATCTTTTCTGCATAATACGAAAAATCTTCCGAACCTGAGAAAACCGGAAATTCCACAACATTCTTAATATCTTTGTCATTCATGCTTTCCAGGCTATTTTTCACGAATCCAGTCAGTTCAGGGTCATTATATAACGGAGGATAATCGGGCACATATGTAAGCTCGCACTGAACATCAAATTCCGTTTCTATCCCTTTAACGATCCGGTGGATTTCCTTATCGATCAGCTGCTGGGTCTCTGCCGTCATATAACGGACATCCCCTTCAATTTCTATACGATCTTTAATGACATTAAAGCTTCCCTTTCCATCGAAGGAGCCGATTGTGACTACGCCCATATCAAAAGGGTTCAAGCGGCGGCTGATTACGGTTTGTACGGCTGTCACGAAATGGGCGCCTGCCACAATGGTATCATTAGCCATATGCGGGGAGGAACCATGGCCGCCTACACCCTTTATGGCTAATTTGAAATAGGTCCGTCCAGCCATCGAATAGCCGCTGCGATACCCGACGACCCCTGCTGGATGCGAAGGGAATAAATGGATTCCGAAGACAGCGTCCAGTTCATCCAAAACCCCTGATTCCATGATGCTCTTTGCTCCACCAGGAGGTGTTTCTTCTGCATGTTGATGAATTATTTTGATCGTACCTGATAGGGAATCCTTCAGCTCAATGATGCAGTCTGCCAGTACCAATAAATAAGCGGTATGCCCATCGTGTCCGCAGGCATGCATGACACCTTCATTTTTTGAACGGAACGGAACCTCCGCTTCTTCTGTAATCGGCAGTGCATCGAAATCGGCACGGAGACCTATCGTTTTCCCTGGTTTCCCGCCTTCGATCGTCACGATGATCCCTAATCCATTTCCTGCATTCGTTTGAATCGATACATCTTTCCCGTTATAAAAATCAATGATATATTTTGCCGTTTTCTCTTCTTTGAAGGATAGCTCCGGATTCTCGTGTAAATGACGGCGGATTTGAACCATTTCCTCTTTACGGGCTTCCAGCATGTTCATTAATTTGCTTTTCACATTCACGATTATTCTCCCCCATTATTTTAAGTTGATTGGCATATTAGTAAGTTCCGTGTTCGCTGCAAACCTTTTGTATGCATAAAGCCAATTAAAAAAGGACAGAGAAGGGTTGCGCAAACCTGCCGCTCCCTTCTCTGTCCTTTCACCTGAGAATTCAACTCCATTTTGGTCGTGGAGATTTCCCAGTTGGCGGCACACTTCCTGCGCGCTGTCCAGAGTTGCGTCCAGCTGCGGTTCCATTTACCTGAGAGATTTGCTCCAAGCGATATTTTCGGAACTTGCTCCCTCGGCGGCTCAATGCTTTGCACTCTCCCACAACGTTCATACGCTCGTTCTATCGTTTTATTCTGTATTTTCAA
This sequence comes from Peribacillus sp. NPDC056705, assembly GCF_043656335.1. Classification (NCBI taxonomy): domain Bacteria; kingdom Bacillati; phylum Bacillota; class Bacilli; order Caryophanales; family Bacillaceae; genus Peribacillus; species Peribacillus sp. NPDC056705. The sequence goes on along the minus strand of NZ_JBHTYI010000002.1, from coordinate 243,798 downwards.
AATATTACAATTTAATTATCACCGATAAAAAAATAAATATCAACTCTAAGAGTCATAAACTCTATTAAACTTTAAAAGGACCGATGTCAGATGCTGACACGGTCCTTTTAAAGTTTAATATATCATTGTTCACGCTTTTTGTTTTTACCCATAATGAAGATGGGCTCCAACTCATTTTCTTCGTAAAGAAATGATAGAGCCGTTATCGGAACATGCCCGCTGGCAAAGAAGCTCATCGCCATTTGAGCAAGAATATCATAGCCCGTATCATTCTTCACATCGGCAATGATGATGACATCCTGATGGGGAATGGCAACAGCCATGGTTCCCTCGACCTTGTCCTTCATTTCCCGAAGCCATGATTCATTCAGGATCCTGCTGGCATCATACCCATCATTCGTGTTCAAAAAATAAAATGCATTACCTGCAACGATATCCGACTTCATTTCAGTGGAGAGGGAACGGGCATTGAAAAGGGCAATTTCACGGATCCTGTCACCCTGCCAATTTTCCCGTTGAATCATCTTTTCATCTATAAGACGGTAGGTTTTCCCTAAATCAAGGGCATAAAAAATCCGGGTTTCAGCCGTATGCTCATCGAATAAAAATGGATTTCCTGCTTCCGATTCCATTGGAAAGGAGGTCGAGCGGATGACTGGGAAAATGAATTTCTCCTTGCCTTCCATGCTGTGTTCTCCCCCCATCACATTCAGGGCCTCTTCCACGTAATAGATAATTTCATCGATGGCCTTTTCCTGTACGTTTTCATAGTTAGCAAGTACAGGAGGCAACTCGATGGTGATCCCCTTCCCGGTCTTCACATTTTCCACCCGTAACGTATCTTGCTTGCTATCGAATTTGAATGTGCGATTTTCATCTTTTAAACGTTCTTTCAGGATATTTTTCAGCTTCGTGCTGTCCATTTTCATGACTGACCCTCCTCTTCATTGAAAAATCCCCAGCGAGAAGGGGAAATTAATTATAGTGATTGAATGAATTCCTCAATTTGTTCTTGCGTTTTGCGATCCTTGCTCACGAATCTGCCTAGCTCTACACCATTATCATACGCGATGAAACTTGGTATGCCGAATACATCATTCGCCGCACACACATCGATGAATTCATCACGGTCCACATGAATGAATGTAAAGTCAGGAAATTTCGTTTCAATCTCCGGCATGATCGGTTCGATTACACGGCAATCCCCGCACCATGTCGCTGAAAAAAGAAAGATATGTTTGCCTTCATTTTTCAATGCATCATATTGCTCAACGGTTTGTAAATTTTCCATTTGAATATTCCTCCTGCTCTAAATGACACCATAGTTTTTATAATCCCATCATACCAGACTCTCCAGAAATCAACCATTAATACGGATCGGTTGAACGGCCGTGATAAAGCTTATTTCTGGGGCACGGATGAAACGATTTCCATCATCTGTTTTGCATCGGTTTTTAATTGGTCTTTATCCGTTTCGGTTGTCAGCTTCACCCCGCCGATCCCCACTGCAAGCTCATACTTTTCTTTCGGTATCTCTTTGACCGAAATAAAGCCGAATTTATCATCGGTTTGGAAAGAATGCAGCATTACATTTTGATCATCTTGTTCTTTTATCGCCAAATATAACACGGAGCTGTCTTCTTTTTCATTTGGATTGACAAATAATATATAAATCTTATCATCTTTTTGTAAAATCAAATTATTATCATGTTCTTCCACTACTTTAAAATCCTTTGGCAGATAAACCTGAATTAGCCCCGCCTCTTGATTGGGCTGTTTTTCATCGTCACGAAAAGCCACTTCAGCAGCCTTCATTGCCTTTTCGGTTTGTCTCTCAATACCTGAGCAGCCCGCGATCAAACTGCTTATCAACAGGAAAACAAGAATATTCTTATTCGATAAAGCCATCGTCATTCCTCCAGCCGTCTCTTTTACTACCTTATGGATAATATTATCCTTATTTATGGGATTCATCCATTTTCTAAAAAACATGGTACAATGAAAGCAATTTTAATACCGAGGAGGAAAACAATGAAGTTAACCGTGTATCTTGCTGGGGAGATCCATTCGAATTGGAGAAGTGAGCTGAGAGAGAAGGCCGCTGCACTGAAGCTCCCTTTAGAATTTGTAGGCCCGATGGAAAATCATGATCGCTCCGATAATATCGGTGAAGATATCCTCGGGGAACAGCCGAATCCCATCCTGAAGGATGCGGCAGCTTCCCAAATCAATAATTTGCGGACAGCTCTTTTGATGAAAAAAGCTGATCTTGTTGTCGCTCTATTTGGCGAGAAATATAAACAGTGGAATACCGCCATGGACGCAAGCACCGCCATTTCCCTGGGTAAACCGCTTATTTTGATTCGTCCGGAATCCCATCATCATGCCTTAAAGGAATTATCGGAAAAGGCGAGTGTCACGGTAGAATCCGTTAATCAAGCGATGAAAGTGCTTTCTTATATTTTTGAAGAAGGGCTGTAAAAACTCCCTGCCCCTTAACTGCTCAGCTCAAGTATGAATGTTTGATCATTATAAAGAAATGAAAAAAGCTTGCAGGGCCTCCCCTGCAAGCGAAAAGAATTTTTTAACTTATCCCTTTTTTATGGGAATCCAAATTTCAGAGTAATAGTCAGGGTTTGAAGCGTCGTCATTCGCGTATACTTCCAATTCTGGAGTTCCGGCATGTTCATAACCGCTGGTAGGGAACCATTCGGAAAAAATTCGTTTCCAAGCTTGTTGGATGGCATCAGGCATAGGTCCGTGAACTTCGAATGCAACCCACTTGGAAGCCGGTATCGTAAGGGTTGAAAACTCTTCAGGCACTTTCCCGGCATACTCTGCTCCTATCCAATAATCCATCGTTTCATTTTTTTCCACAGTCCGCTTATCGACACATACACCAATCAAGCCATCTATTTGGCCATTGTTCAGCTTAGCTAACCTATCACCTGTTCCATCCGCATTCACTTTCTCCCACAACTTTGGAATCCCGATTAAATTCTCTTCATTAACCAAAGAAAACTCCTGCTTGATTCCAATCAATTGAAAGGAATCCCTTTCAAGGATATTGTATTTCATCGGTTTTGCCCCTTTCAGAATCACCTGTATCACCAGGCGTTCATAGAATTTCAGTTTCCCCATATACTTTCGGGCTTCGCTTGGAGATACCCCATGCTGCCTTCGAAAAGCTTTCGAGAATGCCTCGGGGGTGTCATAGCCATACTTGTAGGCTAAATCAATGACCTTGCCATTTGTTGATGAAATCTCCTGGGCCGCTAAGGTCAGTCTTCGACGACGGATATAGTCACCAATGGTTATATCCGTTAAGATGGTGAAAGTCCGTTGAAAATGAAAAGCTGAGGCATTCGCCTGCCTGGAAATGCTCTCGATCGTCAGGTCCTCCAATAAGTGCTCCTCGATATATTCGATGGCCTTTTGGATTGATTCAACCCACCCCATTTCGTTCCCCCCTTGTTACTATACTAGCAAGGCCGCTCAATAAAATCCTGTCCGTTCCTGCTCTGTTTTGGCAGTATTCGTTTCCATCATTCGAAACCCGCTTTTCCATGACTGGGATTCAAAAATCCTGTTTTTTCTTTTTCAGCTTATACTCGTGTTGACCGGCAAGCATCCTCATGATATGAAGGAACATGTCCCCCCTGGTGATTCGCTCATTTGTAAATACGCCGATCGCTCCTTCCTTTTTGCTAATATTCTCTTGCCTTGTGAAGGCGTCCATCACCGGGCCCAGCTCTTCACCGTCCAGCAGCTTCTCAGCAACAATTCCCGGAATTGGGATTCTCGCTCCGGCAGCTACAAAGACCTCACCGTCCCTTGTTGCCATTGCACCCCAATTACACAAAAACAGGGCCTGTCCCATTTTCACGACACCGCCTTCAAGCCCGATGCCCATTTCGGCATCACTGTGAATCAAGCAGTTCCGGGCACGTGTCATTGCCCCCTCCATCGTTTCCTCGTCTGAAAAAGGCTGTTCCGGGACCCCGCTCTCCACTTGAAGCGAAATGATTTCTGCATCTTCATATACACCAAGCACGGCACTTACTTTCGCCGGATTCTTACTGCCTACTGCTATTTTCAATATAATTACCTTCCTTCTATGTAAAAAAAGCTGATGGAAAAGGATACATGACAGCATCCCTTTCCATTTCAGCTTCCACCATCAACCGTTATTAATCAAGGTCTCGAATGTCGTTTTATCACAGGAACGAACCAATTTCCCAATCAGTTCACGTGCAGCGGCATAATCATCAATATGAATCATGGATGCATGTGTATGAATATAGCGGGAACAAATGCCAATCACCCCGCTTGGAATGCCTTCGTTTGCAATATGGACTTGCCCTGCATCCGTGCCGCCTTGGGATACGAAATATTGATATGGAATCTCATTCGACTCGGCCGTATCAAGGATGAATTCCCTCATGCCGCGATGAGTGACCATCGAACGATCGAAAATGCGGAGCAGTGCCCCTTTTCCTAGCTGGCCAAATTCATTCTTACTGCCGGACATATCATTCGCCGGACTTGCATCCAAAGCGAAGAAAAGATCCGGTTTGATCATATGTGCTGCAGTTTGCGCACCCCTTAATCCAACTTCCTCCTGGACGGTTGCCCCGGAATATAAGATATTCGGTAACGTTTCACCTTTTAAATCCTTTAACAATTCTATCGCAAGTCCGCAGCCGTAACGATTATCCCACGCTTTTGCGAGGATTTTCTTCTCATTGGCCATGGGAGTGAATGGACAAATCGGTACAATCTGCTGCCCTGGCTTTATACCGATTCTCTTCGCATCTTCCTTATCATCCGCACCGATATCAATCAGCATATTTTTGATATCCATTGGTTTTGAGCGTTGCGATTCATCAAGCAAATGGGGCGGAATCGAACCGATGACACCAATGACCGGACCGTTATCGGTTATGATCTCGACTCTTTGGGCCAATAGCACTTGACTCCACCAGCCTCCCAAAGTCTGAAAGCGGATCATCCCGTTTTCTGTTACGGAGGTGACCATGAATCCCACTTCATCCATGTGTCCGGCAACTAGTACAGTCGGCCCATCCTCATCGCCTCTTTTTACGCCAAATATTCCGCCAAGGCGATCCTGGACGATTTCATCCGAATACTTTTCCAGCTCCCTCTTCATGAAACTCCGAACTGCATGTTCATTTCCCGAGGCTCCCGGTAATTCCGTCAATGTTTTAAAAAGCTCCAAAGTCTCATGATTCATTTTTCTACCCCTAACTTATGTATTGTTTCTTACTATTTTACAGAACTTAGCATCGTGATACACTAGAAAGTTCTAATTTATCAGTTAATGGGTAAAATTTCAAATTATTAGTCAAATAAAGCGTTCTTCTGTATACTGGAAGAAGCGATTTTAATAAATGCAATGGAGGAGAAATCAATGAATTGGAAAACGTTTTTATTAGGTACTGCAGCCGGGTTTGCTGCTGGCTATGCGACAAAACAGCTATTGGATCAATCAAGTAAACCTTCTCCCGATAAAGTCTTGGCCCAAGTGAAGGAAACGGTCAAAAAGGATGGAAATATATATGGCTCGTGGATTTTGATGAAGCCGGAGAGCTATACAAAAAATGATTTGGATTATGAAGTGTACAAAGGCGGGATCACCAGAAACACAGAGGGTAAACGCGAGCAATTCGAATTTGTTGCAGATGCCTCAACAGGAACGATATTGGAGCTTAATGCGCAAAATGATTGAAACAACAACAGGAGGGCCGTCAAAATGACGTCCTCCTTTTGCTTTCCCCCTTATCGCTTCCTTTTCAATTCGGCTATTATTTCCTTACCCGTTACATCCCATTTGATGGCACAGTACTGGGCATCATGGTAAAAGCTATACCAGGACCCATTTTCCAGTCCGGATTTCATCCACTTTTCCTTTGCTTCAATGGAAGTCATGGGATAATCGTCATAAGCGAGGACCCAGAGGACATTCGCATGCGCGTGCGTCGGCATGATATCTGCCATGTGAATCAGTCTATCCCCACCATCCTCAATGATGATGATCGCATGACCATCACTATGCCCACCGGTATGGATCATTTTAATGCCGTCCGTAATTTCCTGCTCACCTTCAAAAGGACGTACAAGAGAAGCGACAGCCTCCCAGTTTTCTGCCCAATATGTACTTTTTGAACGAATATTCGGGTTTTTCATTTCCACCCATTCAGTTTGGGTCGTAATGATTTCTGCCCGCTCGAAAACAGGCACCCAAGTTTCACCTTCACGTTTCGTCAAACCGCAGGCATGGTCGAAATGTAGATGGGTCATTAAAATGTAATCGATATCATTTGGCTGAATCCCAAGTCTGCCAAGATCTTCGACAAGATTGGATTCCTCCGTCACCCCAAAATTCCGCTTCTGCTTGTCATTCAGCTTTCCATTGCCGATACCGGAATCTATAAGCATGTTCAATCCATTGGCCTGCACCAAAATCGGATCCGTGCGTAACTCGATTTGGTTATTTTCGTTAACAGGATACTTCTTGGCCCAAAGCGGTTTCGGTACAACACCAAACATCGCACCGCCATCCAAGTGAGTCACACCGCCATTCAACCATGTTAATTTAATTTCCCCTATTTGCATCGTTTCCATTTTACCCCTCCTCTCCCTTTATTTTAACACCCACCTCCATATATTGAAATCGATAACAATCAAGTCATCCTCCTGAACGGAATACACCGCATGAACAAAAAAAAACCAGATGCTGTGCACCTGGTTGGTTTCTGATGATGATTATTGGAACATTGCTTCCAATCTGTATATCCGGTTGCCTTTACTCGAGAACTTTTCTTCATATTCAGTCATGATGTTGCCTTCAAAACTGCTATTGTGAAGATCAAGGCTTACATATTTCAAAAGCATGCCGTACTCGGAAATACTTTTCAAGGAAGATTCGAATAACCCTTGGTTATCCGTCTTGAAGTGGATCTCGCCTTTGTCTGGAAGGATGCCTTCATATACTTCAAGGAAGGTCTTATATGTTAACCGACGTTTTGCATGACGTGATTTCGGCCATGGATCAGAGAAATTCAAGTAGACGCGGTCCACGTCTCCTTTTGCAAAATAGTCCCCTAAGTTTGCTGCGTCAACATTCAACAGCTTTAAATTTGGAACATCCGCTTCAATCAGCAAATCCAAAGCAGCTACAATGACGCTTCCATATACTTCAATTCCAATGAAATTCACATCAGGATGGGCTTTTGCCATTTCTGTGATGAAACGGCCTTTTCCCGTACCCACCTCAATATATAACGGATTATCGTTACCGAAAACTTCATGCCATTTACCTTTATGGCTCACTGGCTGATGAATTACATATTGTGGAAAATCATTCAAACGGTCTTCAGCCCAAGGTTTATTTCTTAAACGCATGATGACACCCCTATTTATAATATAATCGTTCAAACCATAACACGAGTGCATGGATTCCTGCAAGTTGATTTTTTCAGGAAACACACACTGAACAAATAAAAAAAACTGCCGGCCATCCAGGCGACAGTCTCTGTAGTTTTCATGTATAAAACTTTCAGCAAAACACACCATAAATAAGTGAAGGGCAGGCGAGAACCACCTGGAAATCCCTTGAACCATATTTAAGAAAGGAGAGGTATTATATGCCGCTTTCCCATGAACATCAAATGTCACTATTAAAAGATATATTGACCAACCATCAAACAGACTGCTGCGGATCCGTTTCTGAATGTGAACAGGTTGAAAGGCTCGTCAAATCCCTAATGATCAATATGGAAATTGACAGCAATGTGAAACCGATACTGACGGAGATTTACAAATACAGTCAAACAGGCATCGGTACCGCCGATTTAGATGCACATATTTCAACCCACCAGAACGACCTGTCCCAGTGGGTGGATGATATCGATCAATTCTGATCAGCCACCCATCAATAATGCTTCCAGCTTTTGCAGTAATTCATTTCTTTCCTCGTAACGCTTTCTTCGATGATGCCATTGGATGGAAAGCACAAGTTGTGAAACCGTGTGCCATTTCATCCTCATCTCCAGGCCTGCGTCAAGCTTCTTGCCATAACGGGCAAGCCATTGATTCCATTCTTCCCTTGGGACATAAGAATACAGGAGTATGCCGAGGTCAATGGCCGGATCGCCAATGACCGCTCCATCCCAATCAATCAGGAACAATCCGTCGGTTTCGGTCATGAGCCAATTATTATGGTTCACATCACAATGACAGACGACTTTTTCGTCGCATTCAATCAACAGGAGATTATTCTGTAAAAAATGGATGGCCTGCTTGATAATCGGAATATCCGTAACATCCGAAGATAACCCGGTTTCTATGTCTGTAAGTATACTTTCAGGTCGTAAAGGGGATTTCCCAAGCCTTTTGAGCATGCTTAACAAAGGATCGGATTGATGAATTTTTTGAAGCAGCTTTGCGACTCTTATATTGTTCATTTCCTGCTGAGATAGCTCCCTGCCTTCCATCCAATGCTGGGCCGTAATTACATCCCCATTTTCCAGGCGTTTTGTCCACATTAACTTTGGAACAATGCCCTCAGCCGAAAGAACAGCTAAAAATGGCGATGAATTTCGTTTAAGGAAGAGCTTCTGCCCCTCTTTCTCGGCAATAAAGGCTTCCCCCGTAGCTCCTCCGGCAGGGGATATATCCCACTCCTGACCTAATAAATGTTCCAACTGGTTCACCTTCGATTTCCTCGCTTAATCATACAAATGTGGGTACGTTCACCTAGTGTATGTATTACCACTACTTTGAGTCCATGTTTTATAAAAAATCCGCCTGTTGGCGAAGCTGCATATATACTTGCATCGGGATGATACCCGCAATTAAAAACATCCTCATTTTAGAGAAATAAAAAAATAGCTATTGAGCAATTAAACAATAGCCATAAATTAAATTTTAGTTGAAAAACGGTTTCTTCGTCAAGTACTATAAAACGATTATACGCATAAAACAAAAACAAATAAATCATTTCATATTTTTGTATGGGTTATCATCCTTGAACATGACGCGGATTTTCTCTTTCAGAACCACTGCAGCTACTTCATGCGTACCAACAATTTCCCCATCAGACTGGATTTTTACTGACCCTTGATTCTTCATTTTTATTATTTTACCGGAAAAAGAATCAACATTTTTCATGTTTAGGTGACCGCCCCAAAAAACGGTGATGAAGACGGTCAATAATTTCAACAAAGTAATATCATGGACCGCAATCACGTTCAACCTGTCATCATCCAGCTTCGACATCGGTGAAATTTTCATCCCACCGCCAAAGTAGGGCTGGTTCGCAATAACAATGAACCAAACCTTTTTCAAAAGATGCCGGTCCCCATCAATGATCAATTCCATGCAGCTGGGCTTATAAGTAAATATCTTTTTTATAAAAATGAACAGATAAATTAATTTACCCGCCCTGACAAAATTAAACCATTTTTTAAGAGCGGAACGATCTGCTTCATCGGAAATTTCTGCATCAATGCCCATTCCCAGGCTGTTCACGAAATAACCCGCCTTGCCATTCGTCTCGAACCGCCCAATATCAATGGCACGGAAGGCATTACCCTGAAATAAAGAAAGAGCTTCTTCCACACTCTCCGTTTTTTGAATGCCCCTTACATAATCATTGCCGGATCCAGCCGCAATGGAGCCGATGATAGCGTGAGGGAAATCAATGGCGCCATTTATCATTTCATTAATCGTGCCATCCCCCCCGACAGCAATCACCCGAGTATCCTGATTCGTCCCTGATAGAATTTCCTTCGTCAATCTTAGCGCATGCCCCTTTTCACGTGTAAAGAACACCTCATGGGGAACAGCTTTTGATTTCAATATTCCCTCGGCTGTATTCCAAATCTTCAAACTCTCTTCATTTCCAGCCACTGGATTGACAATGAAATATACCGTTTCATTAAGGCGCGGCATGCTCATTTCCTTCTGTTTGGCTATAATCGGCTTCCCATTCAGGTCGCAGGCTGGATGTAGTTTGGCAATATTCAAGCAATGCCTGTGCCCCTTTTAACTGCTGTGCCTTAAGAGGGGACGATATAGCCCGCATCCTTTCAAACCATTCCGGGAAGGTCCGTTTATCCAACAACGTAATATCATAGGGTGCTTCGGGATAATCGACATATCCATTCCGGGATAAAACCACCTTTTTAATCGGCATGTTCACTTCATATAGCTCAAATAACTGGGAGACGATGTTCGTCATCCGATTTGCACCCAACAATGGGTTAAGCACTTTTTTATCTGGATGCTTATGATGCCTTCGGACCCAGAACCGTTCACTCGAGCCGATGAAAGCAGCGTCTTCTTCCGCTTCCAGAAAAGTGATGCACCAAGCATCAACAGGGGTCAATAAAATGACTTCGACTTCAACAGGCGCATTTTTCAATAGAAAGATAGGTTTATATAATACAAGAAACGTATCCGGAAAACGCTGCAGAAAAAAGCGGAGCCTTTCATCCAAAAAGAATGATTGGTCCACAAATGACTTTTCACGAAGCGTCGAACTCCCCCATTTCATTTGAAAACGGAGCAATTGATTTAAAAAATTTTGCTTTAATTCATCCAGGCTAGCCGGTCGGAACGGAAACCTTAATGAAAAAACATTAGGATCTTCAATCTGGTTCGGTATTAGCAGTTCTTCTGCCTCTGCCTCCTGTTTACCTGTCCGGTGGAATATGCCTTTCACCTTTTTAATCATGCCCTTTGACTCTTCCTGAGGCGGATCGAATTTGACCTGTGTTTCACTTTCAGTATGCTCGCTATACAACCGATCCAGCTCGCCCGCATTATAAGCAGCCTTCAATTTATCCCATTGCTGTTTTTTCAACCGTGCAAATTGTGTTGGATAATGATAAATATCCTGCTCATACCGGGAAATATAATCCTGCATCTTTATGAGCTGTGCCATTCGACCACCACCCATTTCTCTCTATTTTTGAAGGTTTATCGTGAAAATCTTTTCATATGAAGGGGAAGCTCCAAGATGTGTTTGATATAATGCAACCTGAACTGCTTCAAAATGCTTATCCTCCAAATTCGCTATCTGGCGAACGCTCTCCAACGAAAAGGGACTATCCCCCTCGAATTTTCTTGCCAGCGTAATATGAGGCTTAAACGGCTTTTTATCAAGTTCAAAACCCGCTTCGATACAAGAATTATAGACTTTCCTTTGAATGGCAAAAAGCCGTTCTTGCTGCATGACGCCTGCCCATAGAATCCTTGGGCTCTCACTCTTGCCAAAACCGCCGATATCGCCGAGTTCCATGCCGAATGAGGCCTCGTTGGCAAGCTCGTTTTCCACACGCCTCAAAGCATCCTTTTTCAATGTATCAGGAGCATTGCCCAAAAATGCCATCGTAATATGATAATCGGCTGGATGCAGCCATTTCTTAAATGGAAAGTCTTGCTTAAGTTGTTCCGTAACAGCATTTAAATAAGCCTTAATATCATCAGGCAATACTAAAGCAAAGAAAAAATGAGTATTCATGGTCACATACATTCCTTCCTGTTTTCCCTTTAATTTTACCATAATTCCCATTCATATACCTTTTCCTGGGCATCCTATTGAATATTCCCTCCATCAGGAAAATCCCCAATCTAACATACTATGAACGAAAGGTCGCATAAAACGAAAAATACAGAAAAAAAACAAAAAAGGACCAAAAAATTGGTCCTTCCCTGTCATTTCTTCTTTTAGCTGAACAGTGTTTCGTAAAGCAGGAACAAGTTCAGTCCAATGATTAGTACAGCTATAAGCCAAGCGACGCTCGAGGTGATTTTATGGTTGACCAGGCGGCCCATGATTTTTTCATTGCTTGTAAACATGATCAATGGCACTAAGGCAAACGCGATGCCAAACGAAAGTACAATTTGGCTCATCACAAGTGCTTTGGATGGGTTCACTCCCCATAAAATTATGAGCAGGGGCGGAACGGTGGTAATGACCCTTCTTAAATAAATCGGTATATGCCTTTTAATGAATCCTTGCATGACTACATCACCTGTCATTACCCCAACGGATGAGCTGGATAAACCGGCAAATAATAATCCTATTCCAAAGAGCATCGCGACTGATGGTCCAAGTATCGCACCGAATTGTTGATAAGCAACATCCAAGTCCTCTACAAGTATTCCATTCTTATGGAATAGGGCAGCTGAAACTATGACCATAGCGGCATTGATCGCGCCTGCAATCAACATGGCGATGACAATGTCAATTAGCTCAAAACGATAAATCCTTTTTCTTTCCAAATCGTTTTTTCCGACTATTCTTCTTTGAGTCAAAGAAGAATGAAGGTAGATCGCATGTGGCATAACGGTGGCTCCAAGCATACCGGCCGATAGCAAAATACTATCCACTCCCTCGAACTTTGGAGTGAAGAGTCCTAAAACAACGGCAGAAGTGTCAGGTTTTGCATAAAATACTTGAGCGCCAAATGCTATCACAACGACAAATATCATGACCGTGATCAGAGCTTCGAAAGTTCGATAGCCTCTGCGCTGGAATTCCAGAATGGCAAAGGAACCAATTGCTGCAATTATTGCAGATGTGATAAGCGGTAAGTCAAATAGCAAATAAATCCCTAGTGCAGCTCCTATGAATTCCGCTAGGTCGGTTGCCATTATAACGGCTTCGGCCTGAATCCATAATAAGAAAGATGTTTTTTTCGAAAACTTTTCCCTGCATAGCTCTGGAAGGTTCTTTCCAGTGGCTATTCCCAATTTAGCTGATAGTGATTGGATTAGCACAGCCATTAAATTGGATGCGAAGATCACCCATAATAACGTATAGCCATATTTTGATCCGGCTGTAATATTGGTCGCATAATTCCCTGGATCAATATAGGCCACAGCCGCTATAAAGGCAGGCCCTAGATAAGGAAGCAGATTTTTTATTCCTCTCGAAGAAGATTGATGCAACACATCGGACATATCTATGTCAACTCCTTTTTACACGCAACTCAAATTGTTGCGACAGGTAAACTTTTTAGGTTATTAGCAAGTATATTCCTGGTTTCTGAAAATGTCAAAAGGGAGGATTGCATAAAGATTTAATTAACGTAAACGGAGATTCGGTGATGGCCATCTGCTTCCGGCTACATAGAGTAAAAACCCCCTTGCCACTAGTGGCAAAGGGGTTTTTATTTATTTAACGGAACCGCATTGCTTCTCGATTTCCCCGGAAAACAGTTTCTGCAGTCTTTTGGTTATCGGACCGGGTTCCCCGGCTGCAATCGATTGGCCATCGATATTAATAATTGGTGTCACTTCAACGCTTGTGCTTGTATAAAGGACTTCGTCGGCTCCCATCATGTCCTCGACGGTGAAGGCTTCCTCGACATATGGAATCCCATGATCAGCGCAAAGTTTCAGCATCACCTGACGGGTAATTCCATTCAGGATCAAGTTTGTGGCCGGATGCGTTTTAAGCAGTCCATCCACCACGATTGAGACATTTGACGAACTTCCCTCCGTCACCGTACCATCACGATGCTGGATGGCTTCATCACAACCGGCTTCTACCGCTTGCTGTTTAGCCATTATATTACCCAGTAGATTTAAACTCTTGATATTACAGCGCATCCAGCGAATATCGTCGGTGGTAACAGCCTTGACCCCTGGCTTGATTTTCCCTGTATAAGGCATTTCCTTGGTATAGGCAACAAAGACCGGTTCCACCTCAACAGTCGGAAATGAGTGTGTACGCGGAGATACGCCCCTTGTCAGCTGCATATAGACGATACCGTCCCTCAGTTGATCTTCAGCAATCAGCTCTTCCATGCGGACTTTGATTTCCGCTGCAGTGAAGGGAACCTTCATCTGTATCAACTTCGCACTGTCCATCAGCCGGTTCAGATGCATATCCCCCGCAAATAATTCGCCATTATAAACCCGGATGACTTCATAGACGCCATCTCCGAATTGATATCCCCTGTCTTCAATATCTAGCTTTACTTCGGACCTGCTTTTAAGGTCGCCGTTAAAAATGATTTTCCCCATGTCTTACTCCCTCTTTGCCTCTTATTTAGCCAATTCTTGAATGGCACGTGCATAAATGGACGTAGCCTTAAGCATATCTTCAATATCAATATATTCATCTTTCTGATGCGCAATGTCTTCGCTGCCAGGGAAAAGCGGGCCAAATGCAACGCCTTCTTTCAATGAACGCGCGTATGTGCCGCCGCCAATCGAAAGAAGTTCAGCTTCATCACCTGTCTCCGCTTCATAAACTTCCTGCAACGTCTTAATCAAGAAGCTATCACTGTCCACATAATGTGGAGTTGAATGCGAATTGGTCTTCACTTTCAAATTATATGCCGCAAGTCTTTCTTCCAATGCCTCCTTTTGCTGTTCCCACTCGAACGTCACAGGATAACGCATGCTGAAACCAATCGAGCTATCGCCTTGTTTGGAATAATTGAAAACGCCGGCATTGACCGTCAATTCTCCTGTTTGCTCATCCGAATAAGCCACACCTAAATTATTTCCGCGGGAATCTTCAAACAAACGGTCCTTTATGAAAGTGAAGTAGGCTTTCGCATGCGGATCAAGAGTAAGATCAGCTAAAAATACAGCTAAATGCAGACCTGCATTCTTTCCATTTTTCGGTTCCATCGCGTGTGCCGAGACACCATTCATTTCAAGCAGCACTTGATTTTTCTGAGGAACGGCCTGGCCCCCCAATGAGTATTTTTGCAAATAATCCTGATAGTTTGCCGCCAATTCAGCAGGGTTGGCCGCTTCCACAATGGCTGTAGCAAAATCCGGTACCATATTCGTCCTTCGACCTGAAGAAAATTCCATAACATTCACTTCAGAATTCGTGCCATTTCCTGCATCGGCAGGGTGTATAACCGAGAAATCCCAGATTCCTTTTTCCGCACTGATGATCGGGAAGTCAGCATCTGGTGCGAAGCCGATCGAGGGCATTTCCTCCACTTCAAAGTAACGGTCAACGCAGCGCCAGTTCGATTCTTCATCGGTTCCAATGATCATCCTCACACGTTTGTTCAAAGGTTCTCCCAGTTCCCGGACCAGCTTCATCGCATGATAAGCAGCCATCGTCGGCCCTTTATCATCGATTGCCCCGCGAGCATATATGCGGCCATTGCGGATTTCAGCGCCGAACGGATCCGAACTCCAGCCATCTCCCTCAGGTACCACGTCGACATGGCATAATATCCCGATTAACTCCTCGCCTTCACCCATTTCGATATGGCCGGCGACATTATCGACATTTTTAACAGTAAAACCGTCTTTTTCGCCCAATTGAAGCATGAAATCAAGCGCTTCCTTCACCCCTTTACCGAATGGGGCCTCCTCTGTCGGATGTTCTTCATCCAGTACACTTTTTATTTTCAATAAGTTTTGTGTATCCAGTAATAAGTCCATTTTCCGTTTTTCAACTTCTTCTCGCCAATTCAATTCACTCAAAATACGACAACTCCTCTTTTATATATATTTTTCATTTTATCACTTTTACTACCTGATTCGCCAAGCGTTGCTACCTATTCTTCGTATTCCCGTATTATCGCCAACATCAAACTACCGATAAAATTCCCTGCATTTTCAAAAAAAACACCCTCTTTTATTAAGGCTGTTTTCGCATACTTTGTTGCTATTCACCAAGTAATGCGGTGTGGTTGATTTCCCCTCCATCGCTCGCTTTCCGCGGGGGCGGGCGGTGAGCCTCGCACTTCCGCTCCAATCAACCTTAAATCGTTTTGTTTTAAAAACAACAATCTTTACGAAAAGAGCTTTTATTAAAAAGAAGATGATTTCATTAGACTATCGGCATCCATAAGCTTTGTTACTTTTCGGTTCAACCTTGGGATGTATAGAGCTAAAAAAACGGACCGTCCTAAACTGAAAGCCAGGAATGCAAGCCATAATCCATGATTGCCATGATTGCTGACCGCTGTGAATTGGACAAGTAGAAAAGCCAATAATGCAAGGAGCATTGAGTTCCTTACTGGAACGGCTTCTGTCGCACCGGTAAACACCCCATAAAAAATGAGGCCGATAAAGGCACTGAATGGGAATAGGACTATCCAAAGTCCATATTCATGGGCCAGTTCGATGACGCCGGGAATGTCCGTGAAAAGGAGAATGACCTTATCACTGAACAGATAGTAAGATGCGGCAAGTATGACCGAAGCATACAAGCCCCACCGCGCCGATAGTGAGAGTGTTTTTTTATAAAGGTTTATATCTCTCGAACCAATCGCCTTCCCGACCAGAAGACTCGACGCGTTCGCGAAGCCATCAAAACAATAGGCCATCAGGTAATGGATTTGAATGAGTACGGCATTGGCCGCCAGTGTCTCTGTCCCGAAAGTGGCTCCCTTGGCCGTAAAAAGATTGAAAACCGCGATCAGGCAAATGGTCCTGATGAATAAATCCCTGTTGACCACCATCATTTTTTTCAGGGAACCCCGATCGAACCCCTCCCGGAATGAAAACGAATCCGGTACGTTAACCGCTTTCCTGATCACCCACAAGCCCAGCAAAAAAGCGGAAATCTCTGATATCAATGAAGCGGCAGCAACCCCTGATACAGACCATGAAAAGCCATTTACAAAAACGAGGCATAAGACAATATTGATCACGTTCATGAAAACTTGAATGAACAAAGATGTTTTTATCCTGGATTTCCCGATTAACCAGCCTAAGATGACATAGTTCAATAATGCAAAAGGCGCACCCCATATCCGGATGCCGAAATAATCTGCGGCAAAGGCGGAAACGTCCGATTCCGGACCGATTGCGCCTAACGAGATATTCAAAATGGGTTTTTGAATCACGATAAAAAGCAGGCCGATGATCGCTGCAATGAAAAAAGGCCGAATCAAGGCCATCAGGCTTTGATTTTCATCCCGTGCCCCCTCCGCTTGTGCAGCGAAGGCAGATGTACTGACCCGTAGAAAACCAAAAAGCCAATACATCGTATTAAAAATTATGGTTCCGACAGCCACCCCGCCAATATAAGCTGGATCACTCAACTTTCCAACCACAGCCGTATCGACCGCACCGAGCAAGGGCGTACTCATCGTCGAAATCGTAAGCGGGATGGCCAAGGAAAGATACGCTCTGTTATTCATATAATGATGACCTCCTATGTACATGAAAATTCCGAAAAGTTAAAATGGAATGACGTTATAAAAAATTGTATTTAAAGTACAAAAAGATTGCAGTATTCGATTTTAATTACTAGAATTGAATATATGGTGCTCCCCGGTATGCATGAGATGCCTCTACAAGATTACTTGTGAATCATTTCAAATAGAACGGGTAAAACTATTTAGATATTGATAATTTCCGGTTTCAATATTAGAAGCTTGAAAGATTGATACCGCTTTCAACCCGCAGCAGTTATGGGAAGTCCATTTTTCCACAGGCATACATGTACTTTCTATTCCAGCAAGAAAAAGGATATTCGCAAGCCGGAAAATAAAATGCTTGACAGATTCTTGAAGGAGTTATAGTATTGCTCGTTGATAATATAACTTTTGCACTATGTTTGAACATATATTCATCGTTATAACAACTAATTAGGAGTGATCATGATGGGAAGATTGACTAATAAAGTAGCCATTATCACCGGCGGAGCATCTGGTATGGGCAGGGAAATGGTAGACCTATTCACAAAAGAAGGAGCACAAGTCATTGCTGCTGATATCAATGAAAAAGCTGTAGCTGTTGTGAATGAACTGGATAATGTCCATGGAACTGTACTTGATGTATCTTCAGACGAAAGCTGGAAAAAGGTGACGGATGAAGTTATCGCTAAATTTGGCAAAATCGACATTTTGGTAAACAATGCCGGTATCTCAACAGAAAAAGGCATCAACGATACGACTTTGGCCGATTGGCAGCTAATGTTAAGCATCAATGGTTTTGGACCATTCCTTGGAATGAAACACGTTATTCCTCACATGGCTAAAGAAGGTAAAGGCGCAGTTGTAAATATTTCTTCCTTCACTGCTCAAATCGGAATGGGCTTGAACTCTTACTCAGCTTCAAAAGGGGCCGTTCGTGCTATTTCCAAGGCTGCCGCAACGCAATATGGCCGCATGGGCGTCCGTGTCAATGCCGTATTCCCTGGTATCATCGAAACACCAATGACTCAAAAATTGGAAGAGTCAAAAGAGTTAGTGAACCAAATGATCAAAGCAACTCCATTACAACGTTTGGGTCAGCCGGCGGATATTGCAAATGCCGTGCTTTATCTAGCATCCGATGAAGCTTCATACGTAACTGGTGCCGAGCTTGTCATCGACGGCGGATACTCAGCTCAATAATTATAAGCAGAAATGGAAAATCCCGTTTCTAAAGATCCAGAAACGGGATTTTCTGATTCAATGAAGGAATTTGGTAAGTTGAAATGAGTTACGTTAACACACCAATAAAATAACCAAAAGTCGTAAATACCAAACACCAGCTGAAAGCACCTGCTCCTGCAAAGATGAAGTACTTTCGTTTCCCCATCCCATTCATACCGGAAATGTAACTGGCGAAGTGACGGACTCCTGGGATGAAATAGGCTATGATGATGGTCCAAGGACCGTATTTATTGAACCATTCCTCCAACCTCTCCAACCTCGCGGGGGTCATTTTGATCCACTTACCATGCTTCCTCAAAAAAGGTTTCCCCACCTTTTTTCCGATGAAATAACTGACAAGCATCCCGGTTATCGATCCAAGGAAACTGACAAGGAATGCTCCTTGGACATTCAAAACGGAAATGGATGACAAATAGCCGACAAAAGTCATCATGAACTCATCAGGTACCGGCAAACCAATAATCCCAATGGCCAACAGTCCATATATCGCAAAATAACCATAGTTTGATATTAAGTCTTTTATTATATCCATCTAAAGTACTCCATCTCAGCACCCTTTTTTAAAGTAATCCATATTCTTACACGGGCCTGGGTAACGTGATTACTCTTTTTTAATAGGATAACCTAATTTAACCCAAATGAGTTGATTTTCCTAAAAAAAAAGAGAAAAAAAAAAGAATGGACACGTTTTTTGTTGAAATACCGTAATGCTATTCAATAGAATATGAAAAACGGCAACAATAAAGCGGACTCTAACCTGAGTCCGCTCCATCTTAATTCACAAGCTTTATTTCATTGATTGGCCAATACACTAGATTCGCCTTGCCGACAATTTCATCAACGGAAATCGTGCCTATTTCACGGCTATCCAAACTATTTTGGCGATTGTCACCCATAAGGAACAACTGGCCTTCCGGCACTGTCATGCTGCCTGTAATATCTTCTAGCTTGAAGGATTCAGTCAGCGGCACCCCTGCCATCTGATTCTTATATTTGTCCAAGTAAGGTTCTTCATAAGCTTTCCCATTAATATAAAGCGTATCATCTTTATATTCAATATGGTCACCTGGCAGACCAATTACCCTTTTTATATAATCTTTATCTACCGTTGCATGAAAAACGACAATGTCAAACCGGTCTATATTATCGATATTCGTTCCAAACTTGGTAAGAACAATTCTTTCGTGGTCTTGCAGAGTCGGCATCATTGACTCACCGTCCACGACAATCGGTGCAAAAATATACGTTCGAATTAAAAAAGCTAGAATGACTGCAATCAATATCGCTTTTATCCATGAAAAAACTTCTTTTCTTTTTTCCAATCGAAGTCCCTCTCTCTGTTTTTTATTCATGTCATTATATCATAAACCTTTAATGATCACGTCATACAAATACCCACATTTTACACATTGTCAATCACTTCCATTTTTCGTGCTGGATTTCGATGCTTTCCCACTCCATTTCCCTGCACTGCATCTTAGCTGGACAAATCGCATTATATGTACGGACTTTCTCATTTATTTCATCAATTCGTTTCATTAATTCAGACTCAGTTCCATTCATTTTTTTCAATAGAACCAATCCGGACAGCTCATCCCGAATTTCTTTTTGCCATTTTATCCAAAGCGGAAGGTAGCCGGCATCTTTGGCCTTCGTCAAGAAGTTGTCATATATATTTCCCGATAGCGCCGACTCCGGAAGCGGTTTTCCAAAGCCAGGATTATTCTTCAGCCCGCCGTCTCTTTCATATTCCTTAAAAATCTGATCCATCCAGTTCACATGCCCGTGTTCTTTGCCCATAAACAATCCCCCTTCAGATCACTTCGCATTACATGTATTTACAATTATAACATTTTTATCAATATCCACTCCACCCTGGAGAATCAATCGCTGAACACTTTCTACTATTATATATGCATATCTTTCAGCCAAACACATTCAGACAGCAAAAAAAAGGATCCCCCTATTGCGTAACAGGTTCCCTTTTGAGGTGAAAACATTGCAAATCGCATCATATTTTTTCTCACTAATATCAATGAAATTCTCTGATTAAATACCATCAATAAACGCAAAGAAGGGATAGCTTAATGGCTATCCCTTAAATTCTCTATCGACTACCTTTAATTAAATAAATTTGTTATCTATTTTTATAGCTCTTTTCGTAAAGATTGTTGTTTTTAAAACAAAACGCTTTAAGGTTGATTGGAGCGGAAGTGCTAGACTCCTGCGGGAGCAGCGGGACAGGTGAGACCCCACAGGCGTTCACGCCGAGGAGGCTCACCGCCCGCCCCGCGGAAAGCGAGCATTGGAGGGGAAATCAACCACACCGCCCCGCACCGCATTACTTGGTGAATAGCAACAAAGTATGCGAAAACAGCCATGTTTATTGAGTGTCTTCGTCGCTTTTATACTCCAAAATCTCACCTGGCTGACAATCCAAAGTCTTACATATCGCTTCTAATGTTGAAAAACGAACCGCTTTTGCTTTTCCATTTTTCAGAATGGAAAGATTCGCCATTGTAATTCCAACCCTCTCCGAAAGCTCCGTTACGCTCATTTTTCGTTTTGCTAACATCACATCAATATTAATAATAATTGCCATATCCTCCACCTCAGACCGTCAAATCATTTTCTGATTTTATGTTAATCGCTTCTTTTAGAAGCCGTTGGAGGACAGCAGCAAAAACGGCGATAACCATAGAGGCAAAAATAATGACCAATCCGATTGGTATGAAACTTGGAGGGTCAACTCTCTTCCCCATGAGATAGTAGAGCGGCATACCTAGCAGATACAAGGTACTGATTGTGATGGCAGAGTATTTTATATTCTTTAAAGCTTTTACCGATAATTCCGAGAACGCTTGGTTCTTATCAATATAGCTTAAAAGTTTAAAAGCCTGATACAGAGCAAAGTAAAAAGGAATCACTGCTGCGTACATATCCATTAAAACGAGAGATTTCATATAATCCATTTTTGGATACAATTCTCCAGCAAAATCCCCAATCTTAGGCACTAAAAATAGGCACAAAGTAAGAATTGGGATTCCAATAAGAATAACAGCCACCTTCAAAAAGAGTGTTGTTCCTCGGTTCATAAAGTGCACCTCACTTATTTTTGTCAGTTTTGACTTTACTACACAATTTATTGTTTTACAATAAATTAGTATTGTTTTTTATTATATTATTATTGTTATTTAAGTACCCTTTTAATTTTGACAAAAATAAAAAGCATTTCTCATTACAAAGAAATGCTCTTACTTTAAAATATTAAATTTACAACTACTTCCGAATAGTTTAATAAAAGAAAACAACACCGAAAAATAACAGAACCTACTTAAAATAAATAAAACCCTTCGTAATTCACAGTAAAAATCACATGATATTCACCGTTAAATTCGCATTGAACAATAATTATTTCCATATTCGGAATTGGCATGCAGTAAAACAAGGAAATAAAAAACGTGAATTCATGTGTGAATTCACGGTAAAAATGTATTGTGAAATTGACTTTTCCCCTTCTATTTAACAGTGATTTTCCGTTTTACTTCTGCCTTGTTCTTCGATTTATCCGTAACTGTGTAAGTCAATGTATAGGTGCCTTTTTTCTTCGTATTCACAGTCCCTGTTATTTTGATCTCACTTGTTAAACTTCCATCAAGATTATCTTTCGCGGATACACCTGATTTAGGATTGAATGTCGAGTTATAGGCAATGGTTTTGCTTTTTGCACCGGAAATGACCGGCTTGGTGCTGTCTACCGTAATCTTTCTTGTGACTGTCGCAGTATTTTTTGATGAATCAGTGACTGTATACTTTAATGTATACGTTCCTTTTTTCTTTGTATTTACCGTACCTGTCACCTTTATTTTACTAGTCATGTTGCCATCCAGTTTATCTTTCGCGGATACGCCTGATTTAGGGTTGAATGTCGAATAATAGCCGACGGTTTTACTATTGGCTCCCGAGATGACTGGCTTGGTGCCGTCTATCGTGATCTTTCTTGTGACTGTCGCTGCATTTTTCGATGAATCGGTGACCGTATACTTCAATGTATAGGTCCCCTTTTTCTTCGTATTCACTGTACCCGTCACTTTGATTTTACTAGTCAAGCTGCCATCGGCATTATCCTTGGCACTCACGTTTGTTTTTGGATTGAATGAAGAATTAAGTTTGATGGTTTTATTCCCGGCACCGGAAATCACCGGCTTGACTTTGTCATAAACGGTTATTTTCCTTATGACCTTGGCAACATTCCCAGCTTTGTCCGCTACCGTATAAGTTAAAGTATAGGTGCCCACTTTCTTGGTATCCACCTTACCTTTCACACGTATGGCACTCGTTAAGTCACCATCTTTATCATCCTTCGCCTTTACGCTGGTTTTGGGATTGAAAGTTGAGTTGAATGGTATCGATTTACCAGTTGCTCCTGAAATCACAGGTTTATTCGTATCCTTGATGGGCACGACACCTGATGGCCTATTGGATATGTAAGCCGATGAAACATATCCCTTAATACCCTTGTCTTCCGTTTGTACGGGGTAAAAGACAAATTTATTTCCTTTAGATTCGTGATAGTCAAAATTCCCTTTGATGATCAAGCTTGTATTGGGTGGCACAAGCACCGCTCCTGCCGTAGTGCTTATTTCTTTCCTGATATTCGCACTGGATGTCGTCAAAACTTTGTCTCCGGCCTTGAACCAATAAACAGAGTCATGCGTTTGATCTGTCAGTGTGTATTCAAGATTTTTAAAGATGATATTTTCGGTGCTTTCCCGATCATATTGAAAGTCCGTTGTTTTGAATGGATATTTGGCCAGTTTTGTGCCATCCAAATAACTTTGTTTTTCTATCTCGGCAAAAACTTCCTCTTGATAGGCATTCGGATTTATTTTCCCGTTTTCTTGGTAAAGAGGACTGTTAACCGGTTTTGTCCCGTTGTATGCCATGACAGGGAAATACCAATTTTCGATGACCCTTCGTCCTGCACCTTTGATCTTGGGCAAATCCCTTCTTGAATACATGCCATTCAACACCTCGACGCCTGCCTCGATATTGTAGACTATATCATTTTCCAGCTTTTTCTGGTCATACCCACTTTTATTGGTAAGCTGCATTAGACCGATACCGCCATCGCCGGATTTATTCGGTGTACCGTCCTCATTAAACTGCCTCCAATCCCCGTTTTCCTGCGTAGCCACCGCTTTTACCACTTCAGGGGGGATTTCGGCCTCTATTGCCGCATTCGTCAGTAAGCAGTTAATTTGCCTATGGGAAGGATTTTCATTGGATTGAATCTTACCGAATGATGAACACGCATTGGTTATTCCAGACTCCGCAAAAGCCTGTCCATTGAACAAACCGAGCGTTAAACAGGTCAGTGCCCCAACCTTCATTAAAGGTATCCTCATTGATTGAACTCCAGTCTATTTATATTTAAATCTATAATAATAGTAACATGATAGACTGATGATTTCAGGTACAAATAGGAATATCCCCCTAAAATATCCTCACAGCACAAAGGAGCTGACCCGCATTTTCGGGTCAGCTCCTTTGTTTTCAAATTACACTATGTATAGTGCCGGATCATACGATCACTTCCACCGTTTCCCTCGGCTTCCTTACAAGGCACATGATACCCGGTATGATGAAGAAAAAAAGCGGCCAAACATGAAAGACCGTCAGAATGCCCGTAATGATCAATAAGATTCCGGCTCCCTTCGCTTTGCCGCCTTTTAATAGAAAGATAGAGATCAAACCGCCCGCCAATGCAATGAACAGCGATATGATTCCAGCCCATAGTATGCCCATGAACAACTTGATCGACATATCTACCTCAGACGAGGAAAACTCTGAATCTGTCATTAAAGAGTAGTCCATCATTTCTTTCATATCGATACTGTTGAGATAAACGGCCGCTATGATCGTCATGATTAAAAAAATCACAGCGATACCCACACCTAAGATACTTAATACGAATTCACATGTCCGTTTCATTTACTTCGCCTCCCTGGAAAAGTCACGTATATATAATACCCAATCTGTGAAGAAATAAAAGACTTTTATTCCTTACTCCCCAAAATCTTATGAACGTCCATTTGGTAAAGTTGACCAACTCCATTCCCTTTTTTCAATCGATCATATATTCATCTCTTTTACTTTCCAGGTTAATCACCTTTGTCATATGTTTTATAAATAAACGGACGCCTTCACAATCATTACGAATAACGGAACCAGCAGGGCAATGAAGAATAATTGCCATAAAATATCGCCCATATTAAACATGAAATCACCCTAGAACATTTCTACGGGTATGTATCACCAATCCCCTCCATAGGAAATAGACTCTGTTTTCATCAGAGCCTAAAAAACATTCCTATTCAAGATCAACTCCACCAATTGTTCGACAGACGGTTCTTTCGGCATCATGTCCAATGTAAATCCATAGTCTTTAAGTCTATCGCCGGTACTTTCCCCGATTACCCCGATGAGGGCTTGATTTAGCAGCCCTTCAACATCCACGTCTGCCTTTTCCCCATATTGCATCAGCATATCAACTGAATGCCGATTCGAAAATAGTACCGTTCCGACAGCTATCCCTTCCAGCATTCTCGGAAAGATTTCAAGAAATCTTTCATCGACGGATTTATCGACTGATTGAAAATAGTCTCCGTCCCCATGAGCAAGGTCTCTTTGATCTCTGTTTCGATCACCAACAACCAATAAGGTTCCGGCTTCCGACATCTCGGATTTGAGCTCGGCCATCAGTCCCCGTTGCTGTAAAGCCTTTTTCGATTTCCTTGATAACACATAAAGTTTAGAAGAAATCCGGCGGAAATCAATAGCATGTTCAATGAGTGAATCCAAGAATCCATGGACACTTCCGGGAGAAGTGAAGAGAATCCGATCATACAAAAGTAAAGAGAGCAGCTGACTTTCATCTATTTTCACTTTGGCCGCATTCCATTTAGGAAACTCGATGACTTCGCCGCCAAGTTCATGCAGAGTTTCTGCCAAGGAACTTTTTGCCGTCCCGGTCCGGGCCACTAAAAACCGTTGCCCAAACAGTGGCTTCTTTTCGAACCATTGCAGTTTTCCCCTTAGTGAAATGATATCCCCGACCAAGGTGATCGCAGGATTGCCAAGCGACCTTTCACTCACCCTTTCAACGATATCATCCAAAGTCCCTTCAACACTTTCCTGTCTTCCATAAGTGCCCCATTGTATGACGAGTGCCGGTGTATTCCCCGGCTTTCCATGATTGATCAAATTTTCACGGATATACGGAAGGTTGGCCACACCCATATAAAAGGCAACCGTATCGATGCTATTCACAAGCCCGTTCCAATCCATATCCTTCTTCGTTTGGTCATGGCCCGTCACCATCGCAAAGGAACGTCCATAATCCCGATGCGTGACGGGGACTCCCGCGTACATGGATGCAGCAATGCTGGACGTAACCCCTGGAATGACTTCGAATGGGATTCCCACATCTTTCAACGATTCGGCTTCCTCCCCTACTCTTCCAAAAACGGAAGGATCCCCGCCTTTCAAGCGGACGACCCGGTGCCCTGCCATTGCTTTGGAAACAAGCAGCTCATTGATTTCCCCTTGACTGATGCCATTCGTATAAGGTGTCTTGCCACAATATATCAATTCACAATCGAGGGCGGCAGCCTCCAACAGCTTTGGATTAAGCAATCTGTCATATAAAATGATGTCCGCTTTTTCAATCGCTTTTTGACCTTTTACGCTAATAAGGCCCACATCACCCGGACCAGCACCCACAAAATAGACCTTGCCCTTGGTCATGCCGAATTCCCTCCTATCTGCTTGCTATTCCCTGATAATATTTCACCAGCTCCACCATTGCACTGCCCATCCGCTGATCTTCAGGATATATGACCCGCTCGATCCCTTCATCGATTATCACCTGCGCCGTTACCTTTCCGACCGCAAGAGCAATTACATCTGATGCAAACAGGTCGGTTATCTTATCCTCCACACCTTGTTCACGGACAAAACTCATTAAATTTCGCGGCTGCGGTGCACTTGTGAACACAACCGAATCGATTTTGCCTTCAAGGATTTCTTGGATCAGCTGTTGCATCGTTTCTTTTTCGGGCGGTATATGTTCATATGGCAGGATTTCTTTATATTCCACTTTTTGTTCATCCAACCAGTTCATCAAAAGAGGCGCCGGATCGCCGTGAAGCTGCAAAGCGACCTTTACACCTTCAGGCAGATGGCCTTCCAGATTGCGAACAAGCCCTGCCGTACTGCCATCATCATCCCGGATTAACGGCTGCAGGCCAAGCTTTTTCAGCATATTCACCGTTTTATAGCCCCTGGCTGCAATTTTCATGGACTGTAAAGCTTCAATGAAACGATCTCCCGCTTCCATCTTCACTGCCGTTTTATATAATAATTCCGTCCCCACTCCCGTCGTCAGGATGATCCAATCGAACTCCCCTGCCAGCAACCGGGCGACATCTTCTTCCAAATGGGAATCATCCAGGAATACCGTCCCCTGTGCCGGGCGAACGAACGGGACTCCCCCAAGATTTTGAACGATTTTACTAAGTTCTTCCGTCTTCCTCGCTCCCAATAAAGCAACGGTCCTGCCATTAAGCTTACTCATCCTTGCCCCTCCTATATGTACATTCAATTAAATCCATCTCACCCATTATACAAATTTTCAGTCTTTGAAACTATAAAAAACGAATTCGATATCAAAATCAACGCTTTTTCTTTCTTTTATCCTATATAAATTCAATGAAAAAGTAGATTGGCAGCATTTTTCTACTTATACGTCGAATACTCGTGAGTTTCGAGCAAATACTCGTGAGTTCAGGGCTTTTACTCGTGAGTTTGGGGCAAATACTCGTGAGTTTCGAGCAAATACTCGTAATTTCCGGGCTTTTACTCGTGAGTTTGGAACACAGTAAAAAAAACTGCCACCAGGACAGCCAAATTTTCACTTTATTAACTTTTGTGAACGGCCCTTTGGGCAATACTCTCCTGTTCCTTTTTTACAAAAACATCATATTGAGTGTTTTCATGACGATCTTGAAAGTTATCAGAGCCTAAATTCATAGGCGTTTTCGTTTTGAATCGTATCCCTTCCCTTTCCAATTTCGCAACCACTTTAAAATAATTTTCATTCCCGAATGCCGTATAGATACATGTCCAATATTTATAGGAAATTAGTTTGGCAGTTACTGCACAGGCAATCACGAAGACTAGTATTCCAATCATTATATACACATCTTAGCTCCCTTTCATTTCGGACTTTTTCGAAAATCCATCCTATATACTATATTCTTTGCCGTACATAACATTTCCTTTTTAAGTAAAGAAGGAGACCCAGTTTTGGGTCCCCTTCTTCATATCTGCATTATTTTTCAGGCACGTTACAAGAACCGTCCGTACAGGTGTCGCCTGTTGCTGGATCATTCACGATTGTAAGCGGATTTTCCTCAGCCCATACTTTTTTTAGCGTATCCAGGAATGCTTCCGTTGGCTGGGCGCCGGAGATTCCATACTTGCGGTTAATGACGAAGAAGGGCACACCTGTAATACCAAGCACGCTTCCTTCTTGCTCATTTCCCCTAACCTCTGCCGTGAAAGCCGTTCCTGCCAGCATGGTCTCCGTCTCGGACTTTTCAAGGCCGGCCTCTTCAGCCAAACTAGCCAATGTAGCGTGATCGCCAATATGTTTGCCTTCGGTAAAGTAAGCTTTAAATAGGCGTTCATTCATTTCTTTCTCTTTACCCTTCGATTCAGCAAAGTGCATCAAGCGATGAGCATCGAACGAATTGGTTAAGACCACTTTGTCCAAATGATAATCGAGTCCCAATTCTTTAGCCTGTTGCGTCAGGTTTTGGCTGCTCGCTTCCACCTGCGCTTGGGACATGCCGTATTTCTTGGCCAACATTTCATTTTGAGTCATATTGATATCCCGCTCAGCCTCTGGATTCAACTCAAAACTGCGAAATGAGACCTCTACCTGATCATTATTTTCAAACTGCTTTAACGCCTCTTCGAATCTACGCTTTCCTATATAACAGAACGGACATTGATAATCCGACCAAATTTCCACCTTCATGTAACTACCTCCTCGTTTTAAGTGCAATCGCATTAAGCACATTATATAATCCTGGGTATCCTCTTGCAAGGATATTACCCCAGACACTCATTTTCAAAATTGGTGAAGTCGACTTTTTTCATGAATTCTTCCAATGTATAGCCCTTTAGCAGGCGCAATGTTTCCTTTTCGGCTTCGTTCATGATTTCCTCCAATGCCGTATCCAGCTGCTTCCCGACTTCACCGCATTCGCTCGTTTCCATACAAACAAGGCATTCCGGCCTTACCGCTTGATACACATCCGCCAAAGTAAGCTGAGACGCAGGCACCTTCAAGCTATATCCGCCTTCCCGTCCTTCCTTTGTTTCAACGATCCCCGCAGCTGCAAGCTGGGCCATCACCCTTCTTAAAAAAGTGGCGTGTGACTTCACCTTTAAGGCGATTGCTGAACTTGTCAGGAGCTTTTCGCTTTGTGCGAGCCAAACCAGAGAGTGAATGGCAATAGCGAAACGCGGCGGTCCGATTTGATTATTTCGATTACCTGAAGACATGATTATCCCCCCTTACGCCCTATCCATGGTAAGGTCATTATACTATGTTACGTGCTCCTGAACAAATGGCGCCGTTTCCGTTTTTTCGACCGCAGTGCACGATTTTCCGGACTGTCAAAAGCATCTTTTGCCGGATTTTCCAATTCTACTTAATGATTTGTACATTTTCATATAAATAAGCTTCTTCGGGTGCCTTTATTTTCTTCGACTCCTTTAAATCGATCACAGGTACGGGCTCCCCTTTATACCTTCCTTTTTTTAATGTCCCTGTAATCGTATACCAATCATTCGTCTTCATTCCTTCCACATTCCCGTTGACCATATATCCATATAACGTGGCATCGACCACACAGCAGGACATGGAGAGGCGGGAGATGGCCATTTGTTTTTTCTTAAATGTATCCTCACGGTATATGAACCCCGAAATCTCTATTTCCTTCCCCTCGATCGTATCGAGGTTGTTCAGTAAATCATCCAGTACTTCAAAATAATTATCATCGGTTACCGAGATTTTCTCCCCATTCGCATGTTTCCCTGAATCATATGAATTTACCATCTGTGTCTGCTGCTTCGCCAGCCCCCTTTTCGCCAGCACTTCCCCGCTTAATGTAAAATCGGTCAAGATGAAGCCCAGAAGAATCGGAATGAAGAACAAACTATAATTCAGGACCAGTGCGGAAAAGGAAGACTCTCCATTCGATCCGCAATCACAATGATGTCCACCTTGTTTTTGTTTTTTCATTCGGATAAGGCTGATCACTAAAAAGGCAAAAAGCGCCGTCAATGCATATGGAATCATTTTGGGTGCAATCAATTTCGTTAAATATCCTGAAACATACAATTTAAAGATCATGAGACCCAGTCCAAGCAGCAGTAATCCTTCAAGTCTCTGGATAAATAAACGTTTCATCAGAAGCCCCCCTTACTGATCAATCCACTTGCAATCAGGCATAGGCTGAAGACGACTGCGAAAACAAGCAGGACATACATGACGACGAAGCTCCGTTTAAAACAGGACATCATGATCAGGACATTTTTTAAATCCAGCATGGGACCAAATACAAGGAAACCGAGTATGGAGCCTGGCAGAAAGCTATGGGAAAAGGAGGCAGCAACGAATGCATCGGCTGATGAACAGAGTGAAAGCAAAAATGCAATGCCCATCATCAATGCCGTGCCTTTTATTGGCGCCTGACCAATACCGGCCATTACGGACCGATCCATAAACACTTGAAATACACTGGCAAACAAGGCCCCGATGATAAAGTATCTGCCGACCATAAAAAACTCCTGTGAAGTATGTTCCAAAAAGCTTGTCCATTTACTGGACTGAAGATCATGTTCATGCCCGTGTACCAGTTCCAGCCTCTCCTCTTTCACCACATCTTTCGTGCTGAATATATGAATGAATAAACCTGCAATTATGGCCGTCAGGACACAAAGAATGATTCTTCCATATAGAATGGCCGGATTATTTTGGAACGCATAATAAGTTGAGCCGAACACGATGACATTCAATATTGGGGCAGTTACGAGCAAGACCACACCTGCATGGA
This sequence comes from Peribacillus sp. NPDC056705, assembly GCF_043656335.1. NCBI lineage: Bacteria > Bacillati > Bacillota > Bacilli > Caryophanales > Bacillaceae > Peribacillus > Peribacillus sp. NPDC056705. The sequence continues at coordinate 213,203 of NZ_JBHTYI010000002.1, read as the reverse complement.
CCGGGACACCCTTTTGGATCAATCTCCGGACGACCGGGATGATTGCACATTCGCAAACCGGAATGACCAGCGCCGCCCCTATCGCAGCAAAAATGGCTGTCAGGGGTCTTTTTGGTATCATCCGCTGAATGATTTCTTCACTGATGAACAACTGGATGAACGATGAAGCAATGGCCCCCAGGAACAGGAAAGGAATCGATTCTAAAAACAACCCCAAAAACACGACGAACACAGAGTGAAGCATCGGGTAGCCCGAGAAATCAAGCGCTTCGGGAATGAATACATCGCCTAGGAAAAAGAATGCAAGCATCGAAAAAAGCAGCATCACTAACAGCAAATTTCCCGTGTATCGTTTCAAAAGCATATTCTGTCACCTCGCAAATCAAAATTATTACGATTTAAGTTCGGATTCGGTCTAGTATATGCTTTTGATAGGATGAACAGAACATGAAAAAAAGAGAATGGAAGAACATTCCCCACCCTCATTTATTTCTACGATATAGATCCCTGCTCTTGTAACCTTCTCCTAAAATCGTTTTCATTTCCTTGCGCCGTTTCACTTGGGTAGCCTCTTGTTTTGCACTATACACGTAACGGGCCCAATCCTTGCGATACCCCGGGGTAAGTGATTGATAGAACGTAAGCAAATCAGGAGAATCCTGCAAATCTTTCTCAATTTCGGAAATCATTTCGATATAATCATCTACTGATTGGCTTGCTTTAGTAGATGGACGGTTCCTATTTTTCGAATCTTCTTTCAGTCCGACTACCGTAAAGACATCATCCAACCCGACCATACGTGCAAACTTCAGGCCACTCGTGCCAACATAACCATCATCATCCGCACCAAGGCCTTGCATCAGATCATCACGATGAATATATGTAGCATATTCTTTATTACCTTTCTTTGGGTAAGCCAAATAAATATAGCCATTTTTACTCAAATGATTTTTCTCGATCACCTTATCCACGATTCCTTTTAAAGAATCCATATCCAATACAAAAGCAAATATAAGATCATAGGCATTTTCAGTAAGCTCTGTATCGTAATCCGGCAGCTCTGCTAAATAATCCGCCCCAGCTGGCAGATTCAAGACTGCCACACTTTCATATTTATGTAAATTCAGTTTTTCTACTATTGTTTTAGCCATTGTCATACACCATCCTCGTTCATGTTGTCCATCCTCATTTTATAAGCTCCCCATTGCGTTAGCAACTTTTCTTATTGTTTCCTTATTCAAGAGAAAAAGGACGGGAAATAATTCTCCCGCCCTTTTTAATATCTTGGCTCATGCCTCAGAAAAAATCAATTCCAATGCCCAGCTTTCTCGAGTTTATTTTTCCCTTTGAAAGCAAGGATGATCAAGGCTAAATTGATGATTAACATGATAGCAATCGCATAGAGTACGGATGTATAGCTACCTGTGAAGCGAATGATCCTGCTTGTAAAATAACTCCTAACACTAATATTAATCTAATATCATATTTCGCCATCATTTTGCCTGCAATCGGCAGGAAAATCATGGTGACGATTGATGAAATACTGAAGTACGGGGATTAGCTTCCCATAATGCCCAAATCCTCTGTCATAGGTGTCAAAAACAATCCGCCTGCAGTCATAATGCCGCCTTTGGCGATACCGACCATAATAGCTAATCCAGCTAATAGCCACCAAGCAAAATGGATTTTTTTCTTCTTACTCATTGATGTTTCCCCTAAGTTCGCGAATTGCATCAACATCTCCTCAGTAAAGCCAGTAGCGTTATCGATTTGAACGAAACACTACTGGTTATTAATGGCTATTATTGTTTAATAACGGATTTCTTGGCCGATAAACACCAAGCTATCATCCACTTAACGTAATTTAATGGAACCGCCATCCACCATGATTGTTTGACCAGTAATATAATCAGAATCCTCACTAGCCAAGAATACAGCTGTACGTCCGATGTCACTTTCAAGCTCACCAAGTCTTCTTAGAGGAATTTTAGCTAGCATGTTTTGATAATATTCTGGTTGTTCTTCTGCCCATTGAAGCATGCCAGGTGATTTGGCAATCGGGGCAATGATATTTACATTGATGCCGAATGGACCGAATTCATTTGCTGCAACACGGGTAATTCCACGGATTGCTTCTTTTGCTGCTGCATACGTACCTTGATTGACATCACCATTAATCCCGGCACCTGATGCAAAGTTAATGATTTTGCCCTGTGTTTCCTTTAAGTAAGGCAATGCAGCTTGCATGAAGTAGAAGGTTGGATAGAATCCAGTATTAAAGGATAAATCCAATTCTTTTTGTGTTGTGTCAGCAATGGAAGCCATTCTTGAAGCGTGTGCATTATTTACCAAGATATCAATTTTCCCGAATTGATCAGCCACTTCTTTAACGATTGAAGCCAATTTCTCATGCTCTGCAAGATTAGCTTGGATGAATATGGATTCTGGTTGATATTCTTGTAATTCTTTTATCGTTTGGTTCCCAAGTTCTTCATTTAAATCGATGATTGCCACTTTTGCTCCTTCTTTAACAAAAGCCATGGCCATACCTTTACCAATACCGCCAGCTGCCCCAGTGATGATAGCGGTTTTCCCTTGAAGTCTACTCATTTTTCTATCCCCTTTTAATACATGTATTTTTTGAAATGCAAAGAACAGCTTCTCCATGCATAAATCATTCAATCATGCTTTTTACATCAGCATTGTGAATATGCACACTAGCATGAACCAATAATATATAACGTTGACTTACAAGTCAATCAAAAAGTTGACTGATTAGTCAATCAAAAAAATCATTCGCTAAGGAACAAGGATAACCTCCCTTTTCCATCGAAATAAGTTAGTGTGAATGTTAAAAATCCCCATCACCATTTTTTATGATAAACTTTTAACTTATATGGTAGAGTGTTTATAAACTGAAAAATTTCCTACCGGCCTTTTTTTATAATCAGTTTATATGCAACAATGATGAAATATTATTCAGCAAGTGAGGAATCAACGATGGCTCCAAAAAATGATGAACAATTTAAGATTATTCGAGATCAACGCTATGAAGAAATCAGTAGTGCTGCACTGAAGATTTTCGCACGCAAGGGCTTTGCTGCAACAAAAATCAGCGATATTACATCATCCGTGAACTTAAGTCATGGACTCTTTTATCATTACTTCAAGTCAAAAGAAAATATTTATGTTTCCATCATCATGAACGTACTGGATTTGTTTATTGAAACAGTGCATGAAGCGGAAAATAGAAAGGGCACACCTTGGGATCAACTGGTTTGGTTCACCGAGCTTACTTTTTCCGGTTCACCAGAGGAAGCCTTGGACCGCCGTGTTCTTGTTATTGAAGCTCAACATTCTGACACGCTCTCTAATGAGATTAAACAAGAATTGAACCAAAAATATGCTACAGCCATGAAAGGGATTGCCCGAATTATCAGTAAAGGACAGCAGGATGGAATTTTTGTGGAGGGTGACCCATTGGAACTGGCCATTTACTTCATTTCACTTAATCAAGGACTTTTATTATGGAATTCAAAAGATATCCATCCCATTAAGGTTTCCGTTAACCAAGTAATGCGTCAATTACAGGCATAAACTTAAGTAATGTGCATAGGCATTAGGGTATCAACGCTCCTGAAAAAATGATTCTCCTGGAAATGCAGACCTGACTTCAGATCTGTATTTCTTCCTCAAAATTATAAATACAAATGAAACATTTTCGATGTACTATAAGAGATATCTTTTAACACTCTTTATTAAATAGAAAACTTCAAAACATAGTGTCACAATCCTTCAATCATCTTGAATCCACTTTAGATCAGGTGTTTTTTCCGTAGTTTTTATGCATTCTTTATGCAGTCAGATATCCCTTTGTTTTTTCCTATATCAAAAATTCAGTGATGCTTTCATATGGGGGTATCACAAAAGGGGAGTTCTCATGAATTTTATCGAGTATGATTTGCTATTCGAATCAAGAAAACAGTTAATAGAGGAAATTACGGAGTTGGATGAAAAAATGCTTCACCATAAGCCAGTACCTGAAGTATGGGGCATCGCCCAAATTTGCCATCATTTATATCTTACGGAACAGGTTTTTACAGAAGCTATAGCAAATGGCATTCGGGAAAGGGATTTTAATAATATCATTCAAAAAAACATTTACCTGGTAACTAATAGAACTAAGAAATTCGTAGCCCCTGACATCGTTTCACCCTCTTCAACCCCATTTCAATTATCGAGCCTTATGGATTTGCTGGGAGAATCAAGGGATCGATTATTACAGGTTCTTTATGATATGGATTCAGATATCTTGTTAAATAGAAAGAAAGCCAAGCATCCCCTGTTCGGGGACCTCTCATTGGATCAATGGATTGAATTATTATCCTTGCATGAACAAAGGCATATCAAGCAGATACAAGAAATAAAGTCCGCCCTTATATAACCTTTCAGGCAATGACAACATGTAAGTCGATTACCAAACTTCATTTTGCGCTCTAAGAATGTAAGGCTTTTTACAATTTTGTCCGTTTCCTCCAGGCACTCGCTTTTCTAAGCAGGAGTCTCGTACCTTCCGCTCCAATCAACTTCTTTAAAAATTCAGATAGAACACCATTTGTCTACAAACTGAGACCACTTCATTTTGTGGTCTCCTTTCATGCATTCTATGAAACGAACGGACTGTCGGGGGCTGCACCAAATTGATAGATTGTGTCAGCACCCATATTTCCCTATTCTAGCATCAAGATGATACTTTTAGTTTCCTTTTGATTTGTGTTGCGAAGATTTCAAGACAGATTGCAATCATCAGGATAAAATAAGTGATTGCTCCAATTTCACTCAAGTCAAAGTAAAATCCACTTGCCATGAACATATCGAAACCGATTCCTCCTGCGCCTGCCGCTGCTCCCATTGCGACCGCCACTGCAAAATTGATTTCAAAGCGCATGAAAGTCCATGAAATGATATATGTGATCGATGATGGAATGATGACTTGGAACACGATTTGCCACCAATTCGCACCGCTTGCTTGCAGGGCTTCTATAGCACCTTTATCAATTTCCTCAAAGGATTCGGAGTAGGCCTTTACAAGGTAACTTATGGAGTGAAACGTCATCCCTATAACTGCCGCTACACTGCCCAACCCTGCAGCGACTGCAAAAATGAGGACCCATAACACGGTAGGCACGGCTCTAATCAGGGCCACCGATCCCTTTATGACAATCGATAATGACTTGGACGAGATATTTCCAGCCGCTAATAGTCCCAACATCATGGCAATGATTGCACCAAATATTGTCGTTAAGAAAGCTAAGCCTAATGTAACCGACACCTGATAAAGCGCTTGGGTGAAGGTAAAGTGCTTCAAATGCGGCTCAAAAAACATGGTCTTCAAATTATCGACGGTCAATAATAGCGCGTCCCACAGTTTTACATCCTTATAATCAAAACTGGCAAAAGCGTATATGGTCAAAACTGCTAGTACCAGCACACTCAACCTAATGGCGATCGAGGATTTCGAGAAGGGCTTTTTGGATAGTCGTTCAAGTAGCATTCTATCTATATCCTGGCCAGTAGGAGAAGGAAATGGTTTGATCGGACCCTCTGCCTGCATTATAAAATCACCCTCCTCACATAATTTGAGATCAATTCAATACATAATATCGAAATGATGATCGTTATGACGACAAGACTGGCAATGTCATAACTCAAGTTTTTATAATAAAGATTAAACGTAAAACCAATACCCGACCCTGTAAGCAGTCCGACCAATGTTGCATTCCTGATATTCGTTTCAATCATAAAAAGTATCCAGCTGATCATTTGCGGAATGGCTGAAGGGATAACAGACTGCGAAATGACGGTTAGATAACTTGCGCCGGTAGTCTGCAAAGCTTCTACGGAACTGCAGCTCACTTCATCAATCGTTTCAATGAAAGCTCGTGTTAAAAAACCGAAAGATCCAAAAAACAAGGCAAAATAGCCGGTCAAGGAACTCTGTCCGAATGAAAATAACAGAACTAACGCCCATATTGAGACATCAATATTTCTAAATAAAACGGCTACCCCGCGGCTGAACCCTCCGAAAAAAGCATTCACCCTTGTCGTATTGGAACCCAATATCGCAAATACAAAGGCCAATATTCCTGCGAGTGTGGTTGCAGCAATGGATATTAAAAGCGTTTCTTTCAGCTTTATCAAAATGTCCGGGAGTTTGGTAAGGGAATCCTTTGTTGGATAAAAATTCGATAACGACCATTGTATGGCCTTAGGAACCGAAGTAACCCCTTTTGCGATGCTGAATTCTGTAATGATAATGGAAACAGCCGTCGCAGTCCCTATAAGCAAAAACAATGCAAGTGAATTCCTTCTCTTTTTTGCAAAAACATCAGCCGACATGGGAACCTCCCAAATCAAAAATCAATTTCCCTTCATCTGATCCATAAATCTGATGGATATCATTTGAGGAAATATTTTGAGTTGTGCCATTGAAAACAATCTTCCCGCCATTCACACCGATGATTCGATCCGAATATTTCAGGGCAACATCGACTTGATGCAGGTTGACTACGACTGTGATTCCCATGGAAGTGCAGATATTCCTTAAATGATCCATGATCACTTTGGAAGAATTCGGGTCAAGGGAGGCAATCGGTTCATCGCATAATAGCAATTTAGGATTTTGGATAAGCGCCCGCGCAATGCCAACCCGTTGTTTCTGGCCTCCGCTCAACTGATCGGATCTTTTATAGATCAAATCTTCCAGGCCGAGAATTTGGAGAACTTTAGCAGCCTGAAGTTTCTCCTCTTCACTATAAAGGCCAAGGATTCCAGCCAGTGTGGATTTATAGCCTAATCGTCCATGCAGGGTATTTTCAATCACACTTAGTCTATTTACAAGATTGTAATGTTGAAAAACCATCCCTATTTTCCTGCGTACTTTCTTTAACTCCCTTTTATTCACCTTGTATACATGATCATTATCAAAAATGATTTCTCCGCTAGAAGCATCGATCATCCTATTGATGCACCGAAGGAGAGTTGATTTCCCTGCTCCTGATGGCCCTATGATGGAAACGAACTCTCCTTCTTTCACAGTGAAGTCAATATTGGATAACGCCTTTGTACCATTTCCAAAATGTTTTGAGACATTTTTCACTTCCAATAATGTTTTCATGTATGAACCTCCTGCATTTTATTGCCTTTATTTCGATAATTCCCGAATTGGATTGAACCAGCCATCCTCGACTTCTACCATTTTTTCTTTTCCGCTCACCCGTTTAAATAGACCTGATGACTTAGAATCTTCCGGTACAAAAACTTTCTCGTTATTTGCCATTTCATCGGACATCAACGTTTCAAGAATTTTTTTACGTGTTTCCTCACTGACTAATTCGGTGTTGACAACGAAAGGTGCATTCAGAACCGGAGTCACTGAAATGAGTGAGAATGTTTTATCTACAACTTTGTTGAAGGGTTCAGCTGCATCCTTCTTAACCTTATACACGGCACCAGCTTTATTCTCTTCCCCATCAGCCAGCTCTACATAATTATTGACACATGTGTCACAAAAAGCTGCCACTTCCGCTTTCCCTGTCAAAAGATTAACAGCCGATCCTTGGTGTGAACCGCCATAAAGCACTTCACTGAAGAATTTATCTTTCCCGCCTTCCAATAAATCCTCGGCCTTTAATTCCTTAAACTTATCTTGCTGTGAAAAATAATCAACGATTCCTGTGGAAGGAACTTTGAAGCCAGACGTAGAGCTATTTGATACGAAAGAGAACTTTTTCCCTTGAATTCCGTCAATCTTGTATTCGCCGTTGATTTTATAGTCATCTGCATTTTGAACGGCCAGCCAGCTATTATAGACTGCATCATCCAACGTACCTGATTCACCGCTTGGAACAACTAGAGGCTGAACACTATCGTTTTTGTTGTTTGCTTCAATATATCCTTGCGCTCCCAGGAATGCTAAATCTGCGTTTCCATTAGCAATTGCCTCTATTGCAATGTTATAATCCGTAGTTGTCTTATGTTCGACTTTCATTCCTGTGGCTTCCTCCAAGATCTTCCCGATTTCATCGCGGGCTTCCCCTAAATCTTCCCCGGATTCATTTGGCAGCCATGCCACGGTTAATGTATCATCTTCATTTGCACCTGTTGAACTGGTGGAAGAACAGCCTGTGAACACCAGCAAAATAACTAACATCAATATGGACATCATCGATTTTTTCACGTTAAATCTTCCCTCCCATTTAAAAGATCTTGTCTTATTTCAACACTTCCCATATAACAATACCGGTACAATGCTAACCTGCCGTTAAGGCGGCTGAATATTCAGTAAAATTTGTGTGAATTCGTCGTTAAATTTTTTGAGTGGCTTGAGTGAAACATCCATTGTGTATGCTATATTCTTTATTCACTAACCGATTCATGAACTCCAAGTCATGAAAAATACCAAGCATGGTCGTTCCTTCTTTCATTAGCTGTTCGAGCAGGGTTTTCACCTTCAATTTAGAATCGTGATCCAAACTTGCTGTCGGTTCATCCAACAAGAGGAGCCGCGGCCTTTTCACCATTGCTCTTGCTATATTTAACCTTAGCTTCTCCCCTCCTGAAAAAGTAGCAGGATAACTGTCCCATAGCTCTTTTCCTATTTCGAAGTGGTCGAGGATTTTTTCCGTTTCGATATTGGCCATTTCCTTGGTTTGTCCCATTTCAAGGATGGCACCGGTAACGAGCTGCCTTGCTGTAGTTCTTGGCATGACATTTAAAAATTGGGATACATAGCCTATCTCATGCTTACGCAGGTATATCATTTCCCTTTCAGTAGCTTTTGCCAGATTAATCGCACCATAGTGGGAAGATTCATACCGGATGTCTCCTTTTTGAACTCGATAGGTACCATAAATCGATTTTAGGATCGTAGATTTTCCGCTGCCGCTCTTGCCTGTAATGCCAATGAATTCGCCTTTTTTCACTGTGATCGTAATGTCGCTGACCGCATGGATATTCTTGCGTTGATTATGTAAAATAAATGACTTGGATAAATCACTGATCTCCAATATGTTCTCCACTTTGCCACCCGCTTTCTAAAATTCAGATCCTGTAATTCGTTTTTTGAATCATTTTTCCGTCTACAATCACAGTTGTTATTACAGGGAAATCACCCGAAATTTTTTCAATGATAAGTATGTCAGCCTTTTTCCCTTCGTGAATCGATCCAATTTCGTCCTCCATCTTGACTGCCCTTGCGGGATTAATCGTAACTAGCTTAAACATATCGACAAGATCCATCCCATGGTTTTCGACCAATTCAAACATTGAATGCAGCAGGGCCGCAGGGTAATAATCACTGCATAATATGTCTATGCTTCCATCCTGAATGGCTTCAGAGGCACTTAAGTTCCCGCTGTGAGAACCTCCCAAAAGCACATTCGGTGCACCGGCTATGGTATACATCCCCATATCATGCGCCTTACGGGCAATTTCAAGTGTGATTGGAAATTCACTTATACTCGTTCCAAAGCTGTGAACCAATTCAAGCTTCTCTATTGAATCATCATCATGTGAGGCAACGGCTATATTATTTTCCCTTGCTAGAAGTGTAATTTCCCTCATTCTTTCAATCGTCAGCTTTTCTTTCACTTGATGAGTCCGGATCATCACATCAATGGCTTCATCACTATAATTGTTATATCCCCTTAAAGTGTTTCGATATATCTCAAGATGCCGATACTGCCCTTGTCCTGGAGTATGGTCCATGAATGAGACCAGATGCACTTTCTTTTCGGAAACATATTCTTTTAAACTATCAATATCCTCCAAATTATCGATTTCATACCGGGCATGAAACCGATGACGGACCAGGTGCTTCATCGTATGTGTTTGATCAATTAAGTCGATGAGCTTCCTTACATTCTCAGGCTCCCGAATTGGCTTATATGCGTATTCAGTGGATTTATAGAGCGACAGGGAATGAAACATGGTCGTGATCCCGTGCGTGATCAGTTCCTTTTCCGTTTCTCTTAAGCTCATATGAAAATTCATTAACGAAGTCGGCCGCGGCGCAGTCATATGTTCAATATAATCCGAATGGAGATCAATGAAACCAGGTGAAACATATCCACCCAAAGCGTCCAGCACTTCCATCTCAGGACTTGTTTCTATTTCTCCCACAGGTGCAATCCGGCAAATTCTATCATCCTTAATTAAGAGATCATGGTCCATCAGGATCGTGTCTTCCGTTATTATTTTCCCATTTTTAATCAGCAACAATGTCTCTTCCCCCATTTTCCTTTAGATTCTTTTACAGCAGTGAGTGTACTAATTGTTGGGTATAAGGATGCTGTGGATCTTCGAGTATTTGATCTGTTAAACCTTGCTCGATTACTTTCCCCTCCAGCATGACGAGCGTACGGTCTGCAAGCATCCGGATTACGCCCAAATCATGGGATACCAATACAATGCTGATATTCAAATCTCTTTGGAGACTTTTAATTAGATCCAATACACTTGCTTGAACGGATAAATCCAAACCCGTGGTGACCTCGTCCAAAAGCAGTATGGGGGGATTGTTGGACAATGCTTTGGCTATCTGGACCCGTTGCTGCATTCCGCCTGAGAAATTCCTTGGTTCTTCTTTCATTCGATGAATGGGAATATTGACTGCTTCAAGGAGCTCGGCGCCTCTTGTTTCCATTCTGCCAACATGTCTGTTCCCAGCTGAAATTAACTTTTCGGCTATATTGCCTATCGAGGAGAAATCCATTTTCAACCCTAGAATCGGGTTTTGATAAACCTTCCCCATCAGGTGGTTTCGAACGAATCTTTTTTTCTGGGCAGACTCCATGAATAAATTCTTTTCTCCATCCTCAAAACCAGCCACATACATTTCTCCATCTGTTACTTCATCGTCAAAATATAAACTTTTCATCAAAGTGGATTTGCCGCTGCCGCTTTCCCCTACAATTCCGAGAACTTCACCGTGATACAAATCAAACGTCACATCTCTACAGGCATATACCGTCCCGCATTCATGACAATAGTTTTTCGCCACTTTTCCCAATTTCATATGTTTACAAATTGAACATCCGCTACCGTACTGTTTGTTCATTTGTTTAACTGATAATACGGGTACCTCAAGCACAGACATTTAATTCACTCCCAATGATTGTTTTTGATTGACCATTTCAAGGCAATTGCTTGTATCATTGCATTGGAAATACGTTTCCCCCGATTCCTCATCAACAAGTTCATCCAAAAACACATCATTGGACCCGCAGAGAATGCAAGCATGATTTGTAAAGGACTCGATTTCAAATTCATAATCATCAAATGCCAATGAAGATACATTTGTATAAGGAGGTACTGCATATACCTTTTTCTCCCTGCCTGCACCTAACAATATGAGCGCTTCACTTTCGTCCAGCTTGGCATTATCGAATCTTGGTATTGGACTCGGTGCCATGACATACCTGTCGTGTACCATCACCGGATGGTCTGCATCCGTCGCCATTATTCCGTATTTCATGATTTGTTCAAATAACATAAGCCATGCACCGCTATACTCTCTCTCAGCATGAAGCTTTTTCGTTTCATGTTCGCTCGGCTCAAAGTTCCTTAAAGGTTCCGGTAATGGAACTTGAAGAACTAAAATCTGGTCTCGTTGCAACGGCACTTCCGGCACCCTGTGCCTGGACTGGATTAAAGAAGCATCTTTTGTGCTTTCCGTCGTCCTTACCCCAGTGGTGTCAGATACGAGTTTTTTTATATTAACGGCATTAACGGATTCATCCGAGCCTTGGTCGATTACCTTAAGGACGTCATCCTTTCCGATCAATGACAATGTCAACTGCAGGCCGCCCGTGCCCCAACCACGCCCAATCGGCATTTCCCTTGAAGCGAATGGGACTTGATAACCGGGAATGGCAATGGCCTTCAGTGTCGCCCTTCTAATTTCCCGTTTCGACCCTTCATCAAAGAATGCAAAATTATAGGTTTTATTCATCCAATCCAACCTCCTGCTCTGTGGTCTTATCTTTTGACTTCCGAATGCTATCAAGCTTGGATTGGAACGTAACATAATGAGGCATCTTCAAATGGGAGATGAAGCCCGTTGATTCCACTGAATCTATATGATAAAGGACGAATTCCTCGTTGTGACTTGGAAACTCCTTGTTTGGTTTTTCCAGGCAATTATCCAGGATGCCCATTGCGATTGCTTTTGTTTCATTTTGTCCCATGCACATGCCATAGCCAATTTCAAACTCCATTTCTTTTTTGCCTTGTTCTTTCTCTACCGTAAGCGGAATGAGCATCTCTACCTCCGTTGCTGTAAAGTCCCCAATATAATAGCTATCTTCCCCTTGCCCTTCGTCCAGCAGCGGGTGATCGAGATGGACTGGCAGCTGACCTACGCGCAGCTCCCCTACTGTCGGGTGCAGTGCACCATATCCACGAATGACTGCATAAGCAAGTGATGTCACTGCACCGGTTTGGCCTCTTGTTAAAATTTGCAGGCGTTCACTCCGCATTGAAGGAAACTCCAGACTCTTCCTTGTAACATCCCCAGGCTGTAAATCATTGTTTTCACAGTTTGCTAATAAGCCTTCACTTCTTAAGTAGTCCAAAACTTTAGGCAGAGAGTTTAAATCAGCCGTCTGGTTCTGATATTCTGTTGAATGATTTTCTTCTTGAAAAGCCCGTAACCAATCTTGAATGCTTAGATCCGATTCATTTTCCAGCTCCGAATCTAGTAACCGATGTGTATAATCGGTCGTGGCACCTAAAATCTGTCCGCCAGGTACATCCTTAAAACTAGCTGAAATCCGCCGTTCCACTTTCATATTTTCAGAACTGATCACACGTGAAACATGTTTTCGCGGCAAAGTGGATCGATAGGCCCTCAAGAGGAAAACAGCTTCTTCCGGATTGCCTTCAGCCTGTTTAATGGCAAGTGCAGCCAGAGATTGATCATACAAACTGCTTTCTGACATAACCTGGTCAATCAGCCCTCTCATCCCAGCTTCTATCTTATGCAGCTCTATAGCCGTCCCTTTTTTGACCCGCTCATACTTTAAGCGTTTGATGGATTCCTCAATCGCCTTTGTTCCGCCCTTTACTGCAACATACCCCATATAATCTCACCCCCGTTTTCTTTAATTTCAGTCGTTCTCGGCAAAGCTATTAAACGATCTTGTCGATCCACAAAATACATATCGATTCCTAAAGGGAATTCTATGTTTTTTTCGTTCCTTACACCAAGCCAGGCGGAGACATTCGGGAGGCTTATGAATGATTCCTCTTGAATTCCCGGTCCAGAAAGGATCATTGAGTCCCCTTTCGTTACATCCGGCACTTCTAGAATGATCATGGCCGATTCATGGGGGTTCAACAGATTTCCTACCTTTGCTTTATTTATCGCTTCTTTCATTTGCTCTTCGGAGGCATCATGTAAAATAAAGATAAAATCCGCTTCCGGCAAATCGACAGGCTTAGAATAAGTAAGCTGATTGATCATTCTTGACACAGCCTCCCCCTCTTTGGCAATGACCTTAAAAGTCACTTCAGGGTCAAGTACAGTAAGTGCAAGCAGGATAGTAGAAGATAGGCATTCCATTTGAACATCCAATGTCTTGGCTTCCCTCTCGAAAACCACTAAAGTTCCAGGTCTTGAAGTCGCCGTTACAAGCTTTCTATAAACAGTTTGTATATCATGAACTACATCCAAATTCATTGCTTTCCCCCCTTATTGAACATCCATTGTTTCAAAGTTAACCCTGGTTCTTAAGATTGATTGATTCAGCTCTTGAAGATTTTTCTGTATATTCTCTTTCTCATTTCCCAAAACATGTGACCATGATTTCGTTTCGCCAAGATCAGCCTGATAAGCAGCATCAATGATAGCTAAACGATGTGCCAGCTCTTCCCGATGCCCCATAACGATTCCAATCCCGATTGAATCCTGGATTTGGACCGTGCATTCAGTCACCAGCATTTCCCCAAGATAAAACAAGCTCTTTTTTGCCGTTTCCCTTGTTTTTAGCAACACAAGGGCACTCTCTGGCTTTTGAATAACGGTAACTTTATATTTCATTGCTATTTCCTTGGCAAATTCCCTCGCGATGTCCTCAGAGCCTTGAATCAAAATCTCGGTTCTTTCCCTTCTTCTCATTCCATTGGCCTCCAATGTTTTAGTTTCCCGCTACATCTTCAATGTATCTTGTTGCCAAGTGAACGTACGTTAAGAAAGAGTAAATCTTTGTATGGAATTTGTTAAAGCCGGACCTGCACTATTCAAAATTTCGTACCATTACTCGTGAATTCGAGCTTTACTCGTGGGTTTCGTACTTTTACTCGTGAATTCGAAGCACTTACTCGTGAGTTTCGTACTTTTACTCGTGAATTCAGAGCATTTACTTGTGAATTCGAGCGATATCTCGAATGGAAGTTTTTATATAACATATGTGAAACAATCGCTTCGATAGATTATGACCGTGTGCTCAAGGACTTGATTGCTCCGCTTATCCCGGCATAACGATTCCACTTGCAAAAGTGGAATTAAACTTGAACACTGTAAAATATCCCGTTCGAAAAGAGTAGGAAAAATCACGTTCAGTGTGCTCCTGCTGGATCCGAATTCCACGAAGCCACGCCGCCGATAATATTGAAACATAGAGGTAATGTCAGGACCGTCCTTTTCAATTTCAGGAAATGTTGATTTTGCTACAAAAGATGTATGAAGAGCAATCGGGAAACCTTCCATTAACCTAAGCCTGCCAATTTTAAAGACCACGTCATCCCTTTCCGCCTCGAGGCTTTGAAAGATCTTCTGATCATAAGAAATTTCTTCGCAAAAAATAGTATCCGTTTGAAAGGAAAACTGGAATTCTTTCATTTTCTCGGTGAAACTGACATCTCCGGATAGAATTAACGGAATTTGCTTCTTGCTTTCCTGGACATAACTTCCCTTACCTTGCTTCGAATAGATAAAGCCTAAATCTTGAAGCTGCTCGTATGCCTTCCTGACAACCATTCTTGGAACATTAAATTGATCAGCGAGTATATGCTCCGAAGGTAACTTTTTATCCAATTGAAAGGTCCCACTCTTAATTTCCGATATTAAATGATCCACTAAAAAGTTTTTTTCCGCCAACAGAAATCCCCCTTTAAATATTAGATCAGCCCAATACCTATTTTTCCTTGTTAATGTCAGTGTAATGAGAAAATATGAAGCTACCATGATTTTCTTGTAAAAAAAAAGTCCTGGTCAAATACCAGAACGAAAGGGAATATTTTTTTATGGACCTTTTCCTTACAGCATCCTGGATCGTTCAGTCTTTCAAATTGCTCATCCAGCATATGATCAGGTCGCTTTCAAAGCAAAATTTCCTGGCTTCATAAATCGATATTTTTCAATACCACATCATTAATGGACATGCTTTTTTTCCTTAATTTCAAAGCATCCACACATTCCTTTCCAGGGCTCATACTGCCAAGCCGAATCGGCTTCTCCCCATAATCCCCATGAAAATCCGAACCTCCTGTCTTAATGAGATTATATTGATCTGCATATGAAATCGCTCTTTCCTCTTCTTCACGACCATGATGCGGATGAAGAACCTCAATCCCTTCAAGCCCTGCTTCTACAAGATCAGGAATCATTTCGAAGCTCCCGTATTGTCCAGGATGAGCAAGGACTGGAACGCCCCCGGCAGCACGAATCGCCTTCACAGCAAGGATGGCATCCACATACTCCATAGGAATGAAAGCAATGCCTGGCTCTTCTCCATTTTGGCCGCGACTGAAGATCTTCTTATACAAATCTCCATAGATAGAATCCGTATACCCCGATTCCCTTAGTGCCAGCATAATATGCTGTTTATAAACGCCGGTTCCTCCCTTGAATTTAGAAACCTGATCCCAAGTTATTCGATATCCTGCATGAATCAGCCGTTCCACCATTTTTTCAGAAGCTGCATTCCTCTTATGAATCAGTGGATTACATAGCTCCTCAAGTGCCTTATGACCAGGCTCAACAAAATAGCCCAAAATATGTACACGCCTTCCTCTTGCAAAGTCATAACCAGAAACTTCTATACCAGGGATGATTTCAATTCCTATTTCCTTTCCCCGTTCCACCATCTCATGCAATCTCATCGTTGTATCGTGATTCGTAATCGCTACATGGCCAATGCTCTCCCTTTTTGCAACCTCCAATAGTTCTTCAAAAGAACTGGAACCATCTGAAATGTTCGTATGACAATGTAATTCAACCTTCATGCCAATCCCCCCATTCTTATTCGTTACCCATCATCATTTTAACTTAGTGCCATGTCGGTCCCGTTAAGAAGATGTAAAAAAACGTAAAAGTGCAAAAGCCATACAGTTTGGTGAAAATACTTAAGGATTTAAGGCATCAGAAAATAAAACATCCGAGTTGATTTCAGAAATCCGCTCCCTTTCCGCCGACTGTCTGCCAAGCCTTCTCGCCGCACGCGTCTCCGGGGTCTCGGCTAGCCAGTTATTCGGCAGGAGTGTCGCAAATTTCTTCCATTCATTAAGGATTACTGTAAAAAACATGAAGGATAACCTTGTCTTAATCTAGGTTCGGGATGAGACCGCCTTCAGTTTTTTCTTTCTTAAAAACATCCGAGTTGATTTCAGAAATCCGCTCCCTTTCCGCCGACTGTCTGCCAAGCCTCCTCGCCGCAAGCGCCTCCGGAGTCTCGGCTAGCCAGTTATTCGGCAGGAGTGTCGCAAATTTCTTCAATTCATTAAGGATTACTATAAAAAACATGAAGGATAACCTTGTCTTAATCTAGGTTCGGGATGAGACTCTTCCCATTAGGTCGACAACATAAAGAAAAAGCGAGTGCACCTGCAGATTTTTTTTAAAACATTCCAGTTGATTGGAACGGAAGGCGCGAGACTCCTGCGGGAAAAGCGAGTCCAGGGGAGACCCCACAGGCGCAAAAGCGCCGAGGGCGGACCGCCCGCGGAAAGCGAGTGCCTGGAGAGGAAATCAACGTTCGCATTTTACAAACCCACAAAAAAAAATGTTGGCAAACAATGATTATCTAGTTTGTACACAAAAACAAAGTTGGTTGGAGCGGGTGTTCGAGACTCCTGCGGGAAAAGCGAGTCCAGGGGAGACCCCACAGACGCAAAGAGCGCCGAGGAGGCTCCCGGACCGCCCGCGGAAAGCGAGTGCCTGGAGGGGAAATCAACGTTCCCATTTTACAAACCCACAAAAAAAATGTTGGCAAGAGAAATCATGTTCGTTCGTCTTTTTCAGCTTCCTGCCCTGTAGCGGATTTTCCATCAAACTGAAAAAAAATCAAAATAAAACCATTAAAAATTTTGACTTACTGTCAAAAATGATGTACATTACCTATTGGGCGAACAATTTTAATAATTAAAGATAAAAATATTCGTATATAGAGGTGCATAACATGGAAAACGTGTTTGATTATGAAGATATTCAATTAATTCCTGCAAAATGTGTAGTAAATAGTCGTTCTGAGTGTGATACATCCGTTACATTGGGTAAACATACATTCAAGTTACCTGTAGTACCTGCCAATATGCAAACGATCATTGATGAACAGATTGCCATTTACTTAGCTGAAAACGGTTACTTCTATGTAATGCATCGTTTTGAGCCAGAAAAACGACTGACTTTCATTAAAGATATGCATTCACGAGAATTGATCGCTTCCATCAGTGTAGGCGTTAAAGAAGAAGAATACGGATTCATTGAACAATTATCGGCTGACAACATTGTACCTGAATACATTACTATAGATATTGCACACGGCCATTCCAATGCCGTGATAAAGATGATACAGCATATTAAAAAACATTTACCTGAAAGTTTTGTCATTGCAGGAAATGTGGGAACTCCTGAAGCGGTTCGGGAATTGGAACATGCCGGTGCGGATGCTACAAAGGTTGGCATCGGGCCAGGGAAAGTTTGCATCACTAAAATCAAGACTGGATTTGGAACGGGCGGCTGGCAGCTAGCTGCACTTCGCTGGTGTGCAAAAGCGGCAAGCAAACCAATCATAGCTGACGGCGGCATTCGCACGAACGGTGATATTGCTAAATCAGTTAGATTTGGAGCTTCCATGGTCATGATCGGTTCACTATTTGCTGGACATGAAGAATCTCCAGGGCAAACGATCGAGAAAGATGGAAAGGCCTTTAAAGAATACTTTGGTTCAGCTTCTGAATTCCAAAAAGGTGAGAAGAAAAACGTTGAAGGTAAAAAGATGTATGTCGAGCACAAAGGATCTTTGGAAGATACGTTGAAGGAAATGGAACAAGACCTTCAGTCTTCCATTTCATATGCCGGCGGAACCAAGTTGGAATCCATCCGGAATGTGGATTATGTCGTCGTTAAGAACTCTATCTTTAACGGTGACAAAGTTTATTAAGAAGGAATCATTAAACGTAAAAAAGAACGGCCTAATCAATGGATTAGGCCGTTTTTTATACTAATTATATCTTTTTAACAAATTGGGATTTTAATTTCATTGCACCAAAACCATCAATCTTGCAATCAATATCATGATCTCCATCAACTAGACGGATGCTTTTGACTTTAGTGCCCATTTTTAAGACGGATGAGCTCCCTTTCACTTTAAGGTCCTTGATTACCGTAACGGTATCACCGTCGTTCAAGGCATTTCCATTAGCATCCTTGATAATCTTCTTTTGATCACCATTTTCCGTTTCCGCTTCCACCGCCCACTCATGGGCGCATTCCGGGCAAACAAAAAAACTTCCATCTTCGTATGTATATTCTGAATCACATGCAGGGCAATTAGGAAAATCAGACATAAATTCACTTCCTCCATTCGTTATTGTCAATTCTAATATAATAATGGTTTACACACAACCGGAGTCTATTACAGCTCCTGTTCCTCCCTTCCTCTAGAACCTATAGAGTTTTTACTATATACTTTTAAGAAAAAGCTGGAAAGTGCGGTGACCCCCTTGTTTAAACTACTATTGATAGAAGATGATACGACGTTATTCAATGAAATTAAAGATAGATTGGCGCAATGGTCTTATGATATATACGGAATCGGCGATTTTAGTAAAGTGGTTCAGGAATTCACGGAAATAAAACCTGATTTGGTCATCATTGATATACAGTTGCCGAAGTTCGATGGGTTTCATTGGTGCAGAATGATCCGGTCCCATTCCAATGTTCCCATCATCTTTTTATCTTCACGTGATCATCCTACCGACATGGTGATGTCCATGCAGCTTGGAGCTGATGATTTTATCCAGAAGCCTTTTCATTTCGATGTACTCATCGCAAAGATACAGGCCACCCTGCGCCGTGTCTATAATTACAATACCGAAAAGGTCGAATTGAAAACCTGGTGCGGCGCAACTGTGGATTACGAGAAGAACACGGTATCGGCCGGGACTGGCACAATCGAATTGACGAAAAATGAAATTTTCATCTTGAAAAAGCTCATTGAACAGAAAAACAAGATCGTAAGCCGCGAAGAATTGATCAACAGCTTATGGGATGACAAACGTTTCATAAGCGATAACACCCTTACAGTGAATGTGAACCGTTTACGAAAGAGATTGGATGAACTGGGTTTAGGACATTTCATCGAAACGAAGGTTGGACAGGGTTATATCGCCGTAGAAGAGGCAAATGCATGATCAGGAAATATCTCGCGGAAAGGCTCAGCTGGATCATATTCTACATACTTCTTCATCTATTCATTATCTTTGTCGCTTATCTTGATTCGGCGATACCGTTAAAGCCCATACTGTATATTGTTTTTTTATCATTGCTCATATTCATTATGTTTTTGATATTCCGCTATAAAAAAGAAACCTATTTTTATAAAAGTTTAGAAGCGCGGGAAGACAACCTGGATATTACGAATATAGCCGAACCAGAAAGCCCTTTCGAAAAAATCATAGAAAACAGCATCATGAACCAAACCGAAATATTGAAGCAGTCCGCATCAATCGGTCAAATGACTTTAGAGCAGGAGAAGGATGAATTATTAACTTGGATTCATGAAGTCAAGACACCATTGACGGCGATGCATTTAATGATTGACCGCTTGGATGATGAATTGCTGAAATCGCATTTGACTTATGAGTGGCTGCGCATTCACCTGCTTCTTGATCAGCAGCTCCACCAAGGGCGCTTGCCTTTCATCAAAAATGATTTGTATATAGAGAAAACCGATTTGGAAACAATAATCTTTGATGAGATTAAAACGCTGCAATCATGGTGCATTCAAAAAGGGATCGGCTTCGACATACAATTGGATGTAACCGAAGTGCTTACCGATGCCAAATGGCTGGCCTTCATCATGAGGCAGCTCCTGACCAACTCCATTAAATACAGTGAAAACTCGGATATCGCGATATATAGCCATGAACAGGCTGGACAAACGTTTCTTGAAGTGAAGGATTCTGGACGGGGCATCGACCCAAAGGATTTATCCCGCATATTTGATAAAGGATTCACTTCCACGACAAATCATCGTGACACTGCGGCAACTGGCATGGGTTTATATTTAACAAAGAATGCAGCCGAGTCCCTATTCATCTCCATTGACGTGAAATCAGAGCTTGGAACCGGAACGACCTTTATCTTGACCTTCCCAAAAAGAAATGATTTCGTGAATATCACAAGCATGTGACAAAAGTGTCACATGCTTTTATTCTTTGTTCGTCCAAACGAAGGAAAAGAAATTCACGGCCTTTTATAATGAGGATATAGAAAAAAAGGAGTGTATCCAAATGAATATATTAGAAGCTAAAAAAATCCATAAAAGCTATGGTAATAAATTCAATAAACAAGAAGTATTAAAGGGCCTTGATATAAGCATACAAGAAGGTGAATTCGTAAGTATCATGGGTGCATCCGGTTCAGGAAAAACGACTTTGCTTAATGTCCTTTCCTCGATCGATAAAATCAGCAACGGCACCATTACAATCGATGGAAAAGTGATTTCAGGGATGAAAGAAAAGCAGCTGGCCGAATTTCGGAAGAACCATCTAGGCTTCATCTTCCAGGAATATAACTTATTGGACACACTGACCGTTAAAGAAAATATCCTTCTGCCCTTATCCATTACAAAAACACCCCCTAATGAAGCGGCACAAAAGTTTGATGCCGTGGCGAAGGAACTGGGCATATATGAAGTGAAAGATAAATACCCAAATGAAATTTCCGGCGGTCAAAAACAGCGTACGTCTGCAGCACGGGCCTTCATCCATGATCCAAGCATCATTTTTGCAGATGAACCGACTGGGGCGCTTGACTCCAAATCAGCTTCCGATTTACTGAACAAACTGAGTGAAATGAATCAAAAGCGCAAAGCGACCATCATCATGGTAACTCATGATCCAGTGGCGGCCAGTTATTGCAGCCGAGTCATTTTCATTAAAGATGGACAAATATATACACAATTGAATAAGGGTGAACAATCGAGACAAACCTTCTTCAAGGACATCATGAAAACACAAGGTGTATTGGGAGGGGTTCAAAATGAGCATTAATCAACTCATCTTTCGAAATCTGAAGAAGAATCTGAAGAACTATTATCTATATGTGTTTGCCCTGGTCTTCAGCGCTTCCCTGTACTTTGCCTTTGTCACCTTGCAATATGACCCAGCGCTGGATAAAGCGGAGGGTACGGTGAAAGGGGCCGCCTCCATCAAGGCTGCATCGATCCTGCTTGTTGCAATTGTTTCCATATTCCTTTTATATGCCAATAGCATTTTCATAAAAAGACGCAGTAAAGAAATTGGCTTATTTCAATTGATAGGCATGACCAAGAACAGGATATTCCGTATCCTGAGTCTGGAAAACCTGATCTTGTATTTCTGTTCCGTATTCCTGGGAATCTTTGTTGGGTTTGCCGCATCAAAATTGATCATCATGATCCTATTTAAAATAATGGGTGTCCAGGCGATCGCGACCCTTACATTTTCTTTTCAGCCGCTTATTCAAACCATTCTCGTTTTTAGCGCCATCTATCTTTTCATCATGTTGATGAATTATGCCTTCATTAAAAGGCAGACCATACTTTCATTATTTAGAGTGACTTCAATGACGGAAGGAAAAGTGAAAAAGGTTTCGATGTTTGAAATGATCATCGGGGTATTCGGAATCATCCTGATCATTGCCGGCTATGTCGTCTCATCCAAATTATTCGATGGAGCTTTTACAGAGATGACCGAGCTTTTTATGGCCATGGTCTTCATTTTGGCAACCGTCATCATCGGTACCTACCTATTCTATAAAGGATCCGTAAGCTTCATCTTTAACATCGTCCGTAAAAAGAAAAATGGCTATTTGAACATCAATGAAGTATTGTCCCTTTCATCCATCATGTTCCGGATGAAATCGAATGCGATATTATTGACGATCATCACGACCGTTTCCGCTCTGGCGATCGGGTTATTATCATTAAGCTATATCTCCTACTACTCAGCGGAGAAAATGGCACAAAGCTCTATCCCCACCGATTTTTCGATGACGGATACGGAAGATGCAGATGCATTCAAAAAAGCACTATCAGACAGTAAAATTGGTTATGACGAAAAGGTGATCGATGTCATTCAAGTCGATGTCAATGTAAAGGAAATAATGGAAACCAGCCTGGAAGGAGTGAACTTCGATCCGGACATCATGACCCTTCCCGTCATCAGTGATGAATCCGTTAACGGAATCAACCTCGCCGAAGATGAGACCCTTTTCAGCGGATACAGTAATATGATGGAGAAGGTCATGTCCTTGAAGGATTCCGGAAAGATTGAATTGAAGGGCAAACACGAAGTGATTCCGCAAACATATATGGGATTGAAAGATGATACCTTCTTGTCCTATTACTTCACGAGTGGCGGAATGCCCGTCGCCATTGTAGACCAAACGATATTCGACCGTTTGAAAAAGGATGTCGACCCGAAAATCCAAAAGGTTTCATCGGTGAATATCGGCATTGATGTGAAGGATGAAGCTGAACTTGAAAAAGCGAATGATCTATTCAATAAAATGAGTTTTAAAGAAGAACATGTGAATGATTCCCAATTTGAAATGTTCAACACCCAGAAGAAGAATATGGGTCTTATCATGTTCATTGTCGCCTTCTTGGGATTAACCTTCCTTATCACATCCGGTTGCATCCTCTATTTCAAGCAAATGGATGAAAGTGAAGGTGAAAAATCCAATTACACCATCTTAAGGAAACTGGGATTCACGCGAGGTGACTTGTTAAGAGGAATCCAAGCAAAACAAGTTTTCAATTTCGGCATTCCTTTAGTCGTCGGGCTGCTTCATAGTTATTTCGCAGTCCAATCAGGATGGTTCTTATTCGGGACCGAAGTTTGGACACCGATGATCATCGTTATGGCATTATACACGGCATTGTATTCGATCTTCGGGATCCTATCCGTCTTCCATTACAAGAAGGTCATTAAAGAATCTCTATAGGTGCTGAAAAGCTCCAGGGCCCATGAGGCCCTGGAGCTTTTATTTTCTCTTTAAAGTACCCCAGCGGGTTTCATCATTTCCTTGATTAATTCCCTGTTGCGCTTTTTAAAGATTTCATTATGGGAAGAAACCATCCCCACTCCGTGAGCGTCAGGCTGGATATATTGCTTTGCTTTGTTTACGGCATTTGCAGCATCTTGAAAAGTACCTGCAATCAGGTTCAATTTCCCTTCATGCTTTAGAATATCACCGGCAGCGTATATTCCGTCCATCGAGGATTCACTTGCAGAAGTACCTTCAATATAATAATTGTCGGCTATGGCTATATCCACTTTACTATTTCGAAGCAGCGATGTATCACGCTCATAACCATGATTGATGATGACCTCATCGATCGGCAAGTAAGAAACCTCTCCCGTTCCGTGATTCGTCAGTTCAACATGTTCAATTGATTCATGATCAGCGCAGGCGATCAGTTTTGTAATCGTCGTATTCAAGAAACAAACAGCAGAGCTTTCCATCAATTGCCTTGCTTGTGATTCATGACCCGCTAAACTATCTTTCCTATATGTCAAATACACCTTTTTGGCGATGGGCTCCAATTCGTTTGCCCAGTCTATAGCAGAATTCCCGCCGCCTGAAATGATCACCGTCTTATCCTTGAATCGATTGAAAGACTTAACAGTATAGTTTAAATTGGAGACTTCAAACCTTTCTGCCCCGTCTATTTCCAACTTTTGCGGATTCAGGATTCCGCCGCCAACCGCGACAATGATCGTCTTGGAAAAGTGCCTTTGACCTGAAGCCGTATGTAAAACGAAGATACCTTCTTCATTGCGTGTGATGGATTCCACTTTTTCATTCAAGACGACTGATGGATTGAATGTTAAACCTTGCTCCACCAGCTGCTCAATCAATTTTTCCCCAGTTGTGGGTGTCAGCCCTCCAACATCCCAAATCAGTTTCTCCGGATAGACATGAATTTTCCCGCCTAGCCTTGGCTGGTATTCAATCAGTTTAACTTTCATTTCTCTAAGTCCGCTATAAAAAGTGGAGTAAAGGCCTGCTGGCCCTCCCCCAATAACCGTTACATCAAATAAATCTTGCTGTTCCATTTACGTCCACTCCCCGGTAACCAATTGTTATTGATTATCATTCTCATTTAATGGTACACTCTTTTTTCACTTTTTACAATATGGATTTATTAAAAAACTCTGTTCATTTTAAAAATCAACAGAGTTTTTTATTTTCAATCACTAAAACTTACCATTCATTTAGAAGGTATGAATGATAAATGGAACATTACCACCAGAATGTAAAATTAGGTTAAAAATGGTGTATATAGAGTTTTTTCTATTCGTCTCATTCCTCTATGAAAGTAGACGGAGAGATATTGCGGAACACACTGTTACCTATGCGCCCCGTGGTTGGCGGCTGATAACTACTTCGTAGGTACTCCCACTGGCTGTATGAGTTGATATGCTTTCAAAGCCATTTCAACGTTTAATCTATTCTCCGGCATATCAAAGTCAAGATCAAGAATCTTTTTTATTTTTTCCAGCCGATGATAGAGTGTTTGTCTTACAACATGTAATTTTTGAGCAGTAAGCTTCTTTGAGCGATCAAGCTCAAAGTATTTTGCTAAAGTCATAAGCAATTCCGTTCCATATTCCTTATCATAGGATATTAAAGGAGAGAGATAGTCTTCAATAAAATGGGCTGTATCTTGATCATGCTGAATTAATTGTATCAACCGAAAGATGCCAAGGTCTTCGTAAAAGGCACTTGTTGAAAACGTACGATAATTTAAAGCTAACTGCGCTTCTCGATAACCAGTATGAGCATCCAAAAGTAACTGGTATTGTCGCCCAACGCCTATACGGATTTGGCTAGATTCACCTTCTTTAACATATAGCAAGGCATTGATCACTTTCAAGAAGCGTGCCTTAGAGGAATCGACAGTTCCAAGATCAATAGCTAATACAATAATCTGATTTCTTACTGATGTGATATAGGGTGTAAAAGAATATTTTGCGAACCCAGATCGAATTTTTAAAGAATAATGATAAATAGCAGATTCATTTTCTTCATCCGATAAAATTAATGAAGACGGATGAAGAACATCTTCGATATCAACGATTGCAATTCGATAATGTATAGAAGCGCGCTTAGACTTTAACGAAATAAATCCCCTTGCTTGTTCCTCATTATTGATGCGTCTATAAAGTAGATCATTTAGCCATGTAGATTCTAAACGTAATCGTTTTTCATCCAAATAATGTTTGCGCAATAAGTCTTGCGAGATTGCTAGAGAAGCACGATCAAGGATTAGGAAATCAAATTCATCCGATTCACGATCTAAAACCATAACAAGGTGCGCCCAGATTTGATCCATTGCTCCGATCGGTTGGAGAAGAATGGTATGGTTTAATGCCTTCCATTCAACGGGCGAATCATTTGTAATTCGGTCTTGCCAGTGTTCTTTATCTTCATAAATGGTTTGAAGTAGCTGTTCCATGAATTCATTTTTCAATCCTGGAATCGAAAAAGGTGTTCCTTCTATTGGAAGATAGATAATTGGTGCTTCTGTCTTCTGTTGCAACAACTTTAAAATATTTGATAACCCATGAGTAGTGAGTGACAATGAATGGAACTTTCTTGAAATCGAATCTAATGTAACCAACTTCTCATGATGAGCATTAATGATATACGAATGTAGATCCTGTGCTATTTCGACGAAATTTATGAATTCTTTGAAAATAATAATCGGAAAGTTATACTCATTTGCCATCTCAATCATTTCATTAGGGACCTTTTCGAAGTAGTGTCCAAGTTCTATACATAAACATGAAGCGTTGCGTTCGATAAGATTTAACAAAAATGATGTATTAGAGGAGTCTCTCCATTCAAACCCAAATCCGGTGGAGAGTATCAGTTCCCCTCCCTGAAAGATGGTATCATCAAAAAACGGAATTTCAAGGACATGTGTCCATTTGACTTGACGGTGCAACCCGTTTGCCCCTGCAACTACCTCCGTCTTTGAAAAGAGTGAGCGCTTAAGAACATCTTGTACTGTAAGCATATGTACCTCCTCATTTAATAATTGTTAATTGTATCATTTTATTATAACTATACTAGAAAGTCTAAACCCACAAAATATGGATCCCCATCCCTGTTTACCCCCAAGTAATGCGTTCTGTTACGTGCTTTGATGAAATACCTTAATCAACCTGCAAATCTTTCATGATGGTATCCATTTACGCCATTTTTCATT
Organism: Peribacillus sp. NPDC056705; assembly: GCF_043656335.1. Lineage (NCBI taxonomy): Bacteria > Bacillati > Bacillota > Bacilli > Caryophanales > Bacillaceae > Peribacillus > Peribacillus sp. NPDC056705. The sequence continues at coordinate 186,435 of NZ_JBHTYI010000002.1, read as the reverse complement.
AGTTATATGTGGGCATGAACGATGGATTACTAAAACTTAAAACGACCAAAACATTAGATAAACACTGGAAAAATTACCGCTTTTTCGCCAATGCTTATTCATAAAAGATCAAAATGACCAAAAGTGCTTGGTTAAAAAAAAACTAATATAAATTTAACCTCGTGTCTAATGAAAGGGTTGTCATTACCCTGTAAGATTTTAGAATGTTCAATAAATTAAATACGATTAAAAAGGAGAATGAACAATGATAGTAGGAGTTCCTAAAGAATTAAAAACTGCAGAGACCAGAGTGGGATTAAATCCAACATGGGTAAAAAAATTAACAGCTTACGGTCATGAAGTACTAATACAGAGCATGGCAGGGGAAGCTAGTGGTTTTTGTGACGAGAAATATGTTTTGGCTGGAGCAAAAATAGTAAACACGATTGACGAAATTTATGAGAAGGCAGAATTTGTTGTTAAAGTGAAGGAACTTCAACCCTATGAATACGGCCTTCTAAAAGAAGACCAAATGATAATGGCATGGTTTCATTTGGCGGAAGATGTAAATCATGAAATGACACGGGCATTACTAGATAAAAAAGCAATTTCATTATCAATGGAATTAATCGTTTTACCTGATGGGACAAGACCTACGATTAAACCAATGAGTGAAATTGCAGGAACATTAGCAATGCTTGAAGCAGTCAAATATGCTCAATATGGTTATGGTGGAAAAGGAATACTTCTCCGGAAACTGGCCGGTTTACCGTCGAGCAATGTACTCATACTTGGTGGTGGCAATGCTGGACTCAATACTGCGCAAGTTGCTGTGGGTCTTGGATTGAACGTAACAATCATGGAAGCATCAATGAAACGCATTGATTATTTGAACAATCAGTTGCCACAGGTGGACATTTTGTGTTGGGATAAAGATATGATGTTCGAAGAACTTATTCAAAGTGATGTTTTAATTAATACAATTTATCCGATGCCAGGGGTAACCGCGCCTCTCATTACACGAGAGATGGTCAGTAAGATGAAACCTAATTCCATTATTATTGATATTGCAGGAACGGGTATAATTGAAACCTCACGTTATACGACTTTAGAGGATCCAGTTTACTACGAACAAGAAGTCCTACATTACTGTGTCCCGAATATGCCGGCTCTATGTCCACAAACCTCGACAAACATGATGTTGATGACAACCGGTCCATATATTATGAACATTGCGAATAATGGTTTGAAAGAGGTTGTAGAAAATGATGTAATAGTAAGAAATTGTATCAGCACTTTGAACGGTGAAATTGTTCATCACGAAGTTGGGATCAATCATAACATGCCTTATACAGATATAAAAACAGAGTTACTATTGTCAAAATAAAAAAGCCTCCTTAGAGTTATCTCATATTCTACTTTTTATTTCTATTGATTAGAAATCAGTATACACGTTATTGAACAAGTCGCTACTAAAGAAATTCCAGGAGTCAGTAAAGATGCCAGCGAGAAGATTTTTGCAGGAATTATCTTTGTTATTCTGCAGAAGGAATTCCTTACGAGGAATGGGGAAATAAGACAACAAATTCATGGATCATTCAAAGTAGGCACCCTAGCATCTTTTCTGACTTTTTTATGATTTCTAGAAACCCACGTATAAAAGAAGCCTTGGAAGTAATATTGACCCTATTTCTTACAAAAGGTTAAGTCAGGTAAAAGAGGAGATTATTTTACATGTCAAATTTAAGGAAAACGGATAGAACACTGACACTCATTCCAGTTGTATTATTTGGTTTTTCATTTATGGGGTTAACTACAGCTTTTACTACGTATGGTATTGCGGCCAATATTTCCCACGGCACTGTTCCAGGGGCAATGATAGTTGCTCTAGTGGTAATGATGTTTACTGCTTACAGTTATGGGAAAATGGCAATTGCGTTTCCATCTTCCGGTTCTGCCTATGTTTATACGCAAAAATCGCTCAATCCCTCTGTTGGATTTCTTGTCGGATGGGTGATCTTAATGGATTATTTATTTATGCCAATGGTGAATTATTTAGTATTTGGCATCTTTTTCTCAGCTGCCTTTCCTACAATTCCAAGTTACATCTGGATTGCAGGTATGCTGATTCTAGTCACTTTTATTAATATTAAAGGATTGAAGATTGCCACAAATGTAAACGCATTCATAACGATTTTTGCTTTTCTTTTTATCCTTATCTTTATAGGTTTTTCTATTAAGGAAATTTTTATGGGAGAAAACACGGCAACTCTTTTATCTCTTGAGCCATTCTATAATTCGAAAGAACCCTTTTCTTATACAATAGCTGGGGCAGCATTATTATGCTTTTGTTTCCTTGGGTTTGAATCAGTTACAGCGTTTGCGGAAGAAACAGTGAACCCTAAGAAAACAATTCCCCGAGCTGTTATTTTAATTACTCTTGGTGGTGGTTTAATCTTTACAAGTGTTTCATATTTCTCGTATCTTGTATGGCCAGAGTATAACACATTCAATAATCCTGATTCGGCTGCCTACGAAATTATTAAACTTGTTGGTGGAAAGGCGATGTACTCCATATATCTTGCGCTTTACGCATTAGCTGTATTGGGTAGTGCCATGTCGTCCCAGGCAAGTGCATCACGAGTCCTCTATACGATGGGGCGAGACGGACAGTTTCCTGAAAAGTTCTTTGGCACCCTGCATCCGAGATATAGAACACCCGTAAATAATATACTGATCATTAGTTTTGTCTCTTTGCTTGCTTTATTTTTAAGTTTAGATCTTGTAGCATCATTTATTAATTTCGGGGCGTTTCTTGCGTACACTTGTGTTAATATTTCCGTAATTGCCCATTATTATATTAGAAATAGAGAACGTTCGGTAAAAGGAACCGTCTTATATTTATTTGTTCCTATTATAGGAGCTGCTCTTGATATTTTACTGCTTGTGAATCTTGATGCTCACTCAAAAGTACTTGGAGTAAGTTGGTTAATAATAGGCATCATTTATTTACTCGTACTGACAAATGGACTTAAAAAACAGCCGCCAGAATTAAAAATCGAAGAAATGGTGTAGATTTAAAATAAAGTTACGATGTTTATAAAAAAGATGAAAAACGATTTAGACACAACTATTGTCGGTATAAGACCTACAGATCATTATTGGATTAATCTATCGAATGGTTATCTAACGAAAAGATTGATGTCGTAAGTCTTTCCTCACCTTGTAAATGAAATAAAAAGAATCAAGATAACACTCAGTCCAAAAGTGAAAAAGTGCAGCATCTTTCCTACTCTAGGATGAAAGATGCTGCACTTTTCTGGCACTGACTGTTAGCTTGAACGTGGCCTTTTCCCTTCTGTTATAAGAAGGTTGATCCGATCTATGAGTTCAGGCAGTTCCTCGATCGTTTTGATGGTGAAGTCTGCTCCGTTTTGCATAAAGGTGTTTGCCGTTTTAGAGATGAGGTTTTGTTTATCTCGTTCTGGTAAACTAGTATACTCATTCAAACTCAATCCCATCTCGGAGCTTCCGACAATGATTCCGACCGACCATACCCCAGCATTGACTCCCTCTTGCATATCGGAAACGGTATCTCCTACCTTCACTACCTTCCATGATGCGGTTAACTTCAATTCTTCCATATTCCGATATATCATGTATGGAAAAGGCCTTCCAATCGAGTGGGTTGCATCCGGGGTGACATGGAAATCCGGCCGATACCCTTTCTTCAAAGCATTTGGTACGACGACCTCCATCATTGTATCCGTATAACCCGTTGTCGACCCAATCTTCAGGCCACGATTTCTTAACGCTTCCACTGTCTCGATAACCCCTGGAATGGGATCTGTATAATCTGCCAATGACATCATCAGTGCCGGTTCGAATTCAGCATATAGTTTTTTAACGTCTTCCTCATTGAATGGCCTTCCGTATTGTTCTTCCCATAACGAAGATATCCTTGGCATGTTCAGCATCGCACGAATATGGTCGATTTTCAGCATGCCCATCGGCGCTCTGGCTTCTTCCATCGTCACGTCCAGTCCAGCATTCTTAAATATATCCACAAAAACATTCACTGGTGCAAAACATCCAAAATCCACAGCTGTTCCAGCCCAATCCAAAATGATTCCCTCTACCTTATTCATACTGTCACCACTTTCATATATTTTTCTACGATCCTGCCAAGTTCCTCGATATCTTCTTCATGGATTTCACCAATATTGCCGATTCGGAATGTATCTATGTCAGTCAGCTTTCCGGGGTATATTACGTAACCCCTCTCTTTGATGAAATTGTAGAAGTCCCCAAAATCAAAGGTTTCATCAGGAAAAAGGAAGGTTGTAATGATGGGCGATTGTTTATCAGGTGAGATATACGCATGAATGCCCAATTTACCCATCAGCTCCCTCAGCCTATCATTATTATTTTTATAGCGGGCGAATCTGGCTGGAATGCCGCCTTCTTCCGTTAATTCTTCCAACGCTTTAGCAAACGCGGCCACTACATGTGTCGGAGATGTGAATCGCCATTTCCCATCCTTGTCCATCTCTTTCCACTGATCATATAAATCCAGGGACAAACTGCGGGCATTGCCTTCACATGCCAACAATTTATCAAGCTTCGCAATGACGAAACCAAAACCAGGGATTCCTTGAATGCATTTATTTGCACTGCTGATCAAATAATCAATTCCGAGTTCAGGTACATTCATGTCCACTCCGCCAAAGCTGCTCATCGCATCAATGATCAAGGTTTTCCCTTGTTCCTTTGATATCTTCGAAACCATTTCTATCGGATTTAAAATCCCTGTCGTCGTTTCACAATGAACCATTGCAATATGTGTGATATCACTATCATCCAGTAAAATGTTCCGGATTTCAGTCTCCTTTGGAAATTCATTGTACTCAACGCCATATTCCACATGATTCAGTCCGATGCACTCGGCCATTTTCACAATCCTTTTTCCATATGCGCCATTCGTTATAATCAGCACTTTATCGGATTTTGAAAGCGCAGTCGTCAGCACAGATTCCACAACAAACGATCCGCTTCCCTGCATAAGTACAGCCGAATATTCCCCGTTTGCAGCATATGCCAATTCAAGAAGCTGGGCTCTGATTTTTTGCGTGATTTCTTTATAATCATTTTCCCATGTACAGCGGTCAATAAGCATTTCCTGTTTCACCGTACTAGTAGTGGTCAGCGGTCCAGGCGTTAAAAGTTTATATGTATTCATTTTCCTTCACTCCTCACTGTATTTATCATTGTGCTGATTTAAAGAACTCTTGATGCTGTTTTAATAATTCGACCGTTAGTGGCTGCTTGAATTTCTTAGGATGGGCCGGTTTGTTCTTTTCCGTCACCTTTTCACCTTCATAAAGTGCGACCGGGTAATGTTTCAACAGTTCATCTCTTGCATCTTTACTGATCGTTTCTGCCATTTTCATCGCTAAGTTGGTTTTAGCTTCATTATTTTTATTCACGACAGCTACGGATTCCGTGTAGGAGAAATTCCCCTCAATCGGATCGACAAACATGATCGGTAAGCCCGACTCTTTAGCCATCACAGCCTGGTAGCGTAAACCAAAACCGGCAGCAACTTCCCCTGCTTGCACTTTATTGATTGGACCTGAACCTGAGCTTTCAAGATGCGGACCGCTATTTGCTATTAGGTCATGGAGAACCTTTTTCCCTTCTGCGTCACCGTATTGACTGATAATTGCTTGAACTAACAGCCACCCAGTTGAAGAGTCCAGGATGTTAGGAATTGAAACGAGCCCTTTATATTCCGGCTTTGTTAAGTCCTTAATCGTGGTCGGCATCGGCAGGCCTTTTTGTTTGAGAACTTCCGTATTCACAAAAACGGAACCGGTATTTGCTAAAATTGGCGTATAATAGGATGGGTGTTGTTCCAATGCCTTTGTACTGAATGACAGGTCCTTAAACATGGAGTGCTGTTCTTGTGCACTATCGATGAAATAGGAACTCATCGTCACGACATCAGCCTCGATTTCAGCGCCTTCTGCCAGCAGTTTCCCTCCTAATTCAGATGTGCCTAATGATTGAAGGACATATTTCCCTTCGTATCCGGCATCTTTCAGGGAAGTCTCCATTGCTGAAGTGGCTTCTTCATCACCATTCGTATAAATGACCACCTTTTCCTCATCCGCTTTGCCGCTGTTACGGCCCACCAATACAAATACCAAACCTAAAGCTACTAGAGACAGTAAGGCTATCTTCATCGTTTTAAACATAATATCCCCCTCATTAATGTTTGAATTGTCGTTTTTGATAATGATCACAAAGCAGCTTCACGAGTAGATTTGTAAAAAAGATAAGTAAAGACAGGATGAATATTTCATTGAATTTGGCAAAATGCTGAAGCTCCTTAATTTTACTGGCCACCAATGTGGTTTGGGCGGTGACCAAAAAGATGATTCCGCTGATCGTCACCATACTATTGATGAAATAGTAGCTGAACATCTCGATGACAGTGGATGCCGAGTTAGGCAGGATGACTCGATAGATTGTCCTGATCCAGCTGTCCCCCAATAGATTCCCGGTGGTTTCCCAGGCAGGGTTCATTTTGGATAAAGAGTTCTTCGCCATTAAATAGGGTGTCGTAAAGAAATGGACCATGTTACATAGAATGATGATGGCAAAGGTCCCCTTCCAGCTGCTGCCGTTGAACAGCAGCAAATAAGATAAACCTAACACCATTCCCGGTACTGTATTCGTCAACATCGAAATGACATCGATTGACGATTTCCCCTTAAGGGGCGTCCGGACGTTCAAAACAGCCGAGCTAAAGGCGATGAACGTTCCCAGTACGGCCGTCATCAAGGCGACGAATAAGGAGTTCCTATAGACTGCCGTTAAATCGCCCGATTGGAATGTGTCGATAAAGTGCTTTAAGGTGAACGAGAGGTCGTAAGGGAAACTAGTTAAAAATGGTGCAATGAACATGACCGCAAATACTGAAAACATCCCTATTAAGACCAGCAGCGAGATACCCCCAAAACATATATCCCTGCCTTTGTGCTGCGTCAATTCGATATCGCTGAACTTATCATAATGAAAGTTCAGTTTTTCGAGATAGTTTAATAGGAAAACACTGAATACTACCGGAATGAGCATGAGAATGGCAATCACTGCACCATTATTGAAATCAGGGATTGAACCTAGCATGACTTGATACAGTTGCGTCGCAACAACGGAGTAAGTACCGCCGACTGAAGCCGGTATCCCAAAATCGGTAAAGCTCAAGATGAAGGAAAGTACAAAAGCTCCACCCAAAGTTCCCGCCAATGGCCGTATGATCGTATTCATGAAACTTCTTATCGTTCCGTCACCCATTAATTTTGAAACGATGATGAACTTTTTATCCATATACTTGAAGGAATTATTAATGAGAAGAAAAGCTGATGGCAATGTATAAATCACATAACCTATCAATAATCCATTAAATCCGTATATATCGAATAGATTCCTTCCAAAAATCTTCGTTATGATCCCTTGATTGCCGAAAGAGTAGATGATCGCAAACCCGAATGTGATTGTCGGCAGCAGCATCGGAATTAGGATCCCTGTTTTAATTACACTTTTTAATGGCCTATAAACCTGTGTGCAATGGATGGAATAGGCCAGGAAAAAGGCTAAAACGGTCGTAATGACGGCTGTAAGACCCGAGACTTTCACGCTGTTTCCAAATGACTTCATCAGCTCTGCATTTGAAAGCACTGTTAGATAATTCGAGAGATTGATTCCATCAGCCGATTCAAAAGAACGGACGAACAATGTGCCAAGCGGCAAGAAAAGAAAAGCGGCAAATAGCAGTAAGATAGGTATATATATGACTCTCATTGCCGGTTTTACATCAGGCATACTTTTCACCGAATAAGTTATAAATATTTTCTCTCTTGATCTCCAGTTGCTTAAGAATGAATTGCTTAACAAAATCATTGGCTGGCTGATTGATGATCTCTTGTGGTGATCCAAATTGAGAAATATTCCCTTGATTAATGATCAAAATTTTATCGGACATCGTCAAAGCCTCTTCCGGGTCATGTGTCACTAAGATTGTCGTCAGCTTATATTCCCGGGCAATGGATTTGATGCGTTCCTTTATCGATTCCTTGATCACACCATCCAAAGCACTCAGTGGCTCATCAAGTAATAGAATCTTCGGTTTCATTACAAGAGTCCTTGCAATCGAAACCCTTTGTTTCTGACCCCCGGATAATTCGCTGATCCTTTTTTTCAAATGCGGTGTCAATTCCAGGAAATCGATGTATTCCTGAAGCTCTTCCTTGGAAACGGATCCCTTCCTGTTCCTCAATCCATAAACGATATTTTCATAGGCGTTTAAATGAGGGAAAAGAGCGTAATCCTGAAAAACGATATTAAATCCCCTGTCTTTCATGGGCACGTTACTCAAATCGGCATCATTGAAAATGATTTTCCCATGATTGATGCCCGTCAAGCCCAAAATTATATGTAATAAAGTAGTTTTGCCGCTTCCACTTGGTCCTAATAGTGAAACGATCTCCCCCGTTTTAATTTCAAGATTTATATTATCCAAAACTGATTTTCCATCGAATTGCTTGCTAATATTTTGTAATTTTAGCAAACCGTTCACCTCCTTTGATACACCCTTAGTATAAAAGCCGTTTGTAAAACGAATTTGAGTTTTTTGTAAATACTCTGTAAATATTGAACACTTCTTTACCAACTCCATACTAACTCTTGACCAACTAGTGATATTTTTATCATCTACTTGTTGAATATATTCATGGTACACAGTACACTTAAAATGAATATCAGAAAGAAAGATATGAAGAAGGCGGGTGAAACTTATGCTTCCTCTTGAAAGGCAAAAGAAGATTATCGAGTTATTAACGATTAGAAAAGTTATGAAGATTGCCGAGCTTACTGAAGAACTGCAAGTTTCCATAGAAACCATCAGAAGGGATATGAACCTTCTTACAAGGCAAGGAAAAATAGAAAAAATCTATGGCGGCGTTAAGCTGGTTCAATCGAAGTTTGGAGAATCGACAATAGATGAACGGATGTTCAGTCAATTAGAAGAAAAGGAAACCATCGCCCAAAAATGCAGTGAGTATATCGACGATGGGGATTGCATTTATATCGATAGTGGTTCGACAACCTATCAAATCGCTAAATATATAAAACAGAAAAAGAAACTGACGGTGATAACCAGTTCGATCCCTGTTGTAAACGAGCTCATCCATAGCGATATTGAGATCTTGATCATAGGCGGGAAAGTCAGGCGAAATGAACAGTCCATTGTTGCATTTGACTACTTATTCAACTTTAGTGAGTTGAATATTTCAAAAGCATTCATTTGCGCGAGTGGCATAACCATTGAAAAAGGCATATCCGACTATAATTTAGAAGAAGCGAATACACGGAAAAAAATCATTGATTTATCTCAAGAAGTATATGTTGCCGCTGATAGCACAAAGTTCGGAAAAGACGTGACCATCGGCATATCGCCACTGGATAAAATCGATTACATCATCACTGACGATCATTTACATAATGATTTCATCTCTTCGTTTAAAGAGACCGACACACAATTGATTCTTTCTTAAAAGAAAGAAAAAACGGGAACTATACAGTCGTATAGTTCCCGTTTTTCAGTTTGTAGACAAAAGGGGTTCAGCGAATGCCCAATGCATTTGGAACGAAGAACGGTTTAACAAATGACGGGGAAATCCATAATAAATGATGTTCAAGGACCAATTGGCCCAAAGCTTCACCTTCATCACAACGTTGATTTCCACTCCAGGCACTCGCTTTCCACGGGCGGTCCGGGAGCCTCCTCGGCGCTTTTGCGCCTGTGGGGTCTCCCCCTGGACTCGCTTTTCCCGCAGGAGTCTCGCGTTTTCCGTTCCAATCAACTGGAATGTTTTTTTAGAAAAAATCTGCAGGTAAACTCACTGGATTGAAGAAATTTGCGACACTCCTGCCGAATAACTGGCTAGCCAAGCCCCCACAGACGCTTGCGTCGAGGAGGCTTGGCAGACAGTCGGCGGAAAGGGAGTGAATTTCTCAAATCAACTGCAACTTGAAATAAAAAAACTGCGTCCTCCATCAATGGAGAGTGAAACTCAAGCTAATTTCATGGCTTTGACTCTGACTGGGTCCTGCCGATTCCCATAAAGTTGAGCCAAGTATCCTACTTTAGATTCCTTTCATGCTGAAGGAGCCATTCCTTTCTCCATAAGCCACCCGCATAACCGGTTAATTTCCCATTTGAACCTATTATCCTATGACAAGGAATCACGATGCTTAACTTATTCCGGCCATTTGCGCTCCCTACTGCCCTTATGGCTTTTTCATTACCGATTGTAACGGCGATGTCTTTATACGAACCCGTGTTAGCATACAGAATTCCTGTTAAGGCATTCCACACGTTTTTTTGGAAGATGGTCCCTTCAAGTAAATAAGGAAATGTAAATTCCCTGCGTTCACCTTTGAAATACTCATCAAGCTGACGAAAGCACTCCACCAAAACCTTGGGCGTTTGATCTTGCATAATATTTATCTTTATATCCCTTTCAGCGAACATTATGGAACAGATGACCTCATTCGTTCCTGATATCTCGATTATTCCAATCGGCGATTCATAATCTAATTTATATAATTTACCCATATAAAGACCTCCTAGATAGAAGGAAGCGGATGCCTGCCTCCCACCCCATTTTTTTCAATTCCCCTTTTCCTACATGTTTCGATATTCACTGGGAGAACAATGTTTCAAACGGCGAAATACCTTATAAAAGTTCGAAGGGCTTTGAAATCCTACTTCAAGGGAAATCTCGAGATTCGTTAGACTTGTGCTTGTTAGAAGAAATGCCGCTTTATCGACTCTTATTTTTTCCAAATAGGAACGGGGAGTTTCTAATGTTTCCTTTTTGAATAGCCGCTCCAGATAATAGGAACTTACACCGACATGGTTGGCAATATCCTTTAACTTCACCTTTTGGTTATACTGATTTACCAGAAAAGCGATGACATCTCTGACAAGTCGCATCTGCGGGGAATCATCAACTTCCGGTTGGCATCTTTTACAAGCACGGAAGCCAGCCTTTTCGACTTCATCGATATCATGATAGAATTTCACATTTATTTTTTTCGGCTTCCTTGACCTGCATGAAGGGCGGCAGTATATTTTTGTAGTCTTTACAGCCGTAAAGAATAATCCGTCATATTTAGGGTCGCAGGCAATGATTTTCTCCCACATTTCTTCAAAGGAAAGATTGATAGCATCAGCCATTATACTCCGCATCCTTTCAGGTTTTAGTTCCCATATAAATGTGAGGTGTCATTTAGCTCTACTATTCGTGCTGTATCTCTTTCTAACAATGCAATGACTTTATCGGATAGGGCATTTCCGAAGCTGAGACGTTTCACGCCTAATTCTTCAAGCTCCTACCATTCGTTAATCCAGGCAAAGATAATACATTAAGGGGGGCACCTATATTCAAAGTGATTTCCTTTATTTCATCATGGTTCGTTAATCCAGGGATGAATATTCCGCTTGCTCCACTCTCCACATACGCTTTTGCCCGCTTTATTGTTTCCTGAAGAGGATTTTCTTTTTGAAAATAAGTATCTGTTCTAGCATTGATGTAAAAATCTTCATACCCATTATTATCCAACGATTCTCTTATTTTTACTAGTAGGCTGCAGTGTTCGGATATATCTCTTAGCCCTTTTTGTTTTTTGAGCGAATCCTCAATATTGATCCCGGCTACACCGACGTCTGCCGTCCTTAACACATTATCGACAATCTTTTCTGCGGTTTCACCATAGCCTGCTTCAATATCCGCAGTGACGGGAATTTTCACATGATCCGCAATAAGCTTAATGATACCTAAATGTCTTTCAAAATCAATCAATTTCGCCATCAGGATGACCAAGGGAGTTGGCAATTCCACTGCTTGTCGTTCCAATTGCCTTGAATCCTGATTTCTCGAGAATCAAGGCCGATAATAGATCCCAGGCATTCCCCAATATCAACAGGTCGTTCGAAAAGTGTAATTCATTGAATTCCTTTATGTTAGTCATACTATTTGCTCCTAAAATTTATTTGTTCTCATTTTAACAATCAATCCGGCTCCAAATCGTCCTCATTCTTGCTCTTATGGTCCATTCATAGCGGGTTCCCATTTAACGGTTCCGAACAAATAAAAAATGCCCTTTCATACCGGGGCATTTTCATGAACCTATTAATTTACGAATAGATATAACTTTCTATGATATTCCACAAATGCCTGTTGATCCTTTTCCGTGAAGTCCATCCATTTTACTTTCTTGCATCTTTCCTCCAATCTCTCATTCAATTCATCTTCTATTTCATTCATGAAACGAATGATTTCCCCGTAGGGCATATTGAAATGACGGGCAGCGAGCCTGGGCGGTGAATGCTTTACAAGCAATCTCATGAATTGATCGACTGTATCCGCCTTCGATGCAAGATAATCTTCTTCGTTCACGATGAATTCATACACTTGTTTTTTGACGCCAGAAAGTCTGGTTACTTCGTCGCGCAATAAAAACTCCATTAATCTTTCGTTCATATGGCTCTACCTCGAATTGGTTTATATTTAAATCCTTTTAGATATGTATGAAAAATCTATACGGCCCGATACCTCATTATGACATCGTAACCGCAAGCCATCAAGCACCTATTCATACACAAAGCGTAATAATTACGATTTATAATCATTTTACGTAAAGTAACCTGTACATGCCATAAAAGTCAACGTTCGTGTTGTGTGACATATCGAATCTCGAAATGCATATTTAACGTCCTGTATTGGCAAAATAAGATCAAGAACAAATGGAACAACTCTTTATTAATTTTGTATATGTATAAAGAATAATTTTGTTAAAATTTGATATAATAAATGTAATATTTAGTCAATTAGTATTTTTCCCTAGAATTTGCTTTTGCAAAGGGGTAGAATGAAGCTAATGACATCTTATTTTTTCTAAATGTTTCCGAGGAGTTATAGGGTGGGTATAGCAAGTACATAGTGACAGCTGAAATGCTGTCCGACATATCGGTTGTTTTCATTTGTTCAAAATAACAATGAAAAGAATAAGGAGTGATTTTTTGAAACCTTCAACAAATCGCATGTTAACCCGTATTAAATCCGTTTATATGTTCATTAGTAATAACGGTACGGTTTCTACTCAAGAGCTTGTAGAAGAATTTGGCATCACTCCTCGAACTGTGCAGCGCGATTTAAATGTCTTAGCATACAATGACCTTGTTCAAAGCCCAAGCCGAGGCCTTTGGACGACAACAAGTAAAAAGGTGAAGATGTCATCGTAAAAAGAACGACCACCCGAACAAGATCGATATGTAAAAAAACTTTGAGGCGGACAATTTTTTGTCCGCCTCATTTTTTATTTCCACATATCATTCAGCCGGTTGGCCCGCCTTTAACTGTTCAAGCTCCTCTGCCGTCAACTCACGGTATTCACCAAGCTCCAGTTCCTCATCAAGCTGTAAACTTCCCATGGATAGACGCTTAAGATAGACGACACGTTTGCCAACGGCCTCAAACATCCGCTTCACCTGATGGAACTTCCCTTCCATGATCGTCAGCTCGATATCGGATGTCAGACCTGATTTTAAAATGTTCAATTCACCTGGCTTCGTTTCGTATCCATCATCCAAGGTCACGCCGTTGCGGAATGCCTCGATATCCCGTTCCGTCACTTCACCATCAATGACCGCAAAATATGTTTTAGGGACATGTTTCTTTGGGGACAGCAGTTGGTGGGCGAGCTTTCCGTCATTCGTGATCAGCAATAAACCTTCTGTGTCCTTATCAAGACGGCCTACAGGAAATGGCTCGAAAACTGAATCTTCCGGCTCCAAGATGTCGATGACCGTTTCTTGGTAGTTGTCCTCCGTTGCCGACAATACGCCTGGCGGTTTATTCATCATTAAATAAATGAATTCCCTGTATTCAACCCGTTCACCATGAACCGTCACGATTTCCCTATCAGGGTCCACTTGTTCCTTCGGGTCCTTGACCAGCCTGTCATTGACCTTGACGGCGCCGGATTTCAGGAGCTTTTTCACTTCTTTCCTGCTGCCATAACCAATATTGGATAAAATCTTATCAATTCTCATCATTTCCTCCTAAAGCCTTTTCCATAAAAAGCCTTGCCCACTTTAATGACAGGCAAGGCCACGATATTTTAATTTGGGGATTCACCATTCAATACCCTTTTTTTTACACATCAAACTTCCAGCTTATAATCCTAACTTAGCTTTTAACCGATCGATCCGGGCACCGAACAAACGGTGGGCAAGTTTGCTTTTCAGGGAAAGCGCCGCATAAATGAGCGCTCCAAGAATTGCACAAACGGCCACGATCAAAATCGCCTGGAATCGCCCTTCCGTTGTAAGCCACAGCGATAATAAACTATTCATGCCCCATGCAGCCAGTCCCATTATCACTGAAAAAACGGAAATCAAAACAGATCGTCTGATGGTAAGGCTGTAACGATATCCAGTAAAGTAGGTAATGACATATAAATTCAGCAGCACAGCAGCCAAATAGCCGAATGCCGTAGCATAAACGGATCCTTCCGTTTCAAACATCTTGATTAACGGGATATTCAAGCTCAATTTGATTAAAAAGCCCAAAAGCAGGCTGAGTACCGTATATTTTTGCTGATTGATCCCTTGTAAAATCGCCGCCGAAACGGAGAAAAGCGCAAACAAGATGGAAACGGGCGCATATGCCTTCAAGACACTGATTCCAAGTGGATCATGGCTGTAAAAGGCACTATAGATCGGATCGGCCAGCACCGACATGCCAACGACCGCCGGAATCGTAATGAACAACAAAATTTGAAAAGCTTGGTTCAGCTGGCGGTTTAACTCTTCTGAATCCTCGCTTACATATGCCTTCGTCACCGAAGGGAGAAGCGCCATTGAAAACCCGGTTGCAAGCGTCATCGGAATCAAGACAAGCTTCTGGGCATATACATTCAACACCCCAAGGGCATCTTCTGCGACATGCTGCAACCCGATGGACGACATCGCCTTATTGAAAGACAATAAGTCCGCAAACTGAAACATTGGCATCGCGATTCCGACGAATATGAAAGGAATCGATGATAGAAATATTTCTTTATAGATTTCCTTCAGGGAAATTTCCATCGTCCCCCGGTCTTTCTTCATCAAGCTGTCCAAATATGGTTTTTGTTTTTTCCAATACCAAAATAACACCACTAAACCGCCGACAGCCCCGACAGTCGCCGCGAAGGTAGCGATTTGGATTGCTCTCACTAACTCTCCATCAAGGACATTCAAAACAACATACACACCGGCCAAAAGGAACACGATGCGGACAATTTGTTCGATTACCTGAGATATGGCCGTTGGCTCCATCGCCTCATGACCTTGAAAGAAGCCGCGGATGATGCTCATGAACGGTACAAAAATCAAGGCGAAGCTGACTGCCCGTATGATCTCCGTGACATCTTTGACATCTTCCTGCCTGACCCCAAAGACCCCAGTGAACATCGGTGCCATCGTATAGAGAATCAAAAAAGCGAGAAAACCGGTGACAAGCATTAATTTCAGGCTCGATTTAAATAACTTCTCACCGACGGCGTACTCCTCGAGCGCATTATACTTCGAAATGAATTTAGAAACAGCAAGCGGCATGCCTGCCGTCGCAAAGCTAATGAAAATGGTATATGGAACGTACCCATATTGATAGAGGGTAGCCCCTTTATTCCCAACCATATGTTCAAATGGGATGACGTAAAATAAACCAAGTACCTTGGAAATGATCGCTCCCAGCGTTAATATAAAAGCCCCTTTTAAAAACTTAGATGACATCTAATCCCTTCCTGCCTCTGTCAGTTACGTTTCACACGCTCTTTATCTTATCATAATAAAGTATTTTTTCTATAGAAAACTACACTCAAGTTTATCGTTTTCGAAGATAATACACAAACAAATAATTCCTTTTTTTCAACATTCGCAATCTGACGGGCTCTTGCTATATAATGAAGGGACTGAAAATGATAAAGTGGTGATCAATTTGAAATATGATGTAGTGGTAATTGGCGGCGGCCCTTCCGGATTGATGGCAGCAATAGCTGCCGGGGAAAAAGGGGCACATGTCCTGTTAGTGGATAAGGGCGAGAGGCTCGGCAGGAAGCTAGCCATCTCGGGCGGCGGACGCTGCAACGTGACGAACAGGCTCTCAATCGATGAAATCATTCAGCATATCCCTGGAAACGGGCGATTTCTATACAGTGCTTTCTCAGAGTTCAATAATGAAGACATTATTCAATTCTTTGAAAAATTGGGCGTGGCCCTAAAAGAAGAGGACCATGGCCGGATGTTCCCCGTCAACGATAAAGCTCAAAGTGTCGTGGATGCCCTTCTGACGCGCCTGTCTAATTTAAAAGTAACGATCTATAAGAACTCTCCAGTAGCGGAAGTTCTCTATGAACATGGAAAAACAAGCGGTGTCCGGTTAAAAGATGGACAGACCATCGATACGGATGCAGTCGTGATTGCAGTCGGCGGGAAATCAGTTCCCCACACCGGTTCGACCGGAGACGGCTACGCATGGGCTAAAAAGGCGGGGCATACGATTACCGAACTGTTCCCAACTGAAGTTCCCGTACTTAGCCAGGAAACATTCATTAAAGATCGAACACTCCAAGGTCTCGCACTTCGCGATGTTTCATTGAGTGTCCTTAACCCAAAGGGCAAGGCCCTGATCACACACCAAATGGATATGCTCTTCACCCATTTTGGCGTCTCCGGCCCAGCTGTTCTAAGATGCAGCCAATTCGTCGTGAAAGCGATGAAAAAATGGAACCTGTCGGAAGTGACAATGAAACTCGATGCCCTGCCGGACCGAAACAAGGAAGAGGTCTTTCAAGGCATTATGAAGGAAATCAAGGCAGAACCGAAAAAAGCCATTAAAAATACTTTAAAAGGTTTAGTTCCTGAACGATACCTTCACTTTCTGCTTGAGCGAAGCGGCATCGACCTTCAAGAACAAGGAGCGACGATATCAAATGAAAAAATCCGCCGCCTTGCAGAACTATGTAAGGACTTCCAATTCGGAGTACACGGCACCCAGCCTCTAGAAAAGGCCTTCGTCACGGGCGGCGGCGTATCCGTCAAAGAAATACACCCAAAAGAAATGGCATCCAAACTGATGGCCGGACTGTATTTCTGCGGTGAAATTCTGGATATACACGGATACACAGGCGGCTATAATATCACATCGGCATTAGTAACCGGAAGACTAGCCGGTATGAATGCTGCCATGCATGCCCGTTCATAATACCTAAAAAGAGGCTGATCCGCTTGGATCAGCCTCTTTTTAATTCGATTTCGTAAGTCCGTTACTTGGGTTTTTTCGTCCGCACCCGCGCCTCCTCTTTTATCTGGCTTTCCCATTTAAAATATTTCTGGATGATAGCGAAAAGCTTCGAGGTCAATGGTATTCCGTTCCGTGACTGTGATGCCTTCACTCTCGAGCATCGCTTTCTGGTGTTCTGCGGCGCCCTCCGCTTTTATGCCGATTTCTCCCTTGGCATTGATTACCCGGTGCCAAGGAAGGTCATGTTTTTTGCTGCTTGAATGAAGGATCCTTACGACCTGCCTTGCACCGCGCGGACTACCGGCGAGCTGTCCGATTTGACCATATGTCATCACTTTACCGGAAGGGATATGTTTAATGATAGTAATTACCCGTTCAGTAAAACTTTCCAAATGGCTCTCCCCTTTTATCCGTTTGCTAACATCGTGATTTTTTCATCGGTTATCAGGACCCCATGATGCTTGATCAAGTTTGTTTTAAGCTCGGCAGGCATTCTGCAGTCATCGTATGCACAAACGGAAATCAATCCACGTTCCTCAATCAGTTTGTCGATTCCTTTTTCATATTCGCCTATCGCTAAGCTGGCTTGATCGTCGTGGCCCCATTCAACATGGCCCCAAGTCCGCACGTACTGATTGCGTTTAGTGTATATATCGATATTTTCCAAGAAATAATTAACCATAGTCGAAGGATGGAAGTCTCCATGAAAACAATAAAAATCAAAATTATTGATAAGATGCACTTGCTCCAATTGCTCCTCGTTTAAATGAAGCTGCAATTTCTTATACACGAAAGGAAAGATACGGTCATTTTCGACGACCAGGATATGGTCTCCCTGTTCAACACCGGCTTTGATGAAAGTTGCCTCATTTTCAATGTAGGCTTCCAATTCATTAAAACAGTATAAAATATGGCTACCATCCGATTGCTGTATATCTTCTAGTAGTTGTAACATTTTATTATCCAAAATGGCACTCTCCTTCAAATACACCATTCCGCACTGTGTATTATGTATAACTTTAACCATTATCTCTGTATTTGTAAAATTCATAGAAGGATATAGTCAGTTTTTCCTAATGTCATCTGTTATGATCGGGAATTTTTGAGTCGAATGGAGGCTGCATTTAGTCCACTTGAAAGACAAAGGCAGCCCAATTCAGCGGACTCCGTTCTTCATCCATTTTCCCTTTCGATGGTAACCTTTAAATCACGGGATAATACGGCACATATCGCGGGTTATAATAATAGGGCGGTCTTGGTCCGATAAGCGGCAATTCGAAGGTATTTGGGTTGGAATCATATAACAACTCCACTTTTTCATCCGATTGTTCGACCAATAACATCTTTACTTCTTCGCTATAATAATAGGGCATATCGAGGCCTCCAAAAACTTTTTTCTACCCTTCAGCATATTCGCGCTGCACGGCAACGAGCCCGTCCCCATACATGTTCTTCATGCACGGCATATACCTGATCATCATAAAGTATCCGGACTAAATTCTTTTTTAGGAGCGCCCCTCATGGCAGAAGATAAGAAAAAGAAATCATCCGGTGAAAGCTATCCCATGCATCCGAATTATGGAAAGATCACCCGTTATCAATACGTTCCCATCACGGTTCCTGAGCAACGCCAATTCCGCCAGCCAGGTGTAGAAAAATTAATGGTGCCCTGGCCCATCATCGAAAATCCCAATTACAGGGGCAGCGGGAAACTAACCGGAAAGGTCGCATTGATAACTGGCGGAGACAGTGGGATTGGCGCTGTGGCTGCCATCGCTTTTGCTAAAGAAGGGGCAGATGTTTCCATCGCTTATCTGGATGAACATGAGGATGCCAATCGGACTAAAACGAGAATTGAAGAGCTTGGACAACGTTGCTTACTGGTGCCTGGTGACTTAAGGGATAAGCAGCAATGCATCCATATCGTGGAAGACACCATCGAAACATTTGGAAAGCTCGATATTCTCTGTAACCACGTGGGTATTCAATTTCAGCAATTAAGCTTGCTTGATATTACGGATGAGCAATTCGATGATACCTTTAAAGTCAATATCTATTCCCATTTCTACACGACCCGTGCTGCCCTTCCCCATTTAAAAGCTGGGTCCTCCATCATTAATACATCTTCTGTCGTGACGTTTAATGGGAATAAGCAATTAATTGATTACACGGCGACTAAAGGGGCCAATATCGGTTTCACACGTGCCTTGGCAAACAGTCTTGTCGATCAAGGCATCCGGGTGAACGCCGTTGCGCCCGGAAGGTTTTGGACACCGCTTATCCCGGCAAGTTTCTCGGCAGACGAAGTGACACAAGTCGATAACCCGATGGAACGTCAAGGACAGCCATTTGAACTGGCTCCCACCTTTGTCTATCTCGCTTCTGATGATTCCCGTTTTGTGACAGGACATACACTTCATGTTAACGGCGGGGAAGTGACATCGTCGTAATTTCCCACATCGAATATACTCCCCCGACACGAAAAAAGACTACCTTGAATTGCCCGCCTTGCAGCAATAGGTAGTCTGATTTGAATGATGGAGTTGCCGGCCGGCCTTTATTTTTTCTTATAGATGATCATCGCACTGAAACAGTAAATCTGTTCCTCTTCCTCCTCACCTGTAGTGGCGACATTATATTTGATATCGACGATTTGATTATCGCGAATGTCTTCAAGGAAAAAGTTCATTTCGTCCTCTAGATCCTTTTCATGCTCATAATCAAATAATTTGACTTGTATCATCGGCTCTCCCGCCCTTTTACTATAATGATAGTTATTGTGCAGGATGCCCATTTTTCATGATGTTTATACTTGATTTGTTTGTAACGCGGATAATACGGCAACAACTTCATCCCCGACTTCTTCTGTAGAAGCTGCCCCGCCCATATCAGGAGTCAGCGCCTTTTTATCGACCATCACCCGTTCGATCACGTCCAAAATTTTCGCACCCCAAATCTCATGCCCAAAGAAATCAAGAATCTGGCTGGCGGACCATATGGCCGCAAGTGGATTCGCGATGCCTTGATGTGCTATATCCGGGGCTGAACCATGAATCGGTTCGAACATCGAGGGATAAATCCGTTCCGGGTTTAAATTGGCACCAGCCGCCAGTCCCATCCCGCCGGCAATGGCAGCACCTAAATCCGTGATGATGTCACCGAATAAATTGGAGGTGACGACGATTTGAAAGCGTTCGGGCTGTTTGACAAAATACATGCTTGCCGCGTCGACCAGATAGGAATTCGTTTCTACTTCCGGATACTCCTGTCCAATTTCTTCAAAAACCTGATCCCAAAAAACCATTGAATAATTCAATGCGTTCGCCTTGCTTATGCTCGTTAGCGTCCTGCCCGTCTTACGCGCCAGTTCATACGCATAACGGATGATCCTCTCCGTTCCTTTTCGGGAAAAGACACCCGTCTGCAGTACCACTTCTTCCGGCTTGCCTCTAAAAAGCCAATCACCGGCGCCTGAATATTCCCCTTCACTGTTTTCACGGATGACAACCATATCGATTTGGTCACGAGTCACGTCTTTTAATGGACAGGGTGCACCTTGAAGCAATTTAACTGGTCGGACATTCACATATTGGTCAAATCCCTTTCTGATTTTCAGCAGAAGTTCACGTAAGGAAATATGATCCGGGACACCAGGATAACCTACAGCCCCAAGATACACGGCGTCAAACTTCATCAGTTGATCCAGTCCGTCGTCGGGCAGCATTTTGCCGTGCTCCAGGTAATATTCACAGCCCCATGGAAAATAGGTGAACTCGAAAGAAAAATCCCCGGCAATTTCAGCCACTTCCTTAAGTACCTTTACCCCCTCATTAATTACCTCAGGGCCAATCCCATCACCCGCAATAACCGCTATTTTATGAACATTCATTCTTCCACTCTCCTTTTTCTATATTTTCTGATTTCAGCACCCTATTTTAACATATCATTTTTGCATTCCCGTCAAGGGGTGTATACAGAAAAAAAGAGTCCTTTCATGATGAAAGGGCTCTTTTTTTCACGCTTTCAAATATGCGCGTCTTTCCGCATATTCACGGCATTGTGAACAAACCATGATCTTTTTTCTCTCTTCATTCAAATAAGCCATCACATTCTTGGATTTACGCTTACAAAAGTGACAGGTCTTTTTGAAGAACTTCACTTAACGATGACTTCGCCGTCCCATTCAAGCATTCCGCCAACCATGTTTGCCACTTTATATCCTTGTTCCTGAAGATAATGGCATACATTTTCACTGCGGCGTCCTGAACGGCAGATAAAAATATATTCTTTTTCTTTATCAAAATAGTCAAGGTTCGCCGGGATGTCATTCATGCGGATATGTTTCGCGCCTTCGATCATTCCCTCTTGCACTTCTTCGTCTTCCCGAACATCGACAAGTTCCATCGCTTCGCCTGCCTCAAGCTTAGCTTCCACTTCTTCAGTTGTAATGATTTTGATTTCTTCCATAATTAGCACCTCGAATTATCGTTTGATTTATCTTTTTCATTATAGCAAAATTTCCAGTTCAACATCACGTAATGGAATCGTTGATGAAAATTCCTTCATGCCATGTATTTATTTCCAGAAATTATCTTCAACACTCAAATTTTTATTGCTTCTAAAAACCATCCTGGTTAAAATGGCTCCTAACACTGCCGCCACTATCAGGATACCGAAAAGGATCGAATAATTGGCGATGATCCCTATCAACGTAGATGAGATGATGCTCCCGAAATATCGAAAGGTCGAAAAGATTCCCGATGCCGAGCCCGATGCGGATTCCTCCACGGCTTCCAGGGAAGCGACCTGCATGCTTGTAAGCCCTAAACCGATAGCCAACCCATTCACGATAAGTGTGACGGCTAGATAAAAAAGAGACTGGAATTGGATGACGAATAAGAATAATAGATTCGTTATCACCGTGATGGCGAATGAAAGGAATATGACCTTTTCCGAAGGGTATTTCCGATTAAGCTGTCCGCCTATCATATTGCTAATAGCCATTGAAATGGAGAACAGTGATAACATGACACCGCTCATGGAAGCCGAAATATCCATTTTTGTGGTCATGATCAGCGGCATGACCAACAAAATCGCATACATCGTGAAATTATTGATCAGTACAGATAAATTGGCATTCACGAATATAGGACTCTTAAATAAGCTAAAGTCTATAATCGGGGACGGGACAGACCGTTCTTTCCGTACGAATAATCCCAGGAAAAGAAGGCTCCCCATACCGAGTACGATGTACATCGCCGTTGATTTTGCATGAGTTAAAGTAATCAATAAAGTGATCGTAACGGCTAAATAAATGGAACCGATAATGTCCAATGGCTGTCGGGAATGCTTTTTCTGCAGTTTTGGTAAAAGAAAAAGGCCTCCAGCAAGTGCCCCCAATAAAAAAGGGACATTAACCAGGAATATCGCTTTCCAACTGGCTACAGCAATCAAAAGCGATCCTATCAATGGACCTACCGCTGCCCCCAGACCCATTCCCAACCCGAAAAATCCCAACACCCCCGGGAGCCGCTCACGTGAAACGGTCTGCCGGATAAGGGCAACGACATTCGGGATCAGCAATCCGCCCCCTATGGCCTGCAGTGATCGAAAAGCGACAAGCATGCCTATATTTAGCGAAAGCCCGCATCCAATCGAGGCAGCAAGGAATAGTAATATGCCAATTATATAGATTTTACGATTGCCATATAAATCCCCAAGTTTACCCGCAATCGGCTGGGTAACAGCCATTACAATGAGATAGATGGTGACGACCAAAGTGACACTGTGGATATCCAAACCGTAAAAGTCTGAAATCGAGCCCAGTGCTATCGAAATCATTGTTGAATTGATCGGTACGAGAAACGCCGCCATTAAAGTAAAAATAATCATCAGGAATTCTTTCTGTCTGCCCATTCTTTCACCTCAATCCTTCAAACAGCACTTTGTTCGACTTGCTCATCGATAATCGTAACGGTTCCCGTATTCCCATCGACAATGACACGATCTCCATCTTTTAAGCGATCCGTTCCTATTTTTGTCCCTAACACTGCCGGAATCCGATATTCCCTGGCAATGATCGCAGAATGGGACAGCATGCCGCCTGTATCGGTAATGATTGCTTTTGCATCCTGGAAAAAGGACGTCCAGACTGGTGTCGTGGTCCTGCAGACCAGAATATCTCCTTTTTTAAAATGAGAGGCTTCATGCAAACCGGATATCACCTTGACTTTTCCTTCGCATACTCCTCCGGATGCTGAAATTCCTTTAATCGTACTCGCCGTATTTTCCTTGTTTTCTTCCAATGAGCCAAACACCATTTCCACGAAAGCACGCTCTTCATCCGTAGGTTCCCCAAAAAATGATGGCGTTTTCATTTTACTCTGTAAATCATATTGCCTTTTCCGTTCCAATACCGTTTCCTTTAAAGTGTGGGGGGCATCCAAAGCGGATATGACCTCATCTTTATATAAAAACCAAATATCTTCTGCGTCATCCAGCACGTTCTGTTCAACTAAAAGCTCACTTACTTTCAATAAGTATAAACGTGCCTTTGCATCGAACATGGCATCAATATAAAAATGATGATCATCCGTGATTACAGCAGCATCCAAGACCATTTGATAATATTTTTTAAATTCGTCCCGCTCAGCGGAGTCTTCAATTCCATTTAAAAACCTTTGGTATATCCGTTTCCCGTCAGCTAATGCCGTTTCGAATTCTTTATCGAAATCATACCCATTGATGATGAAATTCTTAATGATTTGCAGTACATGCTCAGGATTTTCAATCCAGGTTTCCCCAACGAAATCATGTGCCTTAAGACATCTGTACCCGTATACATTGACGAAATTATCCACACGTTCCAGAAGATCCTTCCCTTTCCCAAACGCGCTCAGATCCCTGGATAAATTTCCTTCATCGGCATCCATGATCACCTTGAGCAACTGAGGTTCATTCTTCGCTTTCAAAGATAATTGCCACAGTATTCGATCGGACTCCAGTGACTTATTCATCACTCCAGCCATGGATTGGTAGAGTTCATGGGGCGGTTCGGTCCCCAGCAAGCTTTTGAATAGCCGTTCAAGTTTAATAGTAATACTCGCAAGCGGAAGGACGATCATGAAATGCCAGTAATAGACCTCTTTGAAAAACCCTTCTAACTCACCCAACCCTCTTATCGCTTTGGCTGCCGTGAATTCCTTCGAAGTTTCTTCATCCATATATCGATAAATGGGCAATAAATGATCATGGATAATATCATGCATCCTGTTCGTCATATCTGGATACAAGGTCTCCATAAGCTTTTCGTTTTCCATGAATAATTGCTTGGGGTCCGTTTCTAGGTGGATTTGCTTTCCGTAATAATACCCGTTATGGACTTTCATTTGGATGTATCCCGACGGTTCCCTGAGTTCCTCTGCCGCTTTAGCCATTCCTTGATAAAATGGTTGGGTGACTATGGATGCGAATAATGGGGAAATTGGATCAGGAAATCTTGAATCGATCAAAACCCAAAAGTCCTCCATATCAGTCCGATCCAAAATAAATTCTTTCCTTGCTTCTGGAATGACTTCAGCGTCTTCGATCACTGTTGTAATCGGGCGGGCTTGCAAGAGATATACCTTTTGATCTTGAATGGCGAATTCCAAATCGACAGGATGCCCATAATGCTTCTCCACCTCCAGTGTCAATTCGGTCAATTGTGTAAGCAGCGCATCATTGAGGCAATATGCCTCCTGTTCCGCTTTTGTGGTTTCCGCTTCTAACGTGCCTTTGGAGCCGGAGATGATTTTCAGCTCTTTGCGGCCCTTGATTTTCTCGATCTTTGTACAATCACGTTTAGCCAAATAGGTATCAGGTGTCACGATACCAGATACCACCGCCTCCCCGAGCCCATAACTGGCATTTATCACAATATGATCTGGATTGTACGTAACGGGGTCCTGGCTGAAAATCACTCCTGAAACATCTGAATGTATCATACCTTGGACCACAACGCCCATTGATATTTTTTCAGCACTTTCATGAATGGTTTCGGTATATTGCCGAACCCGGTTCTCGAAACAGGAAGCCCAGCAGCCTTTTACCCTTGATAGGAATTCTTCATCCGTTTTAACATTCAGGTATGTTTCATACTGACCGGCAAAGGATGCCCCTTCCAGGTCTTCTGCACCCGAAGAGGAACGGACTGCCACGGATGCATAGTCTTCCCGCAGCTCATGAAAAGAGCTCAACAGGGTGCTTGACAAGTCATCCGGGATGCTCGCCTCCATAATCTCGGCCTGGATGGCTTCACTTTGTAAATCCAGTTCATTTCTTTCTACGAAATGCATGAATGAATCATTGTTAATGACAAACCCATTAGGCACGGGCATGCCCAACTTCGTCATTTTAATTAAATGTAAAGCTTTTCCCCCTACGATTTCATTGGACTCAGCAGCATTTTCAAATCGCTCTGTATACATATTCGCTCCCCTTCCATCACGTTGAATATCCAAGATCGAGAAATACCCATTTATAGGTATAAATCCCACTCTTAACCATAAAGGAAATCCTGTTACATTGCATTTGAAAAGGCTTACACTAAATTCCATGACGGGCATTGCTTTCGCAATGATTATTAGGGCTTTATTGCCATTTTCCCGAATGATCGATCGCAAAAATGCAACAAACTATTCAATTTTATATTTATTTACATTTATTAAGTAAATACACCAAATCCAATCACAACGAATAATCCCTACAATAGTCACAATGGGGCCTGAATGAAAAAAACGCCGGCGAATATAATTTTCGCCGGCGTTTTAAAGATCGATATTAATGCTTGAATCCCAGTTGATATTGTTTAGGGATCTCCGTTTTTATATTCAAAGATTTAGATGCTTCAAGTGCCCAATAAGGGTTTCGCAGCATTCCTCTGCCGACGGCAACCAAATCGGCTTCTTCATTGCCAATGATTGAATTCGCTAGAATCGGATCATCTAATCGACCTACAGCAATCACGGGGATATCCAAAGCTTTTTTGATTTCCCTCGCCAACGGAGTTTGATAGCTAGCATGCGTACCCGGTCTTCCGTCTGCTCCAATCGGACCTTCTCCTCCAGAACTTACATGGAACATATCGACTCCTGCTTCTTTAAAGACTTGTGAAAAGGCAATGCTTTCCTCAATGCCATATCCGCCTTCAACGTACTCTTTTGCAGAAATGCGCATGATTAAAGGCATGTCGGCAGGCATTTCGCTTTTCACTGCTTTAATGACTTCCACTCCGAATTTAGTCAGGTCTTTTCCATATTCGTCATCACGTTTATTCGTAAGCGGTGATGTGAATTGGTGGATTAAATACCCGTGTGCACCATGTAATTCGATTACGTCAAATCCTGCTTGAACAGCCCTTCTGGCCGATGCCCGGAATTTATCGACCATTCCCTTCACTTCTTCCGTTGCTAAAGCTCTTGGTGTTTTGTACGTTTCATCAAACGCAATGGCTGATGGTGCCACCGGAGTTTCGGCATCCTCCGCTTTACGGCCTGCATGGGCAATTTGTATCCCGATTTTTGCACCGTATTGATGAACTTCCTTAATGATGTTGGAGAAAGCTCCAATTTGGTCGTCGGACCATAATCCAAGATCACGATTCGAAATGCGCCCATCAGGCTCCACATCGGTCATTTCCACGATAATCAATCCCGTGCCTCCAACTGCCCTGCTTACATAATGTTGCTGGTGCCAGTTTGTTGGTATACCATCTTCCGCTTCGACGGAGTATTGGCACATCGGCGGCATGACGATCCTATTTTTAAGTTCAAGTTCTTTTATGCGATAAGGTGAAAATAAATCATTCATAATTTTTTATCTCCTTTTTCATATAATGCATGCACATGCATTTATATCATCTGATTTATTCTGTGTCAACTAATCAGATTTCCGAATCTTTCATTGTAAACGACATCATCTTGTTGGAACAGCATTTCCATCCCCACCAATGCGGAGATCCAATAAAAAAAGCTGTTTTCGCATACTTTGTTGCTATTTACCAAGTAAAGCGGTGTGGTTGATTTCCCCTCCAGATGCTCGCTTTCCGCGGGGCGGGCGGTGCTCCCGCAGGAGTCTCGCACTTGCGCTCCAATCAACCTTAAATCGTTTTGTTTTAAAACAACAATCTTTACGAAAAGAGCCTAAAAAAAGAGAATGACGGATATCCCGTCCCTCTCCTTCATACTTGATTAAAAGTCGAAATTATCAGGATCTGGACCAACACGGTGATTTTGGTTCAATCCATCAATTTGATTCATTTCCTCTTCCGTCAATTCGAAATCGAATATAGATGAGTTTTCTACAATACGATGTTCTTTAGTGGATTTTGGAATCGTTACAATCCCGTTTTGAATGTCCCAGCGCAAAATGACTTGTGCAACTGATTTGCCATGCTTGGTCGCAATTGCTTGTAAAACGTCATTATCCAGAAGTTCACCTTGCATCAATGGTGACCACGCTTCAAGCTGTATCCCTTGTTCCTTACAGAATGCCTGAACTTCTTTTTGAGTTAAACGCGGATGGCATTCCACTTGATTGACCATCGGCTTCACTTCTGCATCCTCCATTAAATCTTTAAGATGGTGAATCTGGAAATTGCTCACACCGATCGCTTTTACTTTTCCTTCTTTATAAAGAGTTTCCAACGCTCTCCAGGCTTCTTTATATTTTCCTTCCACTGGCCAATGGATAAGATATAAATCCAAGTAATCCAAGCCAAGTTTCTTTAAGCTTTTTTCGTATGCCGCAATTGCTGATTCATATCCTAAATCGGCATTCCAGACTTTTGAAGTTACGAATAAGTCTTCCCTGGAGATTCCGGCTTCTTTAATGCCCTCACGAATCCCTTGTCCGACTCCTTCTTCATTTTCATAAATGGCAGCCGTATCGATACTGCGATAACCATGTTTAATGGCCACTTTAACTGCATTTACCAGCTCCGGCCCTTCTTCCACCTTAAATACGCCCAATCCGAACCAAGGCATTTTAACGCCATTATGCAACGTTGTTGTATCTTGTAAATTTTTCACCATTATACTCTACCTCCAAATTTTTTCTTCATTGTTTTTTAGGATCGTAATGCGCTTAAGTATCAGTATCATTACATCCCTTCAAGGAACCTTCCATCATTCCCTGAAGGGATGCAATGATACTTGGTTATTGATACTCTAAACGTATAGCATGCTTTTTCTAACATGCATCACTTTTTCAATCCTATGCTATTTTGTCAGTTCCCTTGGAACGATCTTTACTTTCCAGAGCACGGCTCCATGCTGTTAAAATCACTGCTGCAAACACCATGACTCCACCTATCCACGCTGTATGGATCAGTCCGATCGAATCCGTAATCACCCCTCCCAAGTAGGCACCAATGGCGATTCCCGCATTGAAGGCGGCAATATTGATGGCCGATGCCACGTCCACTGCACTCGGTACGAAACGCTCCGCTAACATGACGACATACACTTGAAGCCCCGGAACGTTCATGAATGCAAACAATCCCATTAAAATGATCGTAATTAAACCGGCAATCTTAAACGGTGCCGTGAAAGACAAAGCCACTAGTACAATGGCTTGTATAAGAAACATATAGAATAGGGCATTAATAGGATTGCGATTGGCGAATTTCCCGCCAAGGGTATTTCCTATCGCTATTGCTACTCCATATATTAGCAAAATCAAGGCCACAGTTCCTTCTTTAAACCCTGTCACTTCCTGAAGTAATGGCGACAGGTACGTGAAGACAACGAATGTACCTCCATACCCCAATGCCGTAATGATGAATACTAGCAGCAAGCGGCCATTCGTCACCAATTTGATTTGATCACGGAATGTGGTCCGTGCAGCCTTTCTTAAATTGGATGGAACCAGGATGCCGTTTCCGATGAAAGCAATAAAGCCGATTGCCACAATGATGATGAAAGCGAATCTCCAGCCGAATTGCTGACCGATGAAGGTTCCAAAAGGAACTCCGGTCACCGTTGCCACCGTCAGACCTGTAAACATGATGGCGATGGCACTAGCCCTGCGGTTTTCAGGGACCAAATCAGCCGCAATCGTAGCGCCGATCGACATGAAGATACCATGTGCAAGCGCTGAAATAACACGTGCGATCAATAATACACCGACAGTGGTTGCAGAAGCCGCTAATGCATTTCCGGCAATGAACACGACCATTATCCAAAGCAATAAAGTCTTTCGCGACATATTCGATGTCAGGGATGTCAGGATAGGTGCCCCGAACATGACCCCCAAGGCGTATAAGGATACCGTCAATCCCGCCGTCGTAACTGTAATGTGTAAATCTTTAGAAATGAGCGGCAATAATCCCACGCTGATGAACTCTGTTGTTCCAATTGCAAAGGCACTGATCGCTAAAGCCAGCAATGCCCATGTACTTTTATTTTTATTTGAAATCATATCCTCTTCTCCTTCTTGTCATTTTGTACTATCATTGAAATTGCCTTAGCAACTTTTTTATAAATGGTACAGTGGAATTCGGCGTGCAAATGTTATTATGAGATATAATGCAAATAAAAAACAGTACGTACTTTAAAGTGATATAGGAACCTTTTAGTACCTATAGAATAAGGAGAGTATGCCAATCATGCAAAAAAAGAAATACAATATATCAGTTGAGGCGACACTGGAAGTAATGGGCGGAAAGTGGAAATGCGTAATCCTCTGCCATCTGACCCACGGAAAAAAGCGGACCAGTGAATTGAAGCGCCTTATGCCGAACATCACCCAAAAAATGTTGACCCAACAATTGAGGGAGTTGGAAAAAGACGAAGTCATCAATCGTATCGTTTACAACCAAGTCCCCCCTAAAGTGGAATATGAACTTAGTGAATATGGGCAAAGCCTGGAAAGTATCCTATCCTCACTATGTACGTGGGGGGAAAATCACATAACCAGAGTGTATGGAGATAAGTTTTCCGTACTCGAGGAAAGTGTATTGAATGATCCATTGAAATAATTCCAAACAAAAAGATTAGCTCGAAGCGGCTAATCTTTTTTTGTATGGCTGTTTTCGCATACTTTGTTGCTATTCACCAAGTAATTCGGTGTGGTTGATTTCCCCTCCAATGCTCGCTTTCCGCGGGGCGGGCGGTGAGCCTCCTCGGCGTGAACGCCTGTGGGTCTCACCTGTCCCGCTGCTCCCGCAGGAGTCTCGCACTTCCGCTCCAATCAACCTTAAATCGTTTCGTTTTAAAAACAACAATCTTTACGAAAAGAGCCTTTTGTATAAATTGAATGTTCCTGGTTTAACTTCCTAACAATAAACTTCACACCGTTTTACCCCCTCTCCTTTTTGGTATAATATGTAATGAACAACTTAAAATTTTTTATTTTGTAAACGAAGAAGTATAATGATGAAACCAAGGGGTGACATATGAGGGTCTTATTAGAATTGATACGCATCATACTAATATTCGGGATAGCCGGAACAATCATTTCGACCATTGTAAACGGCATATATACAAACATCGGAGTGAATCAGTATGGCTGGCAAGGCTCGATTGCCATTCTGCTTTTATTATTCGTCTGGTACAGAAATAAACTTCAGTTCAGTGGCTGGTATTCGGGAAAAGGGAAGGAAAAGCTCCCCAAAATTGCCTCACAAATCCTCATTCTGTGTTCAGTATTTTTGCTATGTACCCCGCCTGTTTTAAGTGTGCTGCAGATGATCTTTCATTAATCGGGATTATATATCCTGGATAGAGCAGGAGTGAACGATTTGCGGAAATTGTTTAATATTGTGGTCCTCATACTCCTACTCTCTGGATTATGGTATGGATATGGTAAAGATATTCAGGAGTCTGGATTCAAAGCGGGGGCCAGTGCCTTTGCAACGGATGTCCGCTCCTTTATAACCGGGCCCGAGGTTACGACTGCCTTGGAAAAACTGAGTACTGGGGTCAGCAGTATCATCGGCTCGGTGACGGAAACATTGGATTCCGCTTCTGAAAAAGAATCGCAGGAAACAGAAAAAGTGAAAAAACCAGCACTGGAAGCACCTGCTGATGCTTCCTTCTCGGTCCATAATATTGAAATTGGCGACACGAAGGATGATGTAGAAAAATTGGCTGGTGAAGCTAAGCGGAATACGCGTAATGAATATGGCGTGGACTGGTTCGCCTATCACGAAAATTATCAAAATTTCTTCATGGTTGCCTACGATGACAACAATAAAGTTGTCGGTCTATATACGAATCAAGATTTGATTTCCTCGAAGGAAGGCATTAAACGCGGCACTCCCAAAGAAACCGTGACCGGGAAAATGGGGGAGCCTGTAACAAAACTGCTTAAAGGAAACGTCTATTACCAGATTCGAAGTGACAGCAGCGAATACGATATGTTTGAAATGGATAATAGCTATGTGACCATTTTTTATGACAAACATGAAAAAAATACAGTCACGGCAATCCAAATCATCGACGCAAAACTCGAAAAGCAAAAGAGCGGCTATTTTGCAGAAGCCGGCCCCGAATTAAAGAAGGGCTTTGAATATCAATTATTCGATTTGACCAATGCATCACGGGTCAATCATGATCTCTCAGTGCTTTCATGGGATAAACGGGTGAAGGTCACGGCACAGGATCATAGTAAAGATATGGCCGTTAATCAATACTTCAATCATACAAACCTTGAAGGAGAATCCCCGTTCGACCGGATGGAAGATGACAAAATCACTTTTCGAATGGCGGGGGAAAACCTGGCTGCCGGTCAGAATAGCAGTATTTTTGCCCATGAGGGCCTAATGAATTCCATTGGCCACAGGGAAAATAAATTGCAGAAGGATTTTGAATCGCTCGGTGTCGGAGTTGCCTTCGACGAGGAAAATAAACCATATTATACGGAGAACTATTTGACGAAATGAATAAAAAGCTGTGCATGGGAAAATCCAGCACAGCTTTTTCACACAAGAAAGGGCATCCATTAAAAAAAATGGATGCCCTTGTTTTAGATCACCAAACGAATAACCCAACGACCATGGCACTCAGCAAGGAAACAGCCATCCCGCTAACCAGCAATTTCCAAACATTCCTTCCGATGATGTTCGATTTCTCATCGTTGAGGATGGAATTGAACGTTCCATAAATCATGCCCACTGTACTGAAGTTGGCAAATGACGTCAGATAAGTGACAGCCACAGCAACTGTATGCGGAGACAATGTACTGACTTTATCTTTTAAATCGAGCAAGGCAACGAACTCATTCGTGGCAAGCTTGATTCCCATCAATTGAGCGACGTACATGGCATCATGTCCAGATAGTCCAAGCAGGAATGCAAATGGACTAAAAATGACAGAGAAAATCTTTTGAATGGTCAAGCCATCCACAAAGAAACCGAAAATGCCGTTTACACTGGCCGTTAAGGCCACATAGCCGATAACCATTGCCATGATGACGAAGACCATTTTGGCCCCGACAAGCATACTGTTGGAAATGGTGGAAAAGAAATCTTTCCGTTCCTCTTTAGAAGGTACATAAACAACGTCTTCCTCTTTAGTGACGTCGACGGGATTCAGCATGTTTGCTATCAGCAAGGCATTTAAGCAGTTCAAAGGTATCGCTACAAAAACATAGGTTGCCGGTACCATGGAGAGGTAGGCTCCAATGATTGAACCACTAATGCTGCTCATGCTCATGATTCCAAATGTCAAAAGACGTTGATCCTTAATCGCACTGAGCTGCATGCGGAGAACGGCAAGCGCCTCGGTATTCCCTAGGAACATCATTTGAATCGAAAAGAAACTCTCAAGTTTTGGCAAACCGGATACTTTTGAGATGAGCCATCCCACTTTATCAATGATCCAGGTAAGTATACCGAAATACGATAAAACATCAAAAAACGTGATAATGAAGATAATTGGCATCAATGCGCTGAAAAAGAAATCCACATGTTCATTTGCCATAAGTGAAGGAAAGACAAAAGAAATTCCTTCATTCGCACATTCAATCAACCAGGTGAAGAATGAAGCGATCAGATTGATGACCCATGCCCCAACTTTAGTGGATAACATGAACCATGTGATAAGTAATTCGAGAACCAGCAAGGTAAGAATGGCTTTCCACTTAACGTTCCTTTTATTAGGTGAACAAAGGTAAACGATGCCCATTACAACCAAAACACCTAGTATATTCAATAAGAAATACATGATTTCATCCCCTTTGGATATATTATTTCCCATTCATTTTTTTATATAAAAAGCCCTCACCTTTTTACACTTTCAGCCGCAGGAAGAAAGTGTGAAAAAGTAAGAGCCTTCTTGAAATGTTTTGTGGATCAAGCCTCTTCAAGCCAACCAAAACCTGTTCATCTCTTCTATTTTCATACTTCCTTGTAGTCCGGCATTACGGCTGCCAGGTAGAAACTATCAGACCATCATCACTGATATTATACAAGGATATTTTTTTAATGAATTTCTCAGGAAAGATATCATTTTAAATCAGTTTATTTTTAATTACAATACGTTTCAAAGTTGTTATATTAATATAAATTTTTCGAAAACAGTCAAGGGAGTCTCCAAGTGCCAATGTTGGGTAATACTAATGCTTAAACCCTCCCAGATGTTTCAATGCACCTTACTAACACAGGAAATAAGGACGTGAATTTTTGTGGATTTTTTTCATAGCCAGGAAACTCTTACTGCATTTGAGTGGACTTTAAGAGCCATCATATCCTTTTTCTTCCTAATTTTTTTGGTTAAATTGATGGGGCAACGGTCCATTTCCCAGTTAAGATTACTTGATTTCATAATGGCGTTAACTATTGGGAACATTCTTGCCCGCCCTTTGTCTGATGAACAGTCAGGCTTGAAGGGCTCAATGATCACGGCCTTTGCATTGGTCATCTTATATATAATCAGTTTGTTTATGAGCCTTAAGTGGGGGAAACTCCGTAGTTTTTTTGACTCCGCCCCTTTTCCGCTTATCGAAAATGGACAAATCATTTACAAAAGCCTATCAAGGGCCCGAATCTCCATCGATGATTTATTATCGGAGTTAAGAAAAGAAAAGGTCGAAGATATTCAAAAGGTATCCCTTGCACTATGGGAACCGGGCGGTACCATTTCATTGTTTTTATACCCTCAATATGAAGCGGTAACTCCAGCAGATATGCACCTAGCAACAACTGACTTCAATTTTCCTAAAACGATTATTAAGGAAGGGATGATTGATTCTAAAGAATTAAATAGGGGCGGTAAAGACGAAGAATGGCTGAAAAAAGAAATCAAAACAACCTATAATGCCGACGTGAACGATATTTTATTGGCAACTCTTGATAATAACGATAACTTAAAGGTTTTTTTCTACAAAGAGCCAAAATAAAAACCCCTAAACATTGTGTAAAGCCTACGTATGCATGTAGGCTTATAACACGTCAACGTAAAGGGGATTTATTAACTCGCTTATTACTCCGACCAATTCAGTGTATTCAAGAACTTATAAACATCTTCATACACTTGATTACGTTCCTTACCCAATGTGATGATATGACCTGATTTTTCATACCATATCAAGTGTTTATGCTGCGTATCGACTTCATTGAAAATCGCTGTAGCACTCTCCGTATAGTCGGGATCATCCAAACGCCCTTGTAAAACAAGAGTTGGTGATGTGATCAAATCTAAATCTTCACCTGTCTCATTTATAATATTCAACACATCTTTTAGTTGAGGCATAGGCTCTTCTGCCAGCAGCTTCACTTCTGCAGCAATTTGGTCTGCATCTTTGCCCTCAAACTTCTTATAAGCCTGTGCATAATTGAGCAAGCGGTTCTTTTGTCGATCGATACTTTTTCCTTTCGTCGGAGCACACATTGAAACCACCCCTGTTACAGGCAATTCAATTCCCACTTTTAATGAGAAAACTCCTCCTAAAGAAATTCCCACAACAGCAATTTCCTCATAGCCTTCATCCTTAAGGAAATTATAACCATCAACTACATCTTTCCACCATTCCTTTGGACCTGTTTTAACAAGTTCCTCGGCTGATACTCCGTGCCCACTATAAAGAGGTCCGTGGCAAGTATAGTCGAGATCATTCAAGTACTTTCCTAATTTCTTCATATCTCCTGTACTTCCGGTAAACCCGTGAAGTAAAAGAACAGCTCTTTTTCCACCTCTGTATGTGAATGACTCAGGTGCTTTCACTTTCATCTATCTAGGACCTTCTTTCTTTGCTCATGTTGATAAATAGAATCTAAATGATTTTCGAAAAAAAATCAATTAATACCCCTTGAGTAGTGATTCTTCTATCCTATTCCGAATTTTCATTAAAACAATTAAATCATGTATATTGTATCCTTACCACACTCTTAACAACTCATCCGTTCCGAAGCACATTTTACTATGATTAAAATTATTTAGCAATCGTCATTTAACCATTTTTTTTAAGAAAAGTAAAATGCACCTTGTGATACGATGTACACCATATTACACTAAAAATGAAAAGGAGGAGAATTTATTTGGATAAAGAATTAATGAAGGGAAGCATTGACCTCCTTTTACTTTCACTTCTCTCACAAAAAAGGCTATACGGCTATGAAATCACGAAGATCTTGAAGGAAATGAGCATGGGAAAATATCAAATAAGTGAAGGCACCCTCTACTCCGCCCTTAAACGATTAGAAAAAAAGGAATTCATAACAGGCCATTGGAAAGAGTCAGATTCAGGCCGCAGGAAATATTATCACGTCACCGAAAATGGACAAACCGAACTTGAAAGGAAACGAGAATGCTTTTACTTCCTTGAAAAATTAGTCCGGAAAAGCGCAGAGCAATTCTAAACAAAATAAAAAGCTCCCTGCACCCATTACTTGGAAAGGCGCAGGAAGCTTTTTTTTGCTGAGTTTTGGGCTGTTTACTCGTGAATCCATACTGCACTCATGATTTCACACCGTTTACTCGTGAGTTTTGCACTTTTACTCGTGAGTTTCGCACTTTTACTCGTGAGTTTCGCACTTTTACTCGTGAATTTTGCTGTTTTACTCGTGAATTTATACTACACTCATGATTTCGCACCGCTTACTCGTGAATTCATACTACACTCATGATTTCGCACCGTTTACTCGTGAGTTACTCCGTTCACGCAAAAAAAAGACCTAATTAGGTCTTTTTTTGTCTATTCCTTTATGCTTGCGATAATTGGCGCAAGAGAGCTTCATACAATCCCCTTGAACATGCGGGCCATATTTTTCACGAAAAGCCTCGAGGCAATAGCATTTATCTTTTTCTTTTTTGGTTCCATCCATCGAGTGCATCCCTCCTAGCTTTAACTGGAGACTACACGTTTCTCCAGCTCTACGTTAATTCGTCCCAACAGTACGGCACCAATTGACTGAATGATCGTTTTAACGATGATTTGGCCGATGACCGCAGCGGGTACTGCTTCCCATGGCAATATATTGGCACCTAATGGACTTAGGCCAATCACGACAAATATCACCGAATCGAAAAACCCTCCAACGATTCCGCTGTAAAACACTCTCCAACTCATCGGGAGTTTTAAACGGGTATATATTTCCGTATCCGCTGTTTCTGCGACAACGAACGATAATGCGGAAGCAAATACAATCAATAACGTATCTCCTAATAAAAATGATACACACGCAGATAAAATAAGTGCAGTGACGATACATATATAGGTCTTTGCGCGGCCGAATTTATTCTGGACGAGATCTCGAAAGATGAAGGTTCCCCCGATGAGCAATGTACCCATCGGAATGATGAACATGCCAAAATGCAATGGCGCAAAAGCTGCTGTAACCACATTCGCCGTGATGATGGATACTAAATACAATAAAATTCTTAACATTTCTTAATTCTCCTTATACAGAAAAAACAGCACCCTAAGAAAGAGCACTGTTCCCCTTAGTTTTTTTGAGAGGGTAGCTAGAACCTCTTCCGCCCGAGCGGATTATCATTTTCCTTATTTATCGTAGCTTGAAAGCGATTGGAAATCAAGAAGTTTCCATATGGCTTGCACGGACAATGGTCAATTCAATGACTCTGGCGATTTTTGTCGCAGAAAACTGCTAGACCAGCTGTATATGAAAAGCCGAAAATGATTGATAGAATAATGTTACGATCTTGATATGAGGTATAAACGCGAGGAGAAAAAAGATGATAAAAAAACCATCGTTTGTTCATGCTATTTATATCGCAACCACACCAGAGAAGCTTTGGGAAGCCCTGACGAGCGGTGAAGTCACGAAGAGGTACCATTTTGGATGCCAAGTCCAGTCTGACTGGCAAGAAGGCTAAAAGCGTTACATTTATGCTGGAAGATGGGCGTATTACTGATCATGGTAAAGTACTCAAGTGTGAGCCGCTGCACCTGCTCTCGTTCACTTGGAACATGACAGGAGACGAAACACCTCGCGAGCAGCCTACTCGGGTCACTTTTATACTGCAGCCCATGGATGATTCGACTTTGAAATTAACGCTTAGGCATGAAGAGCTTCTGGAGACGGATTTCGTATATGATGATCATACCTTTGAAGGCTTGTATAATGGATGGCCAGCAATTCTAAGTAACCTGAAGAGCTTGCTTGAAACGGGACGGACCCTGCCGCCGATAACAGTAGATCGGGATAATTAAGTGGTAGTGGAAAACTTAAAAAAATTGAAAGAGAGTTGATAGTGATGGATACGCAAATAATCACGAAGTTTAAAATAGCCAAACCAACCAATGAAGTGTTTGAAGCCATAGTGGACCCAGAAAGAATCGGGAATTTCTGGTTCTCATCGAGTTCTGAAAGATGGGAACAAGGCAGGACGCTTACATTGAGATATAACGAATACGATGCTGAAGTGGCCATTCATGTATTGGAAGTAGAGGAAAATAGGAAAATCGTATTCTCATGGGGAGGAATTGATCAAGAAACGATTGTTACAATTACCCTAAAAGAGTCGGATAAAATGAGTACAATTATTGAAGTGAACGAATCAGGTTTGGAAGAGGACGATCCCGAATTGATAAATAAAATGATAGGTCAAAAGGAAGGTTGGGTTTATACATTAACTTGTTTAAAGGGTTACTTAGAAAATGGGGTTAATACTTTGAGAGCATCCATAATTTTTTAATTCGTAAAGGGTGCTGGTTCAGATTAGATAGATCACTAAAAATGCAGTTGGGCGTCCTGACTCCCGGCACAATGATACTTAAGTTTTTTAAGCATGTTGGGTCCTATTGAGTCTTACCTTCTTTCCTTAATCAAGGTCAAAGAAAGCATACGGGAGGAGAAAAAACTCAAGGATGAATATCACACTTGAGTTTTACTTTCCGTATGGTTGGACATGACATTCAATCGGAAATCACTTTTAGATATATGCCCTTCGAAGCTTTTTCATAGGCTTCCATCCCCATTTTCTTGACTCTTTCTGATAAACTGGATGCTCTTAATAATTGGGTTCCTTCAATAACGGAAGGATCAATAAGGCGCACTTTATTTTTCCGATGTAAATCGTATTCCAATTGATTTTCTATCACGTTTACGTTACCATGGATCCGTTTTAACAGATTTTTCACCTCATGGTCTTCAGTGGAGCTTAACAAGGACATAACTTCTTCATCTGTACCGAGTAAGTCATCAAGGCTGATCAGATTTTTAGCCAAAGCCAATTTTAAGGTCTTTGCCAATACATCATAGCCATATATATTAAGTGGGTTCATGAAAAAATCAATAACTTCACTGTAATACGTTTTCACAAACCATTCCGCCGATTCAATATTATCCAGATACATCCTTCCATTTATTATGATTACATGGTCTAAGAAGTCTTGAAC
Organism: Peribacillus sp. NPDC056705; assembly: GCF_043656335.1. NCBI lineage: Bacteria > Bacillati > Bacillota > Bacilli > Caryophanales > Bacillaceae > Peribacillus > Peribacillus sp. NPDC056705. The sequence goes on along the minus strand of NZ_JBHTYI010000002.1, from coordinate 147,199 downwards.
GGATTCCAGTGTGATATGTCCATATTGATACATATCCCGGAGAGTATAATCTACCCGATCGGCGCATAACTCAGGTGCTGGCTGTTCAAGCAATTCCCATTTTGATTGAACTATGACTTCACAATCAAATCCATACTTCTTCAGTATAAATGGGATTTCTGATTCCATAATGACATGAGCATATATCTTTTCATGATAATCTTCATCCTTACAAAACAAAATCAATAACATGTGAGAATGCAGTATGGGATACGTCATGCAGCAAGCCCGCGATTTGTTCCTCCAATGAACCTCCAAGCGCTTTAATTAAAATCATCACACCAAGTGAATGGTCAAATCGTGTAACGTCCCACTTCTCATTAACTAAATAACTTGCCCCGACTTGATGTATCCCCTTTAATCTTTGGACGGGTTTGCTTAGAATCAGCTCTTCAATAACTCCCTCTACAATGTGTTTCCCATAGATACTATCCAAAACTATCAATAACTGCCGCCTCCCCCATTAGTAGGTGGTTCTGTAAAAATTATTTCCCCCTTTTCATTTTGCTCATATTGCCTTTTTGCCAATTTTATTATTTCTTCTTCATCATTCAAATCGATATCCCCTGGATTGACCTCATCAATTCCTTCTATTATTATTACCTGATCTGGTTGATTCACTTTAAAAATGTCTTCTACAGGTTTCGTTTTATCTTTATACGGTTTAGTGAATAAAAAATAGCCGGTCAAGACTATGATAATTGAACCGAAAATACCGAATTTCTTTTTCATTTATTCATCCCCTCCAACGCTCTATCAATACCTCCATAATACCACAAAAGGTAATTAATGGTATTTAAATAAGCACAGCCCATATTTAGTTGGTTCCTTTTTTCTGTTACATGACATGTAATATTCCCTAGGCAATGTCCTGCATCCTCTCCTTTGCAACATAGGCGAAATTCCAGTTTACTAAATGGTAAAGTCCCCCTGAAAAAACAGTACTTTATAATATGATCCAATAGTTGACATTTAAAAATCAGTGAGGTATCCTTTTTATTAACCAGTGGTCAATAAATAAGGGGGTCTCAAGATGTCGCCAAGGAAATCGGCAGGTAAAGAACTGTCCAGGGACATGGTCTTGAATGAAGCCAGAAACCTTTTTGCAACGTTAGGGTATTCGAATGTCTCAATGAGGCAATTGGCTAAATCATTGGAATGCAGCCATGGAGCCATATATTATCATTTTAAAAATAAGGCAGAAATATTTTATAGTTTGGTGAAAACGGATTTTTCCGTTTTAAATACTTTAATCGATGATATCATCATGTCGGAAAATGACCCTTCTGTAAAAATGGAAAAGATTTTATTGTGCTTCTTGGAGTTCGGTTTAACCCAACAGAATCATTATTCCATCATGTTTTTATCGAAGGAAAAAGAAATTCAGCAGTTACTTCAATTCGATTCCAATAAAACATATGAAAAGCTAATCCAGTCCCTGACGGACCTAACGGACAACAAATTGAATCCTGCATCCATATGGTCGATTTTACTTTCTCTTCACGGATTCATCACTTTTTATATTAATTCTGAACTATCTTATGAAGATGTTAAAGGCTTAGCTGATTTTCATGTAAAAAATATCATCGGAAACATCATATAATTTTTCCGAACATCATTGACCATCGGTCAAATAAACATTGGGGGTTTTAAAATGGTAAAGAAATTCCTTCATATTGAAGGACTCATGGTTCTTTTAGCTGTGATTTACATCTATTCGTTATATGAATTCAGCTGGTTGATATTCCTGTTATTGATTTTGTCTCCTGATGTTTCCATGCTGGCCTACCTGATCAATGATCGAATTGGAGCAAAGGTTTATAACCTATTTCACACTTATACCCTGTCCATCTTCATGATTTTGCTTGCCATTTTTCTAAAGTTCGATGCATTGTTGATGATTGGTTTAATTTGGACCGCACATATTGGAATGGATCGCTTATTTGGGTATGGCCTTAAATACACAACTTCCTTCAAAGCTACACATATTCAAAGGCTGTAAAAAGCTTAAAAGGCAGTGTGATTACTCCATCACACTGCCTTTTGCTCACTTTTCTTTATACGCCCCGCTTGTTGCCCCATATATAGGTATGCAGCTGGGGGAGCACTTTCACATCATTCAATTCATCATCTGCTATCACTTTGTCTATTAACTCTTCGTACTTCTTCAAAAGACCGCTGATCAATTGACGATCATCCGCCGTCCTGCTATCGTCATTGCCGACCTGCAAATAAAAAGGAATATCCGGGTAACGGCCATGTACATGTTTGGCATATTGATAATCTTCCTCATTAAAGACGACAATCTTCAATGAGACATGGTTTTCAGGATTTCGATTGGCAAGGTTCAAGAGGATTTGATCGAGCACCGTAAAGTCCGTGTTCATTTTAGAGCTCGGCGGCTTAGGTGAAATCGTCAGTTCATCAATATCGAGAAACCAATCCTGCCATCGGCTCCCTTGTGTTTCGACACCTATCTTCATTTTATTTTCATGCAAGATCGCTATCAACCCGTTTAGGTTTTTCAGCAGAGCCGGGTTTCCGCCTGATATCGTCACGAAGGAAAAACCGGAACCCCCAATTCGCTTCAGCTCATCCCATATTTCTCTAGCAGTCATTTGGACGGTATCTTCCTTACCGGTGCCATCCCAAGTAAATGCGGAATCACACCAGGCACATGAATAATCGCAGCCGGCCGTCCGAACGAACATGGTTTTTTGACCAATGACCATTCCCTCACCTTGGATGGTCGGTCCGAAGATTTCCATAACCGGGAGTTTACTCACTTTCCATCCACTCCCGTCTGGCTTCGGCATAGCTTGTCGGCGTTTCGTATAGTCGAACAAATTCGACTCTAGCACCCTCATATTCTTTTAATGAAAGGGCTTCGGCCATTTTTTCATAAATCCAGACAACCATATTTTCAGCTGTTGTATTCATGAGCGGCAGGGTTTCATTCAAATAACGATGATCCAGGTGGATTTCAATTTCATTTTTCCATATATCCTTGATGTCCCCGAAATCTATCATCAAACCGCGTGAATCCGTATATCCGCTCAATCCGAATATGACCTTATATGTGTGGCCATGCAGGTTCTTGCATTTTCCTTCATAGTCATGCAGATGGTGCGCCGCGTCAAAGGTGAATTCCTTACTCACGAGAACCCTCTTGGTTGTATACTTCAATTGGCTGCGCTGAATGTCTTCATCTATTTTTTGGAGTTTATCCACTATTGTAAAACCGTACATCATGAAAGCACCACCCGTCTGCTTACATAGTCATCCAGTCCTTTTTTCCGCAGATTACATGCCGGACATTCTCCACAGCCGTCGGAGATGATTCCGTTATAGCAAGTCAGGGTCTTTTCGCGGACAAAGTCGAAGGCGCCAAGCTGATCCGCAAGCTCCCATGTTTCTTCTTTATTAAGCCACATTAGCGGCGTATCAATCACGAATGACTGGTCCATCGACAAGTTCAAGGTCACATTCAACGATTTAATGAATACATCGCGGCAGTCAGGATATCCGCTGAAATCCGTTTCACAGACACCGGTGACAATATGTTTAGCGCCAATCTGACTCGCCAGCACTCCGGCAAACGAAAGGAACAGCAAATTCCTCCCTGGTACGAACGTCGACGGCAATTCCCCTTCTTCTCCGTCCGCAACTGCAATATCACTTCTCGTCAATGCATTCGGTGCCAGTTGGTTCAGCAGCGACATGTCAAGGATATGATGGTTCACGCCCAATTCCTTGGCGATGTTTTGAGCGCATTCGATTTCCAAGCTATGCCGCTGATTATAATCGAACGTCACCGCTTCCACTTCCTCAAATCTCTCCAATGCCCAGAACAGGCACGTCGTACTGTCCTGACCTCCGCTAAACACAACCACTGCCTTTTCTTTCTTCTTCATTTCTATAAAACTCCTTTTTACGGAAAAAAACAGCACCCTAAGAATAGAGCACTGTTTCTCCTTAGTTTTTTTGAGAGGGTAGCTAGAACCTCTTCCGCCTTAACGCGGAATATTATATTTTTCCAAGTCAATAGTAACTTGAAAACGATCATAAATCAAGATGATTATATTTAGTGAATAGTAGAGCTGATGGAAAATTTGGTTATCTTTTCATTGCTTAAATATCCCATTATCCTTCCGATAAAATAGTGTGAATAAAATATCGATAAAGGGGTCCATTAATTTGAAAAGCATTAAAGGAAAGGTATTGGTGGCATTTTCACTCATCATATCTTTATGTGTCATCTTAGGAGCATTCAACATTTACAGCAGCAACAAGTCACTGGTTTATTCCCAGGATATCATCGAAAAGGAACTTCCGCTTCTTATCCAAGATGAAAAGCTGCTATATAATCTAGCACAAAGAACCGCATTCGCCCGAGCCTATATTCTATATGGTGACGAGAGTTATAAAGAAAGGTTCTTACAATATACTGAAGACAGCAAGGTCATCCAGGAAGATCTCCTGGCTTTGAGCGATTCTGATAAAGTGAAGGCATTGATCGAGAAAAGCCGGGATTGGAGGATGATGATTGTAGACCGGGTATTTCCACAATATGAAAAGGGAAATGAAGAACGAGCGAAAGAGATACTCAAAAATGAAGTGGCGCCAATCAGCAATGAAGTAATGGAGGGTTTCAAGGAGCTTGCTTCGGAACGCGAGGAATTGATTGTCTCTTCAGGTGAAACCGTCATCGCAAGCGGGAAATCGGTAAAGACGACAAGTATCATCATATCCATTGCGGCAGTCCTTATCGGCCTTCTGCTGGCGCTTGTGACTGCCAACCTCATTACCACCCCCCTCCTTAAAATCAGGGACAGGATGAAAATGGTGGCTGACGGAAAGCTGAATCATGAGCCCCTGAAGCAAAAGTCATATGATGAAATGGGCGAATTAACGGTATCCGCCAACCAAATGCAGAAAAACCTTCGTGATACGATCGAAAAAATGCTCGTTGTATCCGAATCCGTTTCCAACCAAAGTGAGAATCTGACTCAATCAGCAAATGAAGTCCAGCAGGGCAGCAAACAAATAGCGACTACCATGCATGAACTTTCGGAAGGTTCGGAGTCACAGGCCAACCGGGCAGCTGAAGTGGTTCGCATGATGGATGATTTCACCGGCAGAATCGAGTTGGCCCGCCTAGAAGGAGTGGATGTTGCTAAAAGTTCAACCGAAATCCTTTTCTTGACCAAGGAGGGCACCACTTTAATGCGCAGTTCGATCCAACAGATGCAATGTATTGATGGGATTGTAAAAAATGCCGTAGAGCAAGTGAAAGGGCTCGATTCCCAATCGCAGCAAATTTCGCAGCTTGTACAGGTCATCAAGAATATATCCAATCAAACCAATCTATTGGCACTGAATGCTGCCATAGAAGCCGCTCGTGCCGGTGAACATGGCAAGGGCTTTGCCGTCGTCGCCGATGAAGTGCGGAAACTCGCTGAAGAGGTCACACACTCCGTTGGGGATATCACCAATATTGTCTCCGCCATTCAAACGGATTCAAAAACAGTCGTCCACTCCCTGGAAGATGGTTATGCACAAGTGGATGAAGGCACGAAACAGATCACGCTCACAGGCCAAACCTTTGAAACAATCAATCACTCTGTCGGGAATATGGAAATGAAAATACAGCATATAACAGACGAATTGAACTATATCTCCACAAATAGCAAAAATATCAATCAGGCTATCGAAGATATCGCCGCGGTTTCTGAAGAGTCCGCAGCTGGAATCGAACAAGTCTCCGCCTCTGCTCAGCAATCCAGCTCTTCGATGGATGAAGTCACGAGTCATGCCAGTGAACTTGCATCTTCGGCAGAACTGCTGACTGAACAGGTTGGGAAGTTCCAATTATGACACTAGCAATTTCCCGGCACATGAATGCGGGAAATTGCTTTTCCCTTCCATTATATAGATTGTTTCATTTTCGTAAATTCGGGGAATAAATAACTATAACCAATAATAAATCATTAAAAAGCAAATCTATCAAAAGCGGCGGCTGGAAGTGAATATTTTCCTTTATTTTCAGAATATTTAGTGTATAATTGATTAAAGGAATATTTTAACTTAAATAACCATCACTTTCCAATAACCGCTACTGCACATCCCGACATTCCCTTTCAACACCATGCACGGGCACTTATACTCAGTAAGGATCCATTGCACCTTTCTCTCGAATCAAACCGTACACGACTTTTTTCACACAAAAACACGTTTTTTACTCCAAATTTGTAAAAAAAGGTTAAATTACACACTTTATATGTTACTATTAAACTAAGACCTTTTAACCCCACAAGGAGGAATTCATATGAAACGTTTTTTCAAATTCATAACAGATTTTAACGAAAGAAAAGCACTGGAACGGGAAACCGAAGAATTCTTTCGCAAAGAACATGAAAATTATATGAAGATGAATCCTGACAATCAAGGAAAAAGAAGGAGATTAGCTCCTAGACTTTATGTGATTGATGGCGGTAAAAAGGACTCCAACCTTGAGATTTCTGACAGAAAGAAATCAAGTTAACCTGATTCCTTCCTTAATCAGCTACCAAAAGCTGTAGCTCAAGACCCACAAACGGTAAATCTCCATGAAAAATGGAAATTCGTGACCATTCCATTCATTTACAATATATAAGCCGAAAGCTCAGATATGCTTCTGAGCTTTTTTTCTATTTCATTCTTCTATAAACACTATATCTATAGAAGAAACTAGGTATTTTTTAAAAAAATGGGTTAACTTTAGTTTATTTCATGTTTAAGGTAAAAGTTCCATTATAGTCCGCGGGGTATTCTCTGAGGAAAAAACCGGAAAATACAAAAAAAAAGAGATGTGTTCTTTTACTCATCTTTAATCAAATTCAAAAGAGTTCAACTAATTGAGTCGTTAGTTGCAATATCTTACATTGAATAACAAATGCATAAATATTGTTACGTTTATGTCAAACAATGGGTATAAACAATTACCAAACTGTAATAAACGTCACTTTTAATAACCAATTATTATTCAAATATAGCCATTAGGAATCAGGTTCAAATGCTCACAAAACTACTTTGATTATTACCAAAATGGTATCTTTATTAAACTTTCCATAATTTAGTGTAAATCAACTAGTATTCCATCGATTTCCAGACATAACTTTGTACTCATAAAACAATTCATCCCATTAGATACTATTACACCCTAATATACATTTATTTGAAAAACTTGAAAAAAACTATATTACAATAAAATAATTAGCTCTTGCCTATTAAGTTTAAAATCATGTAGTGTGTATTCAGTAATTCAAATATTTGAAAAAAAGAGAGGTTAAAAAATGGCACCGATATTTATTTGTGCGATCTTTTTGCTTGGCTATGGCATTTTCGAACAAAAACGCCATCAGAAGCGTCTCGACTCCATCCCAGTGCGTGTGAATGTGAATGGGATTCGAGGGAAATCGACTGTAACGCGTCTAATTACAGGTGTGATCCAAGAAGCTAAGTACAAAACAGTAGGCAAAACAACCGGAACATCAGCAAGAATGATCTATTGGTTTACCGATAAGGAAAAACCGATTGTACGTCGCCCAGAAGGACCCAACATAGGAGAACAGCGGCGTGTAGTTAAAGAAGTTGCCGATTTAGGCACAGAAGCACTGGTTTGTGAGTGCATGGCCGTACAGCCTGACTATCAATTAATCTTCCAAAACAAAATGATCCAAGCAAACATTGGCGTAATCGTGAATGTATTGGAAGATCATATGGATGTAATGGGACCGACTTTGGATGAGGTTGCTGAAGCTTTCACTGCTACCATTCCCTATAATGGTCACTTAATAACCATCGAAAGTGAATATTTGGACTTTTTCAAGCAAATTGCCAAAGAACGCAACACAAAAGTAATCGTTGCAGACAATTCGAGAATTTCGGAAGATTTTCTACGCGAATTCGACTATATGGTATTTCCTGATAATGCATCACTGGCATTGGCCGTTGCGGAAGCTTTGGGCATCGATGAAAAAACAGCTTTTCGCGGAATGTTGAATGCGCATCCCGATCCAGGTGCCATGCGGATCACCAAATTCGGGGATTCCATCCAGCCAACTTTCTTTGTCAATGGCTTTGCTGCAAATGACGCGTCATCGACACTGAACATCTGGGAACGTGTCAATACGTTCGGATACAGCACAGAACCTCCTATCGTCATCATGAATTGCCGTCCCGACCGTGTGGACCGTACAGAGCAGTTTGCTAGAGATGTATTGCCTTACATAAAATCTGAAATCGTCATTTCCATTGGTGAAACCACATCACCGATCACTCGGGCATTCGAGCAAGGTCAATTGGATACAAAAGAATATTGGGATTTAGAAAACTGGTCAACTGAAGAAATCGTTGCCCGCCTCCGCCCATTGATGAAGAATCGCATCGTCTACGGTGTCGGGAATATTCACGGTGCAGCGGAACCTTTAATTGAAGCATTCATGAAATCTAAAACAAAGCAAAAAGCAAGTTAAGTAGGAGGAACCTTAATGTTTGGATCGGATTTATATGTAGCCCTAGTACTGGGAGTAACGCTTAGCCTTATATTTTCAGAAAAGACGGGTGTCGTACCCGCAGGACTTATCGTGCCTGGTTATTTGGCATTAGTATTTGACCAATGGGAAATCATGCTGGTCATCTTGTCCATTAGTATAGTAACTTATTTGATCGTCGCCCACGGCCTTTCAAGATGGGTGATTTTATATGGAAGAAGAAAATTCGCAGCCATGATGGTGACCGGGATTTGCTTGAAACTCCTATTGGATTTAGTCTACCCCGTCATGCCATTTGAAATATTCGAGTTTCGGGGAATCGGTATAATCGTACCCGGATTGATAGCGAATACCATACAAAGACAAGGAATGCCATTGACACTTGGCAGCACGCTTTTATTATCCGGCTTGACTTTCGGTTTAATGAACGTGTACTACCTATTCTGAGGTGCAAAAAATGAAACGGAATTTAAATGCAAAAGAAAAAACACTTATCTTTATTAAACGCACGAAGAAAAAGAATCTTAAATACACTGGAATCATACTACCTATATTACTAATCGCTTTAGTCATTACCACTTGGGTGGGACGGGCTCAAGAAGTGAAAACAACCGCTTCAAAAACTGATCAACCATTGACGATGACGATGGTCGGTGATGTGATGATGGGACGTTATGTTGAAGAAGTAACGGAAAAGCACGGGTATGATTACCTCTTCCGTTATATGAAGCCCTATTTTACCGATTCAGACTATGTCAGTGGGAATTATGAACATCCCGTTTTAAAAGAAGAGGTATCCAACTACAAGGAAGCAGACACAGCCATCAGGTTAAACTCCAATAATAATGGTGTGAAGGCCGTTAAAGATGCTGGCTTCACTGTGATGAATTTGGCCAATAACCATATGATGGACTATGAAGAACGAGGACTGCTTGACACGATTGATGAATTCAAAACTGAGGATATGCACTATGTTGGTGCTGGATCGAACACTACCGAAGCTAAAAATAGCATCGACTATACGGATATTAATGGCGTGCGTGTCGCAACACTTGGCTTCACAGATGTTTACGGTAAGGATGCCGTGTCAAAAAGTAATAAAGCCGGGATATTGAACACCAACCCTGATTTATTATTTGAAATGATTGAAAAAGCAAAGGATGCAAAGCAAGGCAACGCAGACTTGGTAGTGGTGAATGTTCACTGGGGAATAGAATATTCAACATCTACAACCGCTCGTCAAACAGACTTGGCTAAAGCGATAATCGATGCGGGAGCTGATGTCATCATCGGCCATCACCCCCATGTGCTTCAATCGTTTGATGTTTATAAAGATGGAATCATTTTCTATAGCTTAGGAAACTTCGTTTTCGATCAAGGCTGGACACGCACAAAAGATTCAGCCATGGTTCAATACCATTTAGCGGAAGACGGAAAAGCTACAGTCGATGTCGTTCCACTGCAAATTGAAGAAGCAACACCAAGGCCAGCTACCTCTTCAATCGACAAATCACGTGTTTACCGTCAGTTGACGAAGGAAACGAGTGAAAAAACCCAATGGTCGAAAAAAGAGGATCACATCGAGATTACATTGGATCACAAGAAGGTAATCGAGCATAAGGCTCAACGTGAGCAAGAAGAAAAAGCTGCGAGGGCAGCAAAAGAAGCGAAAGAAGCGAAAGAAAAGAAAGCTGCACAAGAGAAAAAGGCAGCACAACCTATACAACAGGACATACAGCCCATTCAGTAAGGATCGATTGAATACTATTATGTGAAATGAGAAACAACTTGGAGTCTCAACTAGAAGGGGGAGTAATCGATGATTAACCGTGCGACTTGGAAAATATGCATTTCACTTTGCCTGCTCATATATTTAGCTGGATGTTCGAAGACCCCCCCTATTTCTGACACGAATGATCCGATAGATAGTAAAACGGAACAATCATATGGGGTCAGTTCTTCAAATCCAATCGCAATAGATGTCGGGATGGATATATTGAAAAATGGTGGAACGGCGGCAGATGCCGCCATTGCGGTATCCTATGTATTAGGTGTAGTTGAACCTTTTGGATCTGGCGTGGGTGGCGGCGGCGGTATGCTGATTGCACCGAAATCCGGCGATCCCAATTTTATCGATTATCGTGAATCCTCTCCGGAAGACCCAAGTTCAAGACACAATGCAGGGATTCCTGGCTTAGTGGCCGGCATGCAGGTTATAAGTGATAAGTATGGGAGCGTACCAATGGCAGACCTTCTCCAGCCGGCGATAGATTTGGCTGAAGGCGGATTTGAAGTCGACGAAATGTTATCATCACGCTTAGAAGCAGCTCAGCCAAGGATATCTTCCGATGCGACTTCACTTTTTTATCCTGATGGCGATGCCATTGAACCAGGCAAAACCCTCGTTCAAGAAAGACTTGCTAAAACATTGAAGCAGATTCAAAAGAAAGGTCCTGATGGTTTTTATAAAGGGGAAATCGCACGGGATATTAAAAGAGAAACAGATATCGACTTGATGGATTTAAAGCGCTATGAGGTGAAAGAACGTAAGCCGGTCCATGGAACATTTGCCGGTTATGATGCTTTTACCGCCCCTCCGCCCTTTTCCGGGATTACCGTTCTTGAAATGCTCAAGCTCGCCGAGGAGATGGACCTCAGTGATTCTCCTAGCAAATCAAATTATATGAAGGTATTGGGGGGCATCACAGATACTGCTTATCAAGACCGATCCGCCAATATTGGGGATGGAATAAGTCACTCTAAGGCGGAAAAATTGCTCTCCCCCATTCACTTGGACAATCTAAAAAATATGATCAAAAGTGAAAAATGGAAAAATAAAGAATCGAATGGTTCCGAAGAACATGAAAGTACGACACATTTTGTGATCATGGACAAGTATGGCACTGTCGTTTCCGCCACAAATACGCTCAGTAACTTTTTCGGATCTGGTGATTATACGAATGGATTTTTCATTAACGATCAATTGAAAAATTTCCGGTCCGGTTTGAACGCTCAAGAGGCATATAAACGGTCAAGAACTTTCACCGCTCCTACCATTCTCAAGAAACCAGGGCAAGAATCGATCGGGATCGGCTCACCAGGCGGCGATAGAATTCCTCAAGTATTGATGCAGGTCCTTTATTCATATACAGAGAATGAAGGCTCATTTCAGGATATCATCGACCGTAATCGGTTCGTCTACGATGGAAATAAGATTTATACGGAATCCAGGCTTTCGAATGAAATAACAACAGACTTGGAAGATTCCGGATATGAAGTCATCCAGAAGATCTCCCCCATGTATTACGGCGGGGTTCAAGTACTCGTTAAAAACGAGAAAAATGGACAAGTATCCGGAGCTGGAGATAAAAGAAGGAATGGAAGCTGGAAAGCCCAGCAATAAAAGGGCAATCCAGTCCCTCCTTTTCTAAATATCATATGAATTTTAGCGATGTATAAGGGGACTTAGAATATGAATATCGTAAAAAAAATAACAAGCTGGGTTATACCCGTTTTTCTAATAGCTGCCCTTCTTGTGACCATGAATACATTTAAACGGACAGAAACGTTAACACCCGAAGAGCAACAGAAAATAGAACAATATACGACTATCGAAAAATAAAAAAAAGCTGGGGCATCCCCGCTTTTTTTATTTTTGCCTTCAACGGATATGAAAGATTAATTACTTACAAGATACGGAGGATAACCATGAATGGAAATAGCTATACCGATTATATTGAACTGCAGCAAAATGAACAAGAAGAACTCGATTACCGCATCATCGTTCATCACAGGAATCCTGATATCGCAATTCTGGCCATACACGGCGGGAACATCGAACCTGGAACCAGCGAGATTGCAGCCGCACTTGGAGAGAGCCTTTATGCAAGCACCTATCTTTTCGAAGGCCTTAAACTAAGGGGTAACCAGGTCCTCCATATAACATCCTGCTTGTTCAATGAACCGTTCGGCGTTTCAATGGCAGCGAACGCTCAGACCACCCTTTCGATCCATGGCCACAACGACGAACATAATGCGCTGGTTTATATCGGCGGAAGGAACGAACCCTATAAGAACCTCATTCAGCAATACCTCAGCAAAGCTGGATTTCAAACTGATCATGCACCGCAGCACCTTTCAGGCATGAAAGGAAACAACATCACCAACTCATCCAAGATGGGTGCAGGCGTGCAATTGGAACTTTCCACAAAGCTTAGAAAAAGCTTTTTCAAAGGTAATGACTTTACCAGTAAGAACAGGGTCAATCCATGTGATCTTTTTAAACAGTTCGTTACTGCCATTGAAAAAGCGACTCTTGAATATAAACAGGTTGAATGACTTTCTTAGTCCATCAGGCTTGCAACTTGACCGAAGCTTTCGAATTTCTGTGCAAAATAACCTGACGAAAGGTTGGAGATATGAACGCCTGCGTTTTCCGTTGTATGGAGAAAACGGCCATCACCTAGATATATGCCTACATGGGTCACACCTAGCCTTGTTCCTGTGTTGCTGAAAAACACTAAATCCCCTGCCTTTGGATTTTCGATTTTGGGCAGCAATGAGAAGTAATCCTCTGCGGAGCCCCGTTTTACTGTAAGACCCTGCTCCTTCATGACCCAATAAATGAAGCCGCTGCAATCCATTCCGGTCATTGGGTCGTCTCCCCCGAAAACATAGGGGAATCCGCGTAAAGTGTATGCATACTTGATGACATCATATGCTTTATCATATGCAGCCTCCTGGTCTACATAAAACGGATATAACGGGTTGCTGTATAGTTGAAGATACTGCCCTTGCATCAACTCATCAGTACTTAACGCGTTACGGCTTTTGATCGATTTCATGGAAATGCTGTAATTCTCCGATATACTTTTAAGCGTTTCTCCCGTTTGGACGATATGCTCTCCTTTTGACGTGTATGTTTTGTATGCCACTTGGTATTTGGCAAAGTAAGCTTCTGTAGTGGATCTCACCTGAACCGTTTCTGCGCCATATCCAGAATTGACAAATTGGTTTTTGCCGACATAAATACCCGCAGTCACGACCTTTAAGGTGTCTTTTTCCAGAAAGAATATGATATCCCCGGTTTTTGGAGTGGCTGTATCCATCCCTTGCTTATAAAAACCATCCACTGTCAAACGGTCAACCGGCACATTTTGCTGGGAAAGAACCCAATGAATCAACCCGCTTGAATCAAAGCCTTTTTCAGGCGTCTCCTCACCAGCTGACTTTTTAAACCCTATAAAAGATTTCGCATATCTCGCAATTTTTTGTCCTCTCTCCGACCATTGATAGATGGAAGGAGTATACGCCGTTTTAATGATTGTCAACTTTTGGCCCGCAAATAACTTTTCATCCGGTAAACCATTCGTTTTCATTAATTGCTCAGCCGATATATCATATGTCCTGGCAATCGATTCTACCGTTTCGCCAGAGATTACAGTATGCACAGGTTCTGCCGCCTCGGCCTTTAAGCCAGGTAAAAAAGTGAAACTAACCATGAATACCAATGTAAGTATCATACAGCTTATTTTTCCATTAAACATTTTAACCCTTCCTTTATACCTGAAATATTTTTTAATTTACGATGTTCAAGCAAATCCCATCATATGAATCTTTTATCCTATAATTCACCCAATAAGATACGCCTTAATACCTATCATAACGATAATATCGGCGAGACAAGTAAAACTTTTAGCCTATTTTCACAAAAAATCATCAGGCGTATTCTATAAAATACCTTAAGAATAAATCAGCACTGTAAAATTTCACCCCACCCGAGATAAGTGAGAAATCGAAGAATTCCTAGAGGATTTTATTTTTTTATGCAGAATGGGTAATGTTAGATGAAAGGAAGGAATACCGGTCATGACGTGCATAACGGCCTGCCTTATTTATGAAGTGGCTAACGATATAGGAGTGAATATTTTGATAAGAATGACAGAGAAGGCCCGACAGGCAATTAAAGATATGCAGCATAGTTTGGGAGGGGAAACGTATTTAAGGTTTGGCATAAACAGACCTTGCTGTAACCAGATGAACTATACATTAAGCTTGGCAATCTCTAAAAAGGATCACGAGGAAATACTCGTTTTACATGATATAAAAATGTTGCTCGACCCATCGGACTCCCCTTTTACAGATCAAACGGAAATTGATTACGAAGGCGATGGATTTTGGATCAGGAACCCGAATCCGTTGGTATCACCTATCATCTAGCAGAAGAAAATAAGGAGAAAGCTTAAATGGCCTTCCCCTCGTTTCTATGAAACTATGAAATGTACACTGTTTTTCCGCCCTTTATGGACACCATGTTTTACATCATCTTGGGAGGCTCCAGGATTTTTAATAATATGGGGAGATGGTAATGAGTGATGCGGCTGCATGACTAGGTGGGGCAATGTCACTATCGTCGTTATTGGCATGACAACAACAAAGACCTACTACTTGTCCGATTCCTATATATTATTCCCCTTTGAAAAAAAAGCGTGGATACTTGACCCGCCCTTCTAAATTGTCATTTTGCACTTAGAATGGGCCCGTACAACGAATCAGTGTTCAGTCCCTGCAGAATGATATTGCAATACAACCAAAAAGGGGAGACCACTTAGCGGCCTCCCCTTTTGCAATGCTTATGTTTTCCATTCCTCTAATTCTTTATCTGGAATTCCCCGAGCGTGTGCTCCAAATCAGTTATTAACTGGGTAAGCTGCTGTGTATATTGAGCGAGTTCATTTGATGCAGCGGCTTGTTCTTCCATCGAAGAGGCAATTTCTTCTGATGAAGCCGTCGTTTGCTGAGATACGGCTGTGATTTCTTCTATCACTTTAATTACCATTTCTTTTTGTTGATTGATGCTTTCAATGGATCTTGTTTCTTCCCGAATCGAATTGGATATCCTCACGATGGAATCCTCCAGCTCTTTCATGGCTTCACTTACCGTGTTTACGGCATTTTTTTGATCCTTGCTGATTTGATTCGTTTCATTGGTCGTTTTCAGCAGTTCCTCTGTATCTGACAGAATGCTTTGAATGATGGCTTGAATGTTTTTTGTAGCTTCTTTTGAATCATCAGCCAAACTCCGTACTTCATTCGCCACAACAGCAAACCCTTTGCCGGACTCACCTGCCCTTGCAGCTTCTATCGATGCATTCAATGATAACAAATTGGTTTGTTCCGATATTTTCGAAATGGCATTCGTGACATCGGAAATGGTTTTTGATTTTTCCACAAGTCTTAAGCTCATGCTGGTGACTGCAGCGAACGCCATTTCAAGTTTAAGGTAGGATGTTTCCAAACCACTTACCTGTTGTTTCCCTGACTCTATATTTTCAGATGCAAGCTCCAATACAGATTGGGTCTCCCTCGATTTTTTTGATAACCCATCGATTTCTCCACCAAGTACCTGGATCGTGCTCGCACCATGCTCCACCTGTTCAGATTGATTCGATGCACCCGCTGCAATCTCTTCTATCGCACGTGAAACATCTGTAATGGCCGCACTATTTTCAGCAGCTATTTGGCTTAAGCCTGCATTGGCATTTGTCACCGATTCCGCATTGCCGTTTACCTTGGCAACCAAGCCTCTTAATTTCCCCAGCATCGAGTTATAGCTTTTGCTTAAGTCCGCGATCTCATCATTGGACTTAACGGCAAATTCGGTCACTAAATCCCCGCTAGCCGTCTTTTCTATGATTCTTTGGAATTCGGCCATGATTTTCGTTAACTTTCCTGCTAGATAAAGAGCACATACCATCCCTAGTAAAAGACCTAGAATACCTGAAATCACTATGATTCTATTAATGTCATCCAGCTTTGATTGCAGTATTCTGTCTGGAGTGAGCGCCAGCACCTTCCAGTTCACTTCAGGGACCGTACTCCATTCACCTGTATAATCTTCACCATCCAACGTCAAGGCTTGATTCGCCTTGATGCCCCCATTATACATGTCGGCCACCCACTTGAACTCTGAATTGAATCGGTCAGTATCCGCAATGAAATCTTCCACCCCTTCTTCCATGCCGCTTTTTTCAGGATTCATATTCTTCCCGTCCATCCCCTTCATGAATGAACTCACGATAAAACCTTGTGAATCCAAGATCACCAGATTGCTAGTAGAATCTTTTTCGATGGTTGACCTCATTTTCCCGATTGTCGTAAGGTCGATATCATAACCAAGGGCACCTGCCATTTTTCCGTCCGATAAAACGGGCGTGACAACGGAAGTCATGATCATCCCTGAAACTTTATCCTTATATACATCCATCCATTTCGTTTCTGGTCTTTCTGTCAGCTGCGTATAAGTCTTAGTTTCCCTTGCATCCTGATTGAAATCCATTTGGGGCGAGGCATACAAGGAACCATCCGTTCCATCCATATAATAAACGGAAATTAGATCTTCATTATTCTTTTGAAATGCCTCTATCGTTTTTTGGATATCCTTGATTGAATCACCATCCTTGATCTGATTCGAAACCAGCTGTGATAACTGCTCTAGCGATTTTTCATATGTGGCCATGCTTAAATTGATTTGTGACGTTGCATTTTGTGCCGAGCTTTTGTTTATGGATATACTATCTTCTTTAAAAATGGAGGTCACTTTCACCCCCATTATCGAAACGGATACGACTATAGCGAGAAAAACGGATGTACATATAAATAATAACCATTTTATCCGGAGCGATATCCTTCTCTTTACTTTTTCTTTCTTATCAACCGATGAACTTCCCATTAATAATTTCCCCCTTTTATTTGACCTGCAAATGCGCTTGCTTACCTGTGTGAAAACAAAGATTCAATCTATGCTCAAAATGGGCCCTTCCTTATTTACGATCACTTACTTTATTTTTCCACATAAACATACTATATACCTAACCAATCCTTGTCAATTGCCAATAAAGAATAAAATAGTAGGTCTAAATACATAATTGCTATTAAAAAATAAACCTTTCGCTTTAATCTGTCTAAAAACCCACAATTTCCGTCACTGGATATGTACGAAAAAATCAAAAAACCCTTGGATTGAATAGAATCCAAGGGTTTCATAAGGGTTATAATAGAGTTAGCGTAACGCTGCGGCTAAGCTTTCTCCGAATTCTTTTGCACCATCCGGACCATCACCTGTGATGATATCATCATGCGCAACGACATGCTGTTTTGCATATTCAACGGAATTGGCTTTCAATTCGTCAATTTGAACATCAACTGGGTAACAAGCAGCTTTGCGGCCAGAAAGTAAGCCCGTTTTCGCTACAGTAACAGAACCTGCACAAATTCCCGTTACAAGAACTTTTTTCTCATGCGCTTGTTTCAAAAAACTTTGCAATTCTTGGTTGCCCCATAGATGATCGTTCGTACCTGATCCCCCAATTACTGCAACTGCATCATAATCACTGGCCGAAACATCAGAAAAGATCACCTCAGCTACCGCCTTGCCTTGATAGTCCCCATTTATTTCACCTGTTTTCGTACTGGCTATCGTTACTGCCACTCCTGCATTTTCCAAAACTTCTTTCGGCTGAAATAATTCATCTTCATTAAAACGTTCTGGTGGTATAATTAGTAATGCTTTTTTACTCATATATATTGCCTCCTGAATTGAATTGTCTGATGACTACTCAAATTGTAACGCTGGTAATCGACGATGTGAAGAATGCACTTTTATGTGCGGAGGTTACCTAAAGGTTACTGGTAAAATTAAAAAGGAGTTATTGTCCATGTCAGAAACATTAAGAGATGAAATCAAAGAAAAGATCTTAAACGGCTATTATAATTGCGAAAAAGAACTTACTTTATCCATATTCAGCGGTAAATGGAAAATCGTCATTCTATGGCATTTAGGTGTAGAAGGCCCACACCGATTCAGTGATCTTCAAAGGCTTTTCCCAAAAATATCCCATAAAATCTTAACGAATCAATTACGTGAACTTATGGAAGACGGAGTCGTCCATCGGGAGGTATATCCCGAGATCCCTCCCAAAGTCGAATATTCCATGACTGACCTTGGAATGACCTTACTGCCAATCGTTGAAATGATGTATGAGTGGGGAAAAAACAGAATGAATGAAATTAAACAAGAAATGCATGCCAGTGAAAATGATACGAAAAAATAATGCATTCGTGTCCCGAAAAAAAGTCAGTTTTACAATTTTATGGAACAAAGGGCTCTAGCTTTCCGCGGGGCGGGCGGTGAGCCTCCTCGGCGTAAACGCCTGTGGGGTCTCACCTGTTCCGCTGCTCCCGCAGGAGTCTCGCACTTCCACTCCAATCAACCTTAAATAGTCCCGTTTTAAAAACAACACAACAATCTTAACAAAAAGAGCCTTATTTTAAGATTTGATAGAACACGATTCCCCCTTACATACTGTAGACCGAATATGACGGCCTCAGTTTTTAGACAATTCGAACCCCAGTTGATTTCAGAAATCCATTGGGGGTTTCAGTAAAAAACCTTAAGGATAATCTATATGGTCTGACTGCCTAGAAAAAGTGTGATATTCTTTTTCCAATTGTCCTTTACTTGTTTAATGATTTCATCTCTCAAACACCTTATTCTATTTCAATATTTTTTTCTTACTGCCCTAAAAAAACACAGGCTATCTGCCTGTGTTTAGCGTAAATGGATCAGAACCTATCTAAAAGTATAGGATATTACCTCCCACTGGTCTTCGGGTTGGTCAATATAATGGAGAACCAACCCTCTGACCTCCTTGGATAGGTAATGTATTTCCCTTCTATTTTAAAGTCAACTGGATGGCAAAACCAATTTCCAAAAAGTTACAGTCATAACATCACTTCGGTTTTATTTATTCACCTGCATTCCATTCATCCATCAAGTCGTTCGACGGCGGCCGTATATTCCTTATGCCATTTTTCCCATTCGTCCATCGGGAAGTCCTGATGATGACCATCCAGTAAATCACTCAACATTTCGAGGCAAACATGCCAGCCTGCCAAATCCTTTGATGTATGATCATTAACCGGCGTGATCGATTCTTTCAATACCAATGAGCATCCATCCTTTTCAGGGGATACCTCGAAACGAACCCAGCCGTCACCCCAATCAAAATCTAAAACGGCAGATTCCCGAAAATCCCTAATTTTCATATCAAAAGATTCCCCTGACCCATCATTGAAATTGAATTTGATGGTACCGCCTTTTCGAAGATCCTTCACTTCCAGGTTGGACATCCACTTTTCCACCTTATCATTCTCCGTTAAAGCACTCCATACCTTTTCCACCGAATGATTGAGCAGGCGATCGAATCTTGCAATAATCCCCTTACCCTGTTTTTCGATTACAGCTTGCATATAATTCACCCCATTCAATTCGTTTTTTTATAATAAAAAATGGTTGGATGGCATTCACCATTTGCAGATTTCGCATAATCAGGGATCCTGCCTGCCTGAATATATCCCAATGAAGTATACAGGGCGTTAGAAGGATCTCCCTCCCTTGTATCCAGGACCAATAATGTCCGTCCCTCCTGCTTGGCCTTCTTCTCAGCCTCCAGCATAAGTGAACGTCCTATTCCATTTCGCCTATAACCAGTATGTGTCATTAATTTTGCGATTTCCGCACGATGGCTGCCGTTTTGCTTTGAACATACATCTAACTGTACGCTCCCGACAATCTCACCCTGTATTTTAGCGACAAACAGAATCACATCAGGATTTAAGGCGCCACTCCAGTAATCAATGGCCTCAGACCGTTTCATGGGAGGTAAAAAACCAATGGACGCGCCATCTTCCACAACCTGCATCAAAAGAACCGAAAGTTCATTAAGGTGGCCGCGGAGTGATGTTAATTGTTCGATTTTCAACTCAGCATTCACAGTAACCACAACCTTTCAGGCGAAACGATCATGATCATATTCACCATCCCTGGCGCTTTGATAAAGAAGTAATATGGGCCAGATGATGGCGTCCGTGCCAAGCATAAATGCCTATATTTTCACCGACCGTCACCTCTCCTGAATCAGGATGGATGAATGTTCGGCCCATGTCGTCTGCATGAAGACCCGATAAAAGGTTGCACATCCGGATATGTATACTTTCGATTAGTGTTAGAGAAACTTCAATCGGCAAATCATAATCAGGCAGTTCTGCCCATTTCGCCTCTTCGTACGGTTTAATGACCGGACGTTCTTCCGTAAGGGCCCATTTGAAGCGAATATACGCATTCATATGACTATCGGCAACATGATGCACCACCTGGCGGACCGTCCATCCTCCAGGCCGATAAGCTGTATCAAGCCTTTCATCATCCATGTTACCTACCGCTTCCCGCAGCATCCGAGGCAAAGCTTCAATCTCGTTGATCCACCCCTCGGCCACATCACTAGTAATTTCCCCGTCAAACTGAAACGTTCCAACCGGGTATCTTAAATCCATCTTCCTTCCCCCTTGATGTTCAATATAAATAGCATCCAGTATATATTCTATATTCTTTATTTATTGAGACAAATCCTTTTTACCGGCCATTCTTTGTTTTGCAAGCCTGTTCATGCTTCCATTCCCGCAGGAGTATTAATCCACCCATTATCCCGTATCCACATTTAGCAACCATAACAAAGGAATGGCATTTGCATCATCCCAAACTTTAAACAATGGAAATGGGGATAGGATCATCTTGAAGAAAATCAGTTCGATACAAACTCTTAGCATCTTCTTTTTATCAATCGGCCTTCTTAATCATGTTATTTTGATCCCTTTCCTTCTATCCACCGGCGGAAGGGATTCTTGGTTTTTTTCTCTCCTTATTATTGGATTGATACCGGTTTGGGTCTATATATTATCGAGGATAATCAAGAATATGAATAATCGGTCCCTGACAAATTGGCTTGATAATAGATTTGGGAAACCTATTAAAAACATCGTTTTATTCTTTATCGTGATTTATCTGATCAGTCTTGTATTGGCAACAACCAAGGAAACGATTGATTGGATCACGACAACCTTTCTTTTTGAAACCCCAAGTTTAGCGATTATCATTCCGTTTACGCTGCTATGCATCTTTCTTGCCCACTCAGGTATGCACTCCATCGCCATTTGTTCTTCTGTATTATTGCCAATAGTCATCATACTTGGCATTTTCGTTGCGACCGGAAATATACCGACTAAAGACTATAGCCACCTCCTTCCCCTTTTCGAGAATGGCTATTTTCATGGTGTTAAGTCCTTGCAGTATTCTGGTTATGGTCTTGCCGAACTGATTTTAATCGCTTTTTTCCAGGAAAAGCTTACGGATAAGACCAGTTGGAAGGTATTGGTTTTCACATATCTCGGTTTATTGTTTCTACTGATGGGCCCATTAACAGCAGCACTCGCCGAATTCAGCCCGACCTTAGCCGAAGCCATGAGGTACCCTGCCTATGAACAGTGGCTGCTGACTATTGGAAAATATATTGAACATACAGATTTCTTTTCCATTTATCAATGGCTTGCTGGTGCCTATATCCGTGTTTCACTGGGATTATTCTTAATAACGGAAATCTTTAATAGGAAAACGGAAAAAATGAAGGTCGGAATTCTTTTCGCTGTCGGCTTTCTCATGGTTGTTATCTCCATCGTACCATTCAGTAATTTCAAAGAGACAAAATATTGGCAAAAGAATCATATAATTGAGCCGAAGGATTTCTTAGATAAAGATTCACTACATGATATAAACGTTAAGGTCCACATCCTTAATACAGGCGGTTTAGAAGCTAAACCACTCGAATAATGAAGGAAAGAGGAGTTGGTTTGTGATTTTTAGTGCACAATGAAATTTGATAATGTTACATTTACGAGTAAATCGGCTTAATTCACGAGTATCTGATCTAAACTCACGAGTAAATCGACCAATCTCACGAGTATTTGCTCTAATTTCACGAGTAAATCGACCAATCTCACGAGTATTTGCTCTAATTTCACGAATAAACGCTTATCATCCATGAGTTTACTGCTCAACTTTGGTATATTGCCCGCTTCATGATGAAATGAAATCAGGATGGTGCCTTTTTGGGCTCCATCCTGATTTTTGGCGCCGGAAAATGTGGCTTTGAATTTGGCGGGAAGCATGATTAAATGATAAATTTAGAGTATTCTAACAATTGGAGGTCCATTATGAGCATACAGAAGGCTACATTGCATGAGCTGGAATCACTGACCGAACTTTTTGATTTATACAGAGTGTTTTATGAGCAAGCATCCGATCCTGGTCGGGCAAGGGAGTTTTTAAGGGAAAGGCTGACGAATGGGGAGTCTGTGATTTTTATGTCCTATGATGAAGGAAATCCTATTGGTTTTGTACAATTATATCCTTCTTTTTCATCTGTGAGTATGATGCGGTCATGGGTATTGAATGATTTATTCGTGAAGGAGTCCGCCCGCAAAAAGGGTTTTGGCGAGGAGTTGTTGAACGCGGCCATCACTTTTGCACGCGAAGCAGGTGCCAAAGGGGTTTCACTGGAGACAGGCAAGGATAATGTAAACGCACAAAGACTTTATGAAAAAACTGGTTTCGTCCGTGAAACGAACCATTTTTATTATTTCACCATTTAATATAAAAAAGTGTAGGGAAAACCTTCCCTACACTTGGATGCTATATATCCAGTATATTAATTATTTAGCAGTTTCCATGCTGGCTTGAATTTCTTTAATAAGAAGTTCGGCACCTTCAGGACTAAGTATTAATTTACCATCAGCAAGTTTCATATTGTCATCGGAAACCTCACCTGTAACCTGGCAAGTCATGTTTGGTTTATATTTTTGAAGGATGATGCGCTCTTGTTCTACATAAATCTCCAGAGCGTCTTTCTCATTAATTCCTAATGTTCGGCGCAGTTCAATTGGAATGACTACCCGTCCTAATTCGTCAACTTTACGTACAATACCTGTAGATTTCATTTAATTTACCCCACTAACTTTCTTGCGAATGTTGCATTTAATATTTCGTCACCATTCGACATTATTTGCACTTTTATAAAGATACCACTCCCTACCATATTCGTCAATTCTCGTATCTTCATATATTATCTGCCTCTATATGATTTTTATATAAAATATTAGTAATCCCTTCATGATCCGCGTCATAACAACGTTTCTCGCTTGTTCAGATGGTACATTTTGTTAATTTAAATATTAAAATGGAAACGTCTTCATTTAACTCCAAAAGCCATTTCTTTCGTTCCGTGTCGAATCATGGAGAAGGAATTTCACTAGTTTCAAAGAATCCTGTTGATTTTCTATTGCTTTTGAAGGACAATTTAACTTGATCGCTTATAATATTCCGAAAATTCACATTCCACTTTTGACGCAGTGGATATTTCTTGAAAGTCGTTTAGAAAGACGAAACGATTGCCATGCTTCCAGAGTCTTTCTGACTCATAAAACAGATTGAGGTGAGTCAATTGCGTCCGATTATATTAGGTATTTGTTCCGCTTTCTTTTTTGCATTTACGTTTGTTTTAAATCAGGCAATGGAGTTATCTGGCGGAAGTTGGATATGGAGTGCTTCGCTGCGTTATATCTTTATGGTGCCTTTTCTGTTATGCATCGTGTTAAGCAGAAAAAATCTGCTTCCGCTTTTACGAGTGATGAGAGAAAAGCCGGGTCCTTGGCTGCTATGGAGTTTTGTCGGTTTTGGGTTATTTTATGCTCCCTTATGCTTTGCATCCGCCTACTCACCAGGCTGGCTAATTGCCGGCACTTGGCAAATCACGATCATTTCGGGTGCATTACTTGCGCCTCTGTTTTTTGAGAATGTCCAAACGAAAGATGGGCTCGAAAGGCAAAGAGGAAAGGTTTCTGTGAAAGGCCTCCTCATGTCCATGATCATCCTGCTTGGAATCATCCTGATGCAGCTGGAACATACCAAGCACATTTCAATGGCCAATCTTTGGCTGGGAGTGATTCCGATCGTCATCGCCTCGTTTGCATACCCTTTGGGAAATCGCAAAATGATGGAAGTTTCCGAAGGACGCCTGGATGCCTATCAGCGGGTATTGGGAATGACTTTGGCGAGTCTGCCATTCTGGTTTCTGCTTTCATTGTACGGTTTCTTTACAGTAGGGGCACCGACGAAGATGCAAAGTTTCCAATCCCTATTGGTGGCACTATTTTCTGGAGTCATCGCCACAGTCCTTTTTTTCAAGGCGACCGATTTGGTAAGCGGAAATATGCAGAAATTAGCTTCCGTAGAAGCTACACAATCGATGGAGGTCCTTTTTGCACTGGCTGGCGAATTACTATTCCTATCTTTACCGATTCCTTCTCCGTTATCGTGGTTCGGCATCCTTATCGTCATCATAGGAATGATCCTGCATAGCTATGTATCACATAAAAAAGAAGGTGCATCACGGAAACGGATAGTGAGTGCCTAAATAGCAAGTCAAAAAAAGCCCCGAACCTTATCGGGGCTTTTTCAACTTTTTATTGCGCAAAAAGCTCACCATCCATTTTTTTCATTAAACTTTAACCTTGAGTTAGTTCAAGAAGTATGTATAATGAAAGGTAATTGCATATGTCAAAGGTTTTCTAGGGTTCCGCAGTGCGTCTAGTGCTGGTCTGGTCCGAGAGAAAACTCACAGCATGCTGTGCCACGGAAGGATAAAAGCCTGGGAGAAACTGTTTAACGGTTATCTCTTGGGCTTTTTTTGTTTTTTTGGTAAAGAATAAAAACGGAGGTGCGGTATTTCATGAGCACAAACTGGATTAAAGTATTCATTGCAGCTTTTTTTGAAGTATTTTGGGTGATTGGCTTAAAACATGCGGATGACTTTTGGACTTGGTCTGGAACGGTCATTTCGATTATCATCAGTTTTTATTTGATGATAATGGCTGGCAGGAAGCTTCCTGTCGGAACGGTATATGCCGTTTTTGTCGGTATGGGGACGGCCGGGACCGTTTTTTCCGAAATCATTTTCTTTGGGGAATCCTTCAAGCTGAGCAAAACGCTATTGATCCTCCTCTTGTTATCAGGAGTGATCGGCTTGAAATTAGTGACTGATGATAAAGCTGAGAAAGGGGATGAATCTTAATGGCTTGGGTCTCTTTAATCTTAGCGGGGCTATTTGAAATGTTTGGGGTTGCGATGATAAATAAATTGCACAAAGACCGTAATTGGCAATCCTTGCTGCTGTTATTCATCGGATTCGGAGCAAGTTTCCTATTCCTTGCTTTTGCCATGAAAACCTTGCCGATGGGGACGGCTTATGCTATCTGGACAGGGATTGGCGCATCGGGCGGAGCGATAATCGGGATGCTCCTCTACGGGGAATCCAAAGATTGGCGAAGGGTCATTTTTATAGCCATGGTCCTTGGCGCAGCAGTGGGATTAAAACTTGTTTCATAGGAATGAGTAATGGTCGTTTTTCGTGGAAACTCTGAAGAAAAAAAAGGAATAGGTCATCACAATTCTTTATAAAAGATTTAGAAAATCAGAGACGGCACATATATGTTCATTATGTGCCTCTTTTCACCTAATTTGTTTTTCACGCGAAGGCCGAATTTCTTTTTATATGGCTCTTTTCGGAAAGATTGTTGTTTTTAAAAACGAAACGATTTAAGGTTGATTGGAACGCAAGTGCGAGACTCCTGCGGGAGCAGCGGGACAGGTGAGACCCCACAGGCGTTTACGCCGAGGAGGCTACCGCCCGCCCCGCGGAAAGCGGGCATCTGGAGGGGAAATCAACCACACCCCTTTACTTGGTAAATAGCAACAAAGTAGCGAAAACAGCCTTTTATAAAAATTGACTTGCATCCATCTTAGTGGAACTTTTCCCCTTAACTTGTTTTAGCGTCGCTACTATAAGAAAGCTAACAATCACTAATAAGAGCCATGAACTTACCTTCCCTAAATGAACGAGACTCCATGCATCGGTTTGGTTTGGATATTCCCAAGCTCCAAAGAACGTTGCGATATTTTCGGCTATCCATATAAAAAATCCGATGAGAACGAATGAAAGTGCGATTGGCATACGATAATGAGTTCCGCCAACCTCGTATGTGACCCATGATCGCCAAAAGACGATGATGACAAGTCCAGATAACCACCAACGAACATCAATCCAATAATGGTGGGTGAAAAAATTCAAATAAATCGCAGCAGCAAGGGATACAACGGCCAAAAACGGCGGCCACTTGACCAGTTCAACCTTTAACCTCCTCCACGCTTGGCAAAGATAACTCGCTACACTTGCGTACATGAATCCGCTATACAGCGGCACACCAAAAATTTTGAAATAGCCTTCCTCTGGATAAGTCCAGGAGCCCATATGTACCTTGAAAAGTTCAAGAGCAAGTCCAATAAGGTGGAACAGTGTGATGACCTTCAGTTCATCCTTTGTTTCAAGCCCGGAACGCACCATCCACCACTGCATCAGAAGGCAGATGATGAGCAGCCAGTCATACCGCGGCAGGAAGGGAAGCGGTATGAATTTTGTAATAGCCAAAGAGGCAAAAATAACGGCAGGGAACAAGCATGATAAAACCTGCTCCCAACCAAAACGAACGAGTTGTTTCAGTGCTCTCATGATTGGTGCCTCCATTTTTTTTAATGGTTAAGTGACTCCCCTTTGCTGAAGTCTTTCTTGTTCTTCCACTTTTTCAATCTTGAGTTCCTTCATCATTTCGGTATTCTAATATATCTCCGGGTTGACATTCTAAAGCTTTACAAATCGCCTCTAAAGTTGTTAATCGAATCGCTTTTGCCTTACCGTTTTTCAATATGGAAAGATTGGCCATCGTTATTCCAACCCTCTCGGAAAGTTCTGTAACACTCATTTTCCTTTTAGCCAGCATCACATCAATATTGATTATTATCGCCAAGTTATTCACCTCAGACTATTAAGTCATTTTCTGATTTTATATCGATGGCTTCTTGTAAAAGCCTTTGAAGGACAGCAGCAAAGACTGCAATCACCATTGAAGCAAAAATAACGACCATTCCGATCAATATGATACCTGGGGCGTCGTCCATTTCCGCTATGAGATAAAAGAGCGGCATGCCTACCACATACAAGCCACTGATTGTGATTGCACAATTTTTTATTGTCTTTAAAGCTCTTACAGATAATTCCGAGAAAGCTTTGTTCTTGTCAATATAACTTAAAAGTTTAAAGGCTTGATATAGAGCAAAGTAAAAAGGTATCGCCGATGCATACAAATCGATTAAAACGAGATATTTCAAATAAGTCATATCCGGATATAATTCTGCTGCAAAGTTCGCTATCTCAGGCACAAAAAAGATGCACAAAGCAAGAACAGGCAGTCCAATAAGAATGACAGCTATCTTTAAAAAGAGTGTTGTTCCTAGTTTCATAAAAAGCACCCCACTTATTTATTGTCCATTTAATTTATCATACGATTTATCGTTTTACAATAAAACATTGTTGTTTTATATTATATTATTATCGTTACCTAAATATCCTTTTCTTTTTAAAAAAGAAAAAAAGCATTCCTCATTATAAAGAAATGCTCATGACTAAACTATTCAATTCATAAATTGTTCCTGTCTGTTAAAAAGCTGTGTAACCGCATTCCCCTCCTTATATCATCAGGATTTCCCTGATATCCTCTTCTGTAAGGGCAGACGGCGACTTGTCCCCAGGGTCGATGATTTCTTCAATAAGGTTTCTCTTCTTCTCTTGAAGTTCATTCATTTTTTCTTCAATTGTGCCGCGGGCAATAAGTTTGATGACTTGAACCTCATTCTTCTGCCCCATTCGATGAGCACGGTCCGCAGCTTGTTCTTCAACTGCCGGATTCCACCAAAGGTCATATAGAATGACTGTATCGGCACCCGTCAGATTGAGACCCGTACCGCCCGCTTTCAATGAAATGAGGAATATATCCCGTTCTCCCGCATTAAACCGATAGCAGATTTCCACACGTTCCTTTGATGGAGTTTGCCCATCCAGGTAGAAAAAGGGTTGTCCTTTCATGGCCAGATCCCTGCCGATCATTTGAAGCATTTTTGTAAATTGCGAGAAAATCAGCACCCGTCTTCCAGAAAGCTTCGATTCCTCGACAATTTGCATCAGTTGCTCATATTTTGCTGAACCACCTTTATATCCGTCCACAAACAAGGCGGGGTGACAGCATATTTGCCGGAGCCGGGTCAAACCTGCGAGGATCCTGATCCGATTTTTCCGGAGGGTGTCCTTGTCCAGGTGTTTCAGCGTATCATGCCGCAGCTTCGCCAGGTAGGCGCCGTACAGTTTCTTCTGATCAGGGAGCAGTTCCATCGATTCCAAGGACTCGATTTTTTCCGGTAGTTCCGCCAGTACGTCCTCTTTCATTCTCCGCAGCAAAAATGGGCGGATCCTGCGGGAAATCTGCTTCCTTGAGAGGTTGCTGTACTCCTTTAACCCCATGAATAGTTCAGGGAATACGACGTGGAAAAGGGACCAGAGCTCTTCTAGTGAATTCTCGATGGGCGTACCAGTCAATGCGAAGCGATGTGCCGCTTTTATCTTCTTGGCCGCTCGTGCCGTTTGTGTCACTGGGTTCTTAAAGGCCTGTGCTTCATCAAAGAACACCGTATGGAAGTCCTCTTTTTCAAACGATGCGATGTCTTTCCGGAGCAATGGATAAGAGGTGATCACAACATCCACGTCACCTACTTCCTTAAGCAGCTTCGTCCTTTCCGTCTTGTCGCCATCCACGATGACGGCTTGGATATCAGGAGCGAATTTTGTGAATTCACTCAGCCAATTGTAGGTCAATGATGATGGGCAGACAATAAGCGCCGGAACCCTTTTCTTACGGATATCAGGAAGCTCGGATAAAATGAACGCGATGCTTTGCAATGTTTTTCCCAAACCCATATCATCAGCAAGAATCCCGCCAAAACCGTATTGGGCAAGTATTTTCATCCATTTGTAGCCGTTTTTTTGATACTCGCGCAAAATCGGGTCCAGACTATTTGGCACCTCGAACTCCAAAGCGCCCGGATACCTGATGTTATCCAAAAACTGCCGGAAGGATTCTTCCATTGTGAATGTCTGGCTGTCATTAACTGAATCAAGGAGCTGCAGCCCTTTTACGATTGGCATGTTCAGCCTGCTTTCCCAGTCTTCATCCTGTACGGGGAGTGCATGAAGAAACCGATTGATTTCCTCGTATTCTCTTGTTTCTAGGGAAAGCAGCGATCCATTCCTTAAACGATAGTATTTCCTCTTTTCTTCAAGCGCTGCTAAGACCTCACGTATTTGTTTATCTGGGATATCATCCATTTCAAATTTGAATTCGAGCCAATTAGTACGTTCCTTTTTCATTTTCACCCTAATGCGCGGTGCTGCATTCCCTCGGGAAATTCGGTTTCTTACAGCGGTCGTGGCATAGATTTGCACCAGCTTCTGGAGTTTCGGAACGATGTGGTACAAAAACTCATACTCCAACGCTTCGTTATGCAAGAAATAGCCGCCGTCCGTCTTGGCAAACTGGCTATCCTCCATCAGCTTTAGTATCTCCGCCTCCTTCTCTACATCCCTTATCACCTTGGATTCTTGTTTTTCCAAAGGGTTGATCACGATATTCCCATATTGGAATTCCAGTCCCGCAAGCAGCCTGTTTTTCACACGATCCAAGTATAGCTTCGCAACCAGCGGTATCTTCAAGAACAATTCAGTGATGGATCTTGCTATATGGACTTTACCGAGTCTTTTCAAACCTGGTACCACTTTGTCCATGAATAATTCCAGCTGGTCATGATGGATTGGAATTTGATTCATCCCCGAATCCTCCATCATTTGCTTTAACTCTGAAAGGCGTTGCAAATCCTCATTTTCGAGCTGAACCAATTTCCCTTCAAATAGAACCAATGTGTATGCATTCATGACAATCATCTCGTGCAGCCTTTTAATATTCAGTTGATAGCCTTTGACCTCGCTTTCAGTAAAGTCAAACTGTAAAGGAAGCGGTCCGTTTGATACACGAAAGCCATTGAATGTAAGGCCGCCATAGGCAAGCTTCACCGCTGGCGCCACTTCAAGGATGGGGACAAGCCTTCGAAAAGAAGATGGAGGCAAAAGTAATAAGTGATTGTCCAATGTGTATTCAGATTTATCAGTCAGGGCGTCAACATAGACTTTTTCATCCGATATCACTGTAATAAGCTCCTGAAGCACGGAATCATTTTCATTCTGAAAACAATGCAGCACCGGGTCATATATAAATGAAAGGGACACTTGGGCAGGCTCTCCTTCTTTAACTCGCTTCAGGAAATCCCGGACATTCGCCACATTGAAAGAACCGATTTTCATTTCCAGTCCTAACATATATTGATCCGTTCCCATCCATACCGGTTTACATGTAAATTCCGCTTCAAGCATCTTTCTTTTTTCAAAGTGGCGCTGATGACCGCTTTTGCGTACAGGCTGATTATTGAAAAGGGTCAGCAAACCCTCAGACAACTTCTTATTGGCTGAAATATCAGAACGAGATACATTAAGGCCATCAGGGATCGTTCCATCTCGCTGGTGATCGCAAACCGACAGCAGAACAGCTGCAATATGCTGACAATCCTTTTGGTAGGAAGCTAACGATGGACAACTGCATTTAGTCCGAAAACCACCGACAGAATCCACTTCAATCGAGACATGGAAATCTTCCATTCCTTTAACCGTTGCTTCACAACCATCAGGACGGAAACTTTCAAATGTCACTTTATTGGCTCGATAAAAAGCTTCCCCTCTTTTGAAGGAGACGGCCCCGCACATGTCTTTTATGATTTTTTGATTTAATTTGATATCCAAATTGCCGTCCTCCCTCCTGAGGTTTTTTTGTTAATTGATTTTACATTCCGCTAAAAAATAAAGCTCATTTAATCATCATACTATGAAATGGGTATACGAGGTTGCAAAAAAGCAAAAAGACAAACTCTCTCATTCAATTCAATATTTGAATGAGGGAATTTATCTTTAGTTCAGCAACGAATTGCAACTTTATTGTTGCCCTTTGACTTTGTTGCCTTTCTTTTTTTTTCGATAAATGAAGCTGAACAATAAAGCCACAAGAAGAACAAGAAATAGGATTAGTTCAGCCGGGTCTTTCACCAAAAAAGGGTTCAAGGCATGCTTTATTGAATTATCCAAATCAAATCCTAAAAGAATATCCATACCTAAAGAAAAGGCCACTAATGGAATGAGCATCAAAACCGTAATACCGAAGATTTTCATTTTTCATCTATTCCCCTTTTAGGAACTTATTTTGGTGCTGGCCTTGCTTCTTTTTCGATTCTTAAAAAAGGCAATGATCAAGAGAAGCATCGGGATGATCACTTGAAATGGGAGGTGGATATAGATCGGAACGGCGTCTAATCCTTCTTGGATATGTTCCGAATAGTTGCTTGCGATTACAATGGAAATCAGTAAAATGACAATGCCTACGGGGTAAGCAAGTCTGGAGGGCTGTTTAACATTGAAAACATTCGCCGTACCCGTTACCGCTGCATAGGTAAATATACTTACCTTGATGAACCCGCCAATCATCAGCTTCACTAAAAAATAAACATCGAGGCGTTCGAGAAAGCCAGCGATCTCAATGGACTGAATTTGTGAAAGCAGAGGATATTGCGAACGAGTTGTAAGATCCACTCCAAGTACCGCTACGTTCATAGCCATTGTAAACGCGAGAAAAATACCGCCTGCAACCAAACCCCCGCTCCCAATTTTTTTCAGTCGCTGAGGTTCTTTCAAATAAGGAAAAATCATTAAAAAGACAATGATTTCGCCAAATGGAAAGTATATGGTTTCAGTAAAGGCCATTTTCATCATCTCCGCCCCACTGATTTCGAAAACGGGCTTTAAGTTGTTTAAATGGATCATGCCTGAAACGACTACCAGAAAAACGAATGTCAGGAAAAGTAAATTCTCCAAGACAAAAAATATTTCACCCGTCCTTGCCATTACCTCTATCCCTTTACGAACCGTAAATACCGTTACCAAAATGAATGTTGCATTAGCAAAAAATAATGGAACATGAGGATAGGCAAAAGTAAGCAGCGTCTCCCCGAAATCCCTCAGCACCCTTGCAGCGAGATATACAAAATAAAGAATGTATAAAAAGGCTACTATCCTTCCTAAGAAGTTCCCCAATATACTTCTTACAAAATCAGTTAACAGCTGATCAGGGTAGTATTGAAAAAGGCCATAATAAACGGAAAATAATAAAAAACCGCCTATCATCGCAATAAGAATGACTAGCCAAGCATCCTGTTTAGCATCTCCTGCAAGAGGAACCAATAGAGCACTGCCCATTTCAAACAGGAAAATAAGGACGAACAGCTGATAGCCGCTAATTTTTGCCTTTTCCATGAGGATGCCACTTCCTTCCCATTATTGATCACCCTTTTTAATATTTGAAAGATACGGCTTATTACGTAATCCTGTGCGGCGAACGAAAGTCTTTACCTGTACCTGTGCCTCCAGCTTAGAAAAAGTAGCATCATCCCAATCCTTTTCTAACTTCTTCCATACTTTTGGATGGGATTCATGCATGATTTCACCAATTCCAAAAATATCGGATTTATTTTTTTGAGCACGACCGATTGCACTTTCCATCTCCTTTTTTAAATCTTTTGCCAATTCCTTTTCAATGTCTATCAGAACGTGCGGACTTCCAAGGTTCACAGGAACATTCGCTTCGCGAATATCTCCTTCTGCATAGACTTTTATAAATACCTTTGGTTTACCATTTTCCATTTTTACCGAAACATTGGTTTTTTGGCGAATCACTTTATAGGTTATTGCGTCTTTTTTGCCCTTCCAATCAATGTTCAGGTTTGTATTTTCAATCCTATCCATTACCCACATTGAGCCTATTGCCATGTCACCATCCAACCAGTCAATCAATTTTCCATCTTTAAAAACACCTATACCAGCTGCCTTTGGGTTTGCCTTAATATCCGAAGACTGAGTGTTCTCCATTGTGTCTGCTTTCCCTTTCTGGCCCTTCACGGTAAAACCACTTATTACCGGTTCTTTTCCGGTACTTACAAGATTCTTGATCACTTCTTGAAGATTCATATTGACACTTCCACCTTGCTGTTTTTCCGTAGATTCAATTGTCCTGATGATTTTTTCCGCTGTTACTTTATCGATTGCCGTCAGCGTTTCGACTATTTCCCTTGCTTTTACACCACGGGCAATCACG
This sequence comes from Peribacillus sp. NPDC056705, assembly GCF_043656335.1. Classification (NCBI taxonomy): domain Bacteria; kingdom Bacillati; phylum Bacillota; class Bacilli; order Caryophanales; family Bacillaceae; genus Peribacillus; species Peribacillus sp. NPDC056705. Next base: position 113,489 of record NZ_JBHTYI010000002.1, on the reverse strand, counting down.
ATCCTCGTAGTCGCCCTAAATTCAGGGGAACGTTCAAAGGCATCAAAAATCGCGTTGATGCCCTCTTCTTTTGCTATTTCCTCACCTATGACAATCAGGTTTGCATGGGCAAAATACATATCCCTTGAAATTTCGTTTGAAGCATTACTATCCATTTCCAATATATTATCTCCGCTGGCCCTATAAATGGAGATGGGTGGATTTGTTCCGCCGCCTCCTTGAAGAGCTCCCGCAACATTGCTTGGATTAATGGTTTGAAACGTTGCCACTAATTTCCCTTCTTTATTTTTATCGATTCCCACTGCCGCAACGATGGCCATTTCGTTTAACTCTTTTTTATCCCAACAGCCGGAGGTGAATGTAGTGCCGATCAACATCAAGAGCAGGACTAATCTTTTACGATTCATTGCCTTCACCTTTTTTCTGGTCAGAAGTTTTCATTCCACGCGATTCAGGAGGCAGAGGTCTTTGATTATCGCCTTCCCTTATCAGATTATTTTTGTTGGTTAATAACTTTGGCCTCTCTTTAAACGCCCACATCGGTCTTCTGAAGAATGTGTCGCCTAACCCTGCCGGATTCAGAGGGGCCAGCGGTGTCATATAAGGAACTCCAAGTGAACGAAGGCTGCATAAATGGACAATAAGGACAATAAAGGCTAAAATCATGCCATAAAAACCTAAAACACCGGCACAAATGATAAATCCAAACCGCACTATACGGGCGGAAATGGCTATTGCATAAGATGGGGTAGCAAAACTGGCAATCGCCGTGATCGAAACGATGATGACCATTGCCGGCGATACGACGCCAGCCTGGACTGCCGCCTGCCCAATCACCAATGCTCCGACAATGGACATGGTCGAACCAACAGCCTTTGGCATCCGAAGGCTTGCTTCCCTTAATATTTCAAAGGTCATTTCCATGAGAAGCGCTTCAACGACGGCCGGCAATGGTACCGTTTCCCTTTGGGCCGCAACGATGATCAGCAGCTTCGTTGGGATCATTTCCTGATGAAAAGTCGTGGCTGCAACATAGACAGCCGGTCCGACTATGGAAATAATGAAAACGATGATCCGTAAAAAGCGTGTGGCTGAAGCAATATCGAAGCGATTATAGTAATCTTCGACAGATTGGAAAAACTGGACGAATAAGGCCGGTGCCACCAAGACAAAAGGCGTTCCATTAACGAATATAGCCACTCTTCCTTCCAGTAGGTTCCCTGCGACCATATCCGGCCGTTCTGTATGATTAAGGGTTGGGAATGGGGTCATGACCTGGTCTTCTATCAATTGTTCAATATATCCTGATTCAAGAATGCTATCGATGTTAATTCGATTTAAGCGCTTCTTGACCTCCTCAACAATCCCTTCTATGACAATTCCATTTATATACATGATGGAAACATCCGTTTTTGTCACCGTCCCAATTTTCATCGACTCTACCCATAAATCCGGGGTATTGATGATCCGGCGTAACATGGCGATGTTCGTTCCATTCGATTCCGTAAACCCTTCTCTTGATCCCCGGACAGTCAAATGCGTGCTTGGCTCCTGAATCGAGCGCTGTTCTCCTCCTCTTGTACTGGCAACCAGGGCGATGTTTATTCCATCAACCAAAATGATGCTGTCCCCTGATAATAAGGACAAAAACAATTTTTCCCAATCCTTGACAGTTTCTACACCACCGAGGGAAACCACGTCTTCAGAGATTATATCCAATGCTTCTTGTGGAAGCATTTTTTCTGATAGATGAGGATTTTTCATGATTGACTCAATTAAAAAGTCCGTGACGCTTGGATTATCAACCAGGCCTTGCACATACAAGATTGTTGTTTTCATCTCCGGATTTTGACCGATTTTCAACGTACGGATGATGATGTCCGGACTGTTTCCCGTCCTTTTCTTCACAATTTCCAGATTGGCAGAAATGGAACTTTCAATATAATCAGGCGTTTTGCTTTTGGATTGATTGTCATCTTCCTTTTTCTTTTCACGTTGCTTCACTTGTCTCTTTTGTTTGAAAAAAGAAGCCATAGCACCGAACCTCATTCCTTTTTCGTTTCACTCATTTTGTCCAAAGCACTTCCCCTTTATTCTGAGTTCAGCCGCCTTCTCCATAAGAAAAAGGCTGTCGCAATGACAGCCTTTGGTTTTCATTTTCGGTTATGTAATGAAGGTGCCGACTCTAACGGCCCAATCAACTAAACTGAAATTATACTTTGCCTTTATTCCTTCTTAAAATCAAAACAACGAAAATAATGAATAACAAGGCCAATATCGCATAAACGATATTTGAATAAATGTCCATATACCCTACAATATCTTCCCACGAAGATCCAACAGCTGCACCGATATTCACTAAAATGATGTTCCAAATCAGTGTTCCGGCTGTTGTGTAAAGCAGAAAGAGCCAAAAACTCATATGGGACATGCCAGCCGGAATCGAAATCAGGCTTCTGATCAGCGGAACCAATCTGCAGAAAAACACGGTCCATGACCCGTACTTGTCAAACCATGAATTCGCCTTATGGACGTCCGATACCGTTAATCTAAGAATATGGCCCCATCTTTCCACGAACTTTTCAATGACCTTCACATCTAGAAGTAAACCAATTCCATAAAGGACGACTGCCCCTGCCACTGACCCTATAGTCGATGCGATCACGACACCCATGATCGTCATGTTCGCTGTAGTCGTCATGAAACCGCCAAAAGTAAGAATGACCTCAGACGGGATCGGCGGAAAAATATTTTCCAATGCTATCAATAGAAAGATACCCATATATCCAAAATCATTCATGAATTCCGTAATCCAGTTTTCCAATTAATACGCTCCTAACTTTCTTGAATCAACAGCTGACTTACCTGCCGGCTGCTTATCTTGTATAACCTTGCTTCCTTTATTAACGATCTTTGTTCTTCCGCCGGTCTTGATACCTTTGGAAAAACCAAATGGAAATCGCAATCCAACAACCACCTGCCAAATATCCGGCAATGATATCACTAGGATAATGGACCCCTAAATATATTCGGCTTATACCGATCGAGAGGATCATCATCATGCTGAACAGAATCAATAGAATCCTCGCCCACCTAGCCGTAATGTGACGCCAAAGCAGAAACGTGAGAATACCGTATAAAGAGAATGCATTCATGGCATGTCCACTGGGGAAACTGTACCCCCCTATTTCGATGAGCCGATGTAAATCGGGCCGGGCGCGTTGAAAGAATAGCTTAACAATCAAATTGAGAAGAGGTGAACCAATCATGACTGCAGTGAATAGGACTAGTTCCAAACGATGCTTCAAAACCCTATATAAGAAAAACAAAATGACCAAGGAAAGGATGAGTATGGAAACGGTTGAACCTATGTAGGTAAAGAACTTCATGATGTCCGTCAGAAGGGGAGATTCCATTCCTTGCACCAAGGAAATCACATCTTGATCAAATTTCAGGTATTCATTTGCACTTATGGTAAATGCCATGAAACTGAACCCGATCAAAGAAAGTACACTTATTATAAAGGCAATGGTTAATTGCTGCTTTAATTTCATAATAACATCCTTTCACTTTTTAAAACCGTTTCATTTGGAAATTTCCATTTTACCATATCTTCATCATTGCATGGTTTAACGTAAATGCTTGATCGCCAGTCAACCTAATTCGCGGTACATGCCTGGGCACAAAATTCGTTACTTTATCATACTACCCTATTCGTCATTGTCACCTCAACTTCAGGTTACTATAACATTTCATGCCGACCGTTTCAGGAAGTGACAGGAACCTGTATGCCATGCGTCCCTACTAAAAAGAAAAGGCTGTTTTCGCATACTTTGTTGCTATTGTAAAGCGGTTGGTTGATTTCCCCACCAGATGCTCGCTTTCCGCGGGGCGGGCGGTGAGCCTCCTCGGCGTAAACGCCTGTGGGATCTCACCTGTCCCGCTGCTCCCGCAGGAGTCTCGCACTTGCGCTCCAATCAACCTTAAATCGTTTAGTTTTTTAAAAACAACAATCTTTACGAAAAGAGCCAAAGAAAAAAACCTTATGCAGGTTAGTGCACAAGGTTTTTTCGTTTTTTAAACTGTAGGGAACGCCCTAAGCGGCAGTGATGTCAAAGTTTGCCCGGTTGCTGAATCGGTAAGTTTCTCTTCCAGCTGGAATGATGGCACCGCTTCAATATGCTTGAATTTCTTCAGGAATGCAGTAAGCGCAATCTTTGCTTCGAGTCTGGCCAACGGCGCTCCCAGGCAGAAATGAGGGCCATTTCCGAAGGTAAGATGTTTCTTATTATTAGGGCGGTGGATATTAAGGGTGAAAGGATCTTCAAACATCTCTTCGTCCAAATTGGCTGCACTCATCCAAACAACAACGTTATCCCCTTCTTTCAATTCCACTCCCAATAGATCGTTATCTTCCTTTACGGTGCGATCCAATTTAATAAGATTGAATCGGAAACGGAGCATTTCTTCGACCGCCTGCGGAACCAGATCCAGGTTTTCATGTAACTCTCGATAAACCTCTTTGTCATCGTATAGCAGCGAATAAAAGCTATTGGCCAGTAAATGACTTGTTGTCTCGACCCCCGCTCCTAAAATCAGCATGGTCGTCCGGACAACCTCATCATCCGTAAACATTTCCCCATCCACTTCAGACTTCAATAGATCTGAAATGATATCATCCGCCGGGTTCAATCGTTTTTGCACAACAATCGGATACAAATACTGATAGTATTCTTTTGCTGCCACTTGCTTCAATTCATTTACTTCTTCTTGTTTTTCTTTATCAAACGGAAGGAATAAGATATCCACCCATTTCTTAAACAATAAACGATCTTTCGAGGGAACGCCCATCAAATCCGACATGACAATGATTGGAAGAGGACTCGCCAATGATTGCACAATATCAATCTCCGTTTCCTCATCCATTTCTCCGATCAATTCATCAGCAATCTCCTGAATGCGAGGTTCCCAGTTTTGAAGACTTCTAGGTGTGAATGCTGCGGCAAGCAGTGAACGGCGTTTTCTATGCTCAGGTGGATCAGCTTCAGTGATTTGGATCTTTTCAGGAATGGAACCTTCATCACTATCCGCTCCAACCGAAATGGTAGTCCGTTTCCGAACACTTGAAAAATGTTTATAATCACTGAGAACCCGCTTCACATCTTCATATTTAAAAACATTCCACGTATCCGTTCCTTGGTGATAACTTACGGGGTCATTTTCTAGCATCTGTTTACACCAAGCGTACGGACTAAATTCCTCCGTCCGTGTTTTAAACCTAGTAATTTCTTTTACTGCAATAACTTCTTTCATGATACCGACTCCTCCCACTTCTCAAAAGTTACCTAACAAAAGGATCGGATGTTCAGCTTTCTCCATCTCCGCCGATTTGTTATAGGGTCGAGCATTCCTGGTAGACTTTTTCACCGAATCCTTAAATACACATCTATTCCATTATAGGGTAAAACACCGCAACAAACCATGCATCTTCCATACCAGCAGCCGTACATGAAATTTGCACCACGATCCCAACACCCCTATGTAAAACTGCTTATTTTTTACAATTCACTTTCTTTTTCTATTTTTTTATGTCTCTCCATTGATGCTCAAAATCCAATCCTCTTTTTCAAATTCTGAGACAGTGCTTTTCACTAAGTTATTTCACTATAGATTTTTTATAATTGCCGGAGTTTGAACCAGAATGCCTCCACTGCATAGAAAAAACAGCTGCAACATGCAGCTGTCCAGTTTGTTAAACCCTTACTGAATTGAAGAAATTTGTGACACTCCTGCCGAATAACTGGCTAGCCGAGACCTGCTAGATGCTTGCTTTGGTGAGGCTTGGCAGGCAGTCAGCGGAAAGGAAGCGGCTTTCTGAAATCAACTGGAACTTTTTTGGGGGTTTGTAAATCTGATCCGAGATTTCCACTCCAGGCACTCGCTTTCCGCGGGCGGTCCGGGAGCCTCCTCGACGCTCGTCTGCGGGGTCTCCCTTGGACACGCTTTTCCCGCAGGAGTCTCGTACCTTCCGTTCCAATCAACTGGAATTTTTTCGAATTAAAAAACTGCAGGAAAACTCGCTTTTCTTCGAGTTTTCCTGCAGTATGAACGATGCCGCCGTCAATTTTTACCTCTTTTAATCAGTTCCTGTAAATCATCCATTTTCTTTTCCATGATATCCAGTCTGGTTTTACGTTGCTTCATGGAACGGAAAAGAGATATGGTCCCAACGATGATCAGGATTAGAAATACAAGGCAAAACAATTGGTATATCATATCCGCAATATTAAAACCACTACTCACTATGTAATCCCCCTAAATGGCATTCTCAATATTCTATTATACACCAGGAAAAATGAACAATTTAACCTTTTTAAGGGGAATAGAGAATTAACTGTCACTTTTTTTATGTTCCAAAAATTCCATCGTATATTGAATGTAGCTCTTTACAATATCATTTCATGACCAGCCTTTATGCCAAACAAACCCAACAGTTCTTGAGCAGTACGGTTCAATGATCTTCAATTTTGCCGTTTATATATGAAGAAACTTGTTTGCACTTGAGCCATATTATCTGTTATTTATCGTTCACTTTTAACTTTTATTGATTAATCGCACCTTTTCATACTCCTCATGAACTGATGACCCAACATCTTTCTTTCCGCGTTTTTGCAAAAATAAAATATATATCAAATGAAAAGCAATGGCTACTGGAACACCAATATAAATAGTCAATTTAGTTCCTTCGTCAAATACTAAACTTATTAATACAACTAGATTAAAGACAAATGCCAAGATAGGAACTAAAGGGTAAAGTGGGGTCCGAAATTTTAGATCACTAACTTTTCCTCCTTCAGCTACATATCGTCTGCGGAAAAAATACTGTGATGCCGCAATACTCATCCAAGCCAACATGGATGCCATTCCTGCTACAGAAAGGATCCAGGTATAAATCGTTTCAGCCGCTACTTTTGAAACCAGAATGGACACACAGGAGATTCCCATACTAGCCGTTAAAGCAAGTAAAGGCACACCTTGTTTGGTTAACTTTTGAAAGGATCTCGGTGCCATCTTAGAACTAGAAAGAGAGTATAACATCCTGGTTGTAGTATAAAGACCAGAGTTAGCAACAGATAGTAATGAGGTAATAATGACAAAATTCATAATATCGGCTGCAAATGGTATACCGATGTTATCTAGTGCTGTGACAAACGGGCTGGCAGCTGGCTGGATTTGTTGCCAAGGAACTATAGAAACAACGATGATTATTGACAAAACAAAGAATAATATTATTCGGTAAGCAGTTTGGTTTATGGCCTTAGGGATCGTCTTCTCGGGATTTTCACTTTCACCAGAAGCAATTCCTATAAGTTCCGTACCGCCTAATGAATAATTAACAGCCATCATAGCAATAACTACTGCAAACATTCCATTAGGAAAGAAGCCAAATTCTGTTAAGTGTGTAAAATAAGGAGCCGCTGGTTCACCCTCAATTGGTACAATACCAAAAATGACGGCTAACCCAATAAAGATAAAAGAGATTATAGCGATTACCTTGATACTCGCAAACCAGAATTCCGTTTCAGCAAAACTGCGTGCAGAAAGGGCATTTACAGAAAATAGTACAATTCCTGCAATTAACGACCAGATCCATGGAGAAATATCAGGGAACCATCTTTGCATCAGCGAACCTATAATGATAATTTCATAGGCTACGGTAGAAGACCACCCAATCCAATAAATCCACCCAACTGTAAAGCCTGTCGATGGATGAATGTATTTAGTCGCATAAGCTTGGAAAGATCCGGATACTGGCATTTCCACTGTCAATTCCCCTAAGCACAACATAACTAAATACATAATAAGTCCGCCCATCATATAGGCTAAAACTGCGCCTATAGGGCCTGCCTGACTAATCGTAAAACCTGAAGCGTTGAAAAACCCTGCACCGATTACACCACCTAAAGCAATCATAAATAAATGGCGACTTTTCATTACCCTTTTGAGACCTTGTTCATTATCTAATTCAGCCATAATACCCTCCTAAATTAAATCAGCCGTTTTATGCTGAACTAATTATTTCATTTTCATTTAATTCAGATATTGTCCTTGATACTACACCACTGAATTATAGTTAATGCAATAATTTCTGCAGATTTAAAAACTTTATCCAATTCAATATACTCATCCGGGAAGTGTGCCATTTCCGTTGTCCCTGGTCCAAAAACCACCGTTGGAATTTTCCCTACTTCTGTAAGCAATCCCCCGTCAGTTCCCCAAGGAGAAGCCTCTATCACGGGTTCTTCACCAGTAGTTTCTCTATATTGGTGAACTAACGTATTCATCAAATCATGTTCAAGATCGATTTCCCCTGGTAGCCATCGAGCACCAAACCATTCTAAGACAGGTGGATTTTCCTTAAACCATGGGTCCAGGACTGAAAGTTGTTGTAGACATTCCTCCATTTCATGTTGTGCAGCTTCTATCTTCTCGTTAGGTGCTACACCCATTCTTCCCTCTATTTTCAGCAAATCAGGTACTGAAGATGGCCAGTTTCCTCCTGAAACTACTCCGATATTAATAGGAATGGGGATAGGTGTCTGCTCGTATAAAGGATCATTAATACGTTGATTCCGTTTAAACTCCAAAGCCCTGATTTGCTCCGCTAGTACCATTGCTTTATCAAAAGCGCTTACTCCCTCATATCGTGTTCCCCCGTGGGCTGACCGTCCTTTGACAAAGATCCTAAACCACATGGATCCTTGCTGTTTAGGGAAAACTCTCATATTTGTAGGTTCAGTGATTAGTGCAGCATCAGCTTTATAGCCTTTTAGAATAGCAGATAAAGTCCCTGTTCCACCACTCTCTTCTTCTATAACACTCTGAAAAATAACGTCGCCTCTAAGCTTAATATCGAGTTGCAGAATGGCTTGTAAGGCTAAAAGAAATGAAACGAGCCCACCTTTCATATCCGTAACACCACGACCATACATTTTTCCTTCCTTAATCGCTCCACTATAGGGAACATCTGTCCATTGTTCATGATCACCTTCAGGGACAACATCAATATGTCCGTTTAAGATTATGGAACGGCCACCGCCTGTCCCGGGTAGAACACCTACAACATTAGGACTTCCTGTAAAATCATCCCTTGACGAGCAAAAGTAGGGACTTTCGGTTAATTCTTTTCCACATGGCTCCCAGGCATCCACCTTTAACCCCATATTCGATAATACTTCAGTGATTATTGATTGCGCTTTTGCCTCATTTTTAGAAATACTAGGAGATTGTACAAGTCGTTGTAATAATTCTGTACCTTCTTCATAATGCTCTGTTAACCATGTTTGAATTTGTTCTTTGATTAATTGCAATACAGTTCACCTCGCTTTTATGTGGTTATAATGTTAGGTTTTCATATATGACGGTAAGCCCCATTCCTCCGGCCATACATAGCGTCACCATTCCATACTTTGTTTTGGTACGTAACATTTCATTCATTAGACTAACAGTTAGCTTAGCACCAGTTGCTCCAACTGGATGCCCCAATGCAATAGCTCCACCATTAACATTTACTTTTGAATAGTCTAACTCTAGTTCTTTAATAACAGCTAATGCCTGTGCTGCAAAGGCTTCATTAAGCTCAATCAAACCAATATCATCTAAAGTTAATCCGGCTAATTCCAGTGCTTTTTTTGTTGCTGGAACAGGTCCAATCCCCATAATGCCTGGCTCAACACCAGCACTGGAAAATGCTTTCACTTTTAACAAAGGTTTAATACCTTTTTGTATAGCTTTCTTTTTTGACATCATTAAAACTGCTGCTGCTCCATCGTTCATAGGGCACGCATTCCCAGCAGTGATTGACCCATCCGATTTAAAAACAGGTGGAAGATTGATTAATTTTTCTAGCTGAATATCCGAGCGTACAGACTCATCTGCCCTGAATAGGTAAGCTCTTTTCGTATCGGTGACCTGAACTGGTAAAATTTCATCTTTAAAATAATGATTTTCAATAGCCTGAACTGCCTTTTTATGGCTATCAAAGGCAAATTTATCTTGTTCCTCTCGGGAGATACCGTAAATTTGCGTTAAGCGTTCGGCCGTCATTCCCATATGTTCATTTTCCAACGAACAAATTAAACCATCAGTTAATAGGGCATCTTCCATTTCTACGTTCCCAAACTTTGTCCCCCATCTATTTTTAACTATATATGGGACCTGACTCATATTCTCTACCCCACCAGCAATTACCACCTCTTCTTGACCGGCCTTAATCGTTAAGGCCGCGTTAGTAATCGCTTTTAAACTAGAACCACATGCCTTGATCACTACATGTCCTGGAACACTCGTTGGGAATCCAGCTAATTGCGATGATATTCTAGCTGAATTCAATCCTCCCCCATGTACATATCCATGTCCAAATATCACTTCATTTACATCCGCTTTGGTAAGAGTGGTCTTATCCATTAAACCCTCCAATATTTGTCTTCCCATTTCAGTGGCGGAAACACTTTTAAGGGACTTTCCAAATGCACCCACTCCAGTACGAACTCCTGATACGATGACGGCATCTTCCATTTCATTCACTCCTAAACTTTTCCTGTGGTTTTTAATACTTTCAATTGTGCATCTGTATGTTTAATTACATCTTCCACTGTGTAAGGCTCCATAACTTCTTTTAACTCTAATCCTTGTGGCGTTACCTCGATCACAGCCATTTCAGTGATGATCAAACTAACACAACCTTTAGCGGTAAGTGGTAGTGTACATTCCTTCAGTATTTTCGATTTACCTTGTTTGTTTGTATGGTTCATCAATACAATTACCTTTTTAGACTTTTGAGCCAACTCCATCGCCCCACCCATACCAGGGACAAGTTTTCCAGGAACTATCCAATTTGCCAGGTCGCCTTCTTCGCTTACTTCAAGGGCTCCTAAAATGGTAACATCTAAACGGCCTCGCCGGATCATGCCAAATGCAGTAGCACTGTCAAAAAAGGAGGCTCCTTGAACCACCGAACAGGGATAACCACCGGCATTACATAAATTAGGATTAATATCACTCCTGTTTGGTGTCGGACCAGTGCCCAACACTCCATTTTCGGCATGGAATTGGACAGAAATATCCGATGGGATATAATCAGCAATTAATGTAGGAATGCCTATTCCTAGATTAACAATCATTCCATTTTCTATTTCTTGGGCAGCGCGCTTAGCGATACGATGGCGTTCTTCTACTCCCAAACCCATTTCCAATTCACTCCTTCACTTGGAATTACCATATCCACAAAGATTCCAGGGGTTATAATCGATTCTGGATCAAGTTCACCAACTTGAACAATCTCATCTGCTTCAACTATCGTAAAATCCCCCGCCATGGCAACTAAAGGGTTAAAATTACGTGCGCTTTTATCAAATACGAGATTTCCAAGATAATCAGCCTTTGAAGCATGGATTATAGATACTTCAGCAGTTAATGCTGTTTCAATCAAAAATACCTGTCCATTTACAGTAATATGTGTCTTTCCTTCCTCTACAACCGTGGCTAATCCCACATCGGATAAAATACCACCTAATCCCATACCACCGGCTCGAATACGTTCAATCAACGTTCCTTGTGGAGAAAATGTTACGTCCATTTCCCCCTTGTTCATTAATTGACCGGCTATTGGGTTGGAGCCAATATGAGAAGTAATTAGTTTCTTCACCCTTCCTGAACTAATCAATCTCCCAACCCCAACGTCCGGGAAACCTGCGTCATTACCTATTAAACTTAAATGTTTACATCCTTTATTCAATATCCCTTCTACAATGGTAGGGGGAGTGCCAATGCCGCCAAATCCTCCGTACATTAAGGAGCATCCGTCGGAAATTCTTTGAAGGGCAGCCTCTAAAGTACTTACCTTTCCTTGTTTAGACTTGGACAGTAGCATTGATCTTGCCCTCCATGTTGAGTTCACATTGCACTTCAGAAATTGCTTCTTCTAAAATATCTACTAAACTATCAATTTCATCTTTTGTAATAACCAAAGGTGGCGAAATGATAATAGCATCCCCCATTCCATTAATGGCTCCTGACGCTGGGTAAACAAGTAACCCTTTTTCAAAGGCTTGTTTAATTACCCTATTTGTTACATTTAATTCAGGTGGATAAGGGTTTTTCTTTTCACGGTCGGCTACAAACTCCATTCCAATTAAAAGGCCCTTTCCTCGTACGTCCCCAATCATTTCGCAAGACTTTAAAAGCGCTTTCAATTTACTCATAAGATATATCCCTTGTTCTTCTGCCTTTTCTACCAATTGATGTTTCTCCACGTATTTAATAACCTTTAGCGCAACTGCTGCAGATTGAGGATTGGCACTATAAGTATGGCCTCCCATAATGGACTTAGATCCATTTAATATAGGTTCCATAACTTTATCACTGACTAGAGTAGCTGCCATTGGGGTATACCCTGAGCTCATTCCTTTTCCTAGAGTAATGAGGTCTGGAGTAACATTCCAATGTTCTATTGCAAACATCTTCCCAGTACGGCCTATTCCTGTCATTACCTCATCTGCAATAAATAGGACGTTATAACGCTCACAAATCTCCTTGATTTTTTGATAGTAATTAGCCGGTGGAGTGATGGCCCCCCCAGAAGCACCTATAATTGGCTCGGCAATAAATGCAGCAACACGTTCTTCCCCAATACGCCTAATTTCCATTTCAAGTTCTTGAGCACAAAGAAGACCAAATTCTTCTTCAGTTAAATGATCAGGTCGACGATAAGTGTAAGGGGCAGCTACTGAAGGATAATCAGCTAACATCGCTGCAAACCTCTGTCTTCTTAATATATGTCCTGACATGGATAATGCTCCCATTGTAATGCCATGATAACTAGTCCACCTAGATATAATGCGATCCTTTTGTGGTTGTCCTTTTTCTTGCCAATATTGTATAGCAATCTTCATCGCTGTCTCGGTCGCTTCTGAACCACTATTTACAAAGAATGACCAATTAAGATCTCCCGGAGCCAATTGACTCAATTTCTCTGCTAGTTTTTCAGCCGGTTCATTGGTAAATTGTGATCTATAAGAAAATGAAATTTTTTCTGCCTGTGCAAGGGTTTCTTTAATAATCTCCTGTACACCGTGTCCAATACTTACCGTTACAGCTCCAGACGACCCATCCATATATTTCTTACCGCCCTGATCATATATATATATGCCTTTTGCAGATGCAGCTATTGGATATTGCTGTCCTAATACCGGTTTAATTAAATAATCTCGTTCCTTCATCCATTACATCTCCTTTGGAATTATAAGAGTATATGAAAACTTTATTAAAATTTCTGACAGATAACAATTTGACAAACGTATGAAAAAATAGATGTTCCATTATACACCGCGTATAATGGATGATAGGATAAACTAAGTTTAATCACTAGGGGGCTATCTATGGCTATTCGGATTTCAGAAGCTTTGCAACTGCCTATCATGAAACAAACAAAATTAAAGGCTGGAAAAAAGGGGTTACAAAATTGGATCAAATGGGTAACTATTGTGGAGGTAATTGAAGATATCTATCGTTTACAAGATGGAGAGTTTTTGATCACAACAGGATTCGGATTAGGAGAAAATACGAAGAAACGCAAGGAATTCGAAAAGCTTTTATCCATCGGAAAACTATCTGGAATAGCTATATATACAGGATTTTATTTAAAGGAAATTCCAAAATCATTTATTACCATCGCAGATGAATATGCCTTACCTTTAATTGAAATTCCAGCGAACATAAACTTTTCTATGATTACAAAAGAACTACTGGTACAAATTGTTAACAAACAAAGCCAAACATTTGAATATTCACTACGAATCCATCAGGATTTTACACGGCTTGTATTAGAACAACACGGATTTGACCCCATTACAAAAACCCTTCATGAAATAATTGATGCAAGTGTAATCCTTATAGCAAAAGATGAAATAATAAGTTCCTACATAAAACATGACTTCATTGATATTAACAATTTAAAAAATCTAAATGAAAAACAAATGGATAACTACAAAATTAATAGTCAACCTATTATAGCTAATAAAAATACCTATGGAAGTCTACTCATTATAAAGGAAAAAAGGTTATCGGATGAATTGGATTCAATTGCAATTGAGCATGCCACTACTGTATTTGCGATTGAATTTTTGCGGAGGAAAGCAGTGGAGGAGACACAATTGAGGCTCACTAGTGACTTCCTGGAAGAAGTATTAAATCCTATAATCCCAAATAATAAAGATATGATCGAGAGAGGACGTAAACTGGGAGTAGACCTAACGAATCCACAAAGTATCATATACATTTATTTTCCATTATTGAAAGAGGAGAAAATCAAGGAAAAATACAATGAGTTAACCGAAACTATTCAATACACCATGGGAAAGTCAAAAATCCCCTACCTCATGAGGACAAAATCCGATAGTGTCATTATTTTGGTGGAAGCAAAACCTGGATTAAATATTTTAGAGTTAGCTGAGAACCTCTTGAATAATTGGAATTCGACATTATCAAATGAACAAATAGCTATAGGTATTGGTAAAACAACTGCCGACGTTTATCAATTACACAAAAGTGCTGCTGAATCTGAGCAAGCAGCGCGATTTTCCCAAATTCTATTTAAACCAAAATCCATAGTCCATTATAACGATTTTGGCGTATATCAATTACTCATTGAAATGAAAGAATCAGGGGTAGATTTAGAAGAGTTTTACCAAAAATACATTGGAAATCTACTTGATTCAAAAGGTATAGACCTCATTACTACACTTGAAGCTTATCTTTTTTTCAATCAAAGTATCAAAGAAACAGCAAGCGAGCTATATATTCATCGCCATACACTGAAGTACAGGTTAGAACAGATACAGAAAAAAACTGGATTAGACCTAAACAATTATGATAATGGCATAAAGTTATACTTAGCTATTTTGGCATATAAATTATTGAAATACATTCAAATTCAGTAAGGTGAAACGGATTTAACAACCCTTCACCTCCTTGGAGAATATGCATTTGATTCACGCTTTTCCCGCAGGAGTCTCGCACCTTACGTTCCAATCAACATTTGAAATTTTAGGTAATGCCCCTTTTGTCTACAAATTCAAACCGATAGCCATGGGCTATCGGTTGATCTTTTATCCCTCTATTTGTTGATCGTCGTCAATATCTCCTTGAGGCACGATTAATTCGTTATAGAATGCAGCCATTGTTGTTCCCGCATAAGGAATCAACCATAGTAAACCAATTCCAACCGTGAACATGCAAAGGATGCCCCACCCGATGAAGCTTAGGTGCATAAGGAAATACTTCCATTTCAAGCCCTTCATTCTTTTTCTGCTTTCTGTAATGGCTTCAAGCACCGTGTATTCAGGATGATCCTTCAATAAGAAAAACTGCTGCGAATAGGCGATAGCTTTGATGATACCTGGAATGATTAATAATAATGACCATAAAAAAATGAAAATTGCTTGTAAGATGGATGCCCCAATAAGTTTGAAAGAGGTTTTTCCATCTTTATAGATGGCGAATACTTCTGGAATATCAGGGTTTCCTTCCCTAACCAAATTCAGGTAGAACCAAGTGGTCGAAATGGTAAGCGGGATTAAGGCAATGGAAAAGACCATGCTGAAGATATCCGACCATAATGGTGTTTCTTCCTGCATGAGCCATTGTGAAAACCCACCGCTTCCGATCACATCGACAATTAAAGGTAAAATGAGGTTGATCAAGAACAAGAGCAACATAAGCGAAATAGTTACTCCCCATTTACCTCCCAACGACTGAAGGGCTTTCCTCTTTAATTCTGAGATTCTCATACTCTGTTTTAACTCCCCTTTTTTAAATGGCGGAATTCTGAATGTTCCTTTTTTATTGTAAATATGGATGGATTCAGAAAAACCACTATTTATTTGATGTTTAAATCTCACGTTGTATTTTAACATAATATTTCTGGTCGTGGGCTTAAATTCCTAGAAAGCACACATGGATAAAGGCAAGCGGTTGAACCGGTTTCGGGCTGCCATGATCAACTCCTTTCATCCCCTTGGTCTACTGGCTTGTTTGTTCCATAACAGTTTATGAAGGGGAATAAGGCATTATGCGCTTCTAAATTAAAATACCTTCGCGAAACCCTACCCTGTTTAGAGGGTGAACGGTCAGCGAAGGCGCTTGGATTTATATTGGTAAAAAGTCCTTTCGTTAATCTAGTTCTTTTTTCCTTCTCCCAGATAGGCCGGGCCGCTCATTTAATACTATCCTAAGATCTTTCGAACAGCATGGATAAAAATGTTAACACCGTACTCCATGGCATCTTCGTCAAAAGTAAAACGCGGATGATGGTGGGGATAGGCGATTCCCTTTTCCTTATTCCCAGCTCCTATCAAGAAATAATTGCTAGGTGCCTCCTGTTGGAAAGCCGAAAAGTCCTCAGCCCCCATCGTCGGTTTTTGGTGGTCGACAGAATGTTCTCCATAAACTTCACGGACAGTTTCTTCAATGAGCCTGGTGACCTCATTGTCATTTATGACCGGCCGATATCCAGTTAGATAGTTGAATTCATAAGAGGCGCCATGTGCTTCCGTAATGCCTTTGATTACCCTTTCCATAAGAATTGGCATGGATTCCCGGAATTTCAAATCAAAACTTCGAACCGTCCCGCTGATCTCAACGGAGTTCGCAATGACATTAGCCGCTTCCCCGCCAACGAACTTTCCGATGGAGAGAACCAAGTTGTCCAACGGATCTGTATTGCGGGACACGATATATTGAAGGTTCGTAACGACCTGGGCACCGATTGCGATGCTGTCAATCGTTTCATGAGGTGCAGAACCATGCCCTCCCTTTCCATTGATGGTCAGAAAGAAACCATCCGGCGCAGCCATCATCGGTCCATACACGATGCCAACTTTCCCGACTTCAAAGGTGGACATGAGGTGGGCACCAATCACGATATCCACATCTTCCATAACGCCTGCATCTACCATTTCCTGCGCTCCCCCAGGAAAATACTCTTCGGCATGCTGAAAAAAGAAGCGGACTTCACCTTTCAGGCTATCTTTCATTCCGGAAAGGATTTTCGCCGTACCAAGAAGCATCGCTGTATGACCATCATGACCGCAAGCATGCATGACACCTGGTGTTTTGGATTTAAAGTCGAAAGAGTTCTCTTCCTCGATCGGCAGTGCATCCATATCTGCACGGATGCCTAATGTTTTTCCAGTCTGTGTACCAATCAAGCGGGCCATCACACTGTATTTTGTCGGACGTGTAACTTCCAGGTTTCCAAATGACAACAGGGTGTCGTATACGAATTGCGATGTCTTCTCTTCTTGATAGGATAATTCCGGATGCTGGTGAAGATGACGTCGCCAAGCAATCACATCTTCTCTTACACTTTTTATTTCCGGATATAACTTCAAACTTTGCATGACCATTTCCTCCTCAAATATGAACAATAAAATCTATCCATCCAGTAAATCAGCAAGTTGTGTGCCAATTATTGATCTTCTGCATTTAACCATCCGGCTTCTTGAAAAATTGGATTTCAGCAGGCCCTATGAGCCTTAGACACTCAAACGGCAACATCGCTTTCAAGGCTCCCTCGCATGGAAGTGTAAAATTTTTTACCCTTTAGCGTAAAACTTTTTTTACTACTATTGAACATCCGTACCAAGAAAGGGAAAGGGACGAAAAGGAAACCTGCCCCCTTTTCGTCCCCATTTTTCTATTTAGTTATCGTCGTTTCTTTTTGATAAACCAAAGAACCGCCCATATAGGTTTCTTCCACTGTAATCCTATCGATTTCCTCCGGCCTGATCGCCAAAATATCTTGGTCGAGCACAATGAAATCTGCATGATAGCCCGGAGTGAGCTGCCCGATATCCGGGATTCTCGTTATCTCCTGAGCGGCCCTTGTATATAGTGTAATCGCTGTAGGCACATCTACACGCTGATCCTGACCTGTGTCAGTACCGTCATAGGCAACGCGGGTTACGGCTGCCTTGATTCCAACGAACGGATTGACCGGATCGACCCATGCCGTTGCAGGTGCATCGGAAGAGAATGCCAGTTTAATGCCTGCTTCTAACATGGATTGGATGGGGTAGGCTCGCCTTGTGCGATCTGCACCCAGATTATTAAGGTAGCTTTCGATTTCGGCATATAAGAAGATTGGTTGGGGAACAAAAGCGATACCCGTTTCAGCTGCCCGCTGAAGTGCTTGCTTTGTAGGCATGGCTGCATGTTCGATCCTTATCGATGGACCATCCGCGATCCATCCCGTTTTTCCGTAAAAGGTATTCACGATCAAATCGATCGCTTGCTCCCCCATTGCATGTATGACCAATTGAATATTGTTTTTCCTGGCTGCCTCAGCTGCACTTAACAACTCTGCCTCTGATGTCATCTGTATGCCATGGTTCTTTTCTTCCCCTAAAAATGGCGGATCGACCCACGCCGTTTGACCTGACACGCTGCCATCCGAGAATAACTTAACCCCACCTATATGATTCTGGCTTTCTCTGTTTGTTTTACCTTTATCCAGGATCATATCATTCTTCATATCTTCCCAAATGTAGTATAAAACTGTACGTTGCTTCAGGCCCTTTTCGCTTGCTGCCCTATACAGATCCAAGTAATCGATCGGCTTGGTCCTTGCCAGGAGTTCAGTGATTGCCGTGATCCCGTGTGATAATAATTTGGGACTCAGTTCGGCAAGAGTATCCGTTTCTTCTTCAAATGTTTGAACCGGCATCACTTTATTGACCAATTCTTTTGCATTTTCCCGTAATATCCCTGTCGGCTCCCCTTCTGAATCCCTGTCAATCTCCCCCCCTGCTGGATTTGGCGTGTCCTTCGTGATCCCGGCCAATTCCAATGCCTTGCTGTTGACGGCGATAATATGGCCGCAGGTCCGGGTTATGACAACAGGGATGTCCGTTGTCGCCCTATCCAAATCGTAGCGTGAAGGGGACCTTCCTTCCGTCAATTTCCCTTCATCATATCCCCAGCTTTCAATCCAATCCCCTGAATTATGGGATTCACACTGTTCACGAACGGCCTTGATCAAATCCTCAATCGATTCAACGACAGGGGGCATACATGGAATTTGCTTGGCTGCCTTAGCTAAAAACAGCGGATGCAGATGTGCATCAATTAGCCCGGGAAGTACCCGCCGCCCTAGAAGATCGATCCGTTCCCCATTCATTCCATCTGTCTCTGACTGTTCTCCAACCCACTCGATGCGCCCATTATGAACAACCATGGCACTCGCATAAGGTTGTTTCGGATTCGCTGTAAATATTTTTCCGTTTATATAAATACATTTCATATTTCCCTCTCCTTAGTAAGTAAAATCTAAATGATGAAATCTTAATCACCTATTTATTTTCCTATTCAAACTTATGACCTTTCTCGGCATTTAAGATGAATGGTTTTCGCCATTCATGGGGCTTGAAGGAATTTCCTGGGCCTGTTTTCCGTGGATGAACGTTCCTGCCACGAATCCCAGTACCGCCGGAATGAGCCATGCAAACCCATACGAACTGAACGGAATGATGGAAATGAAATCATTCATGAATCCCACATGGAGGCCGATGCTTTCCAATGTTTCGCATAAACTGATGATGAACGTGGCCAGGACCGACCCCTTATAGGCTCCCGCGTTTGGTATGTATTTGCGGAAAACGCCAAGTATGACAACCACAATCGAAACAGGGTAAATTCCCATGAATAATGGTACGGAGTAGTCGATGATCTTTTCGACACCCATTAGACCCATCAACACTCCCGTGGCGCAAACGACGATCACCCAATTACGATAGCTCACTTTTTGCTTCGTCAACCCGCTAAGGAAGTCCGCTATCGAAGCGGTTATTCCAATCGAGGTGGTAAGGCACGCTAATGAAACCGCTATGGCCAATGCAATCGTCCCGTAATCTCCAAGCAGATTATAGACCAGGCCCGTCACCAGCTGCGCATTCTCCATGTCATTAGGGAATAACCCGCTTCCTGTAGCACCGATATACAGAAGCCCCCCGTATATGATGAGCAATCCCAAACCAGCCACTATGGTTCCATTCATGACCACTTTCTTCATTTTGGAAGGTTCGGCATATCCTTTTGCCGCAATCGAGCCAATGAAAACCGAGGCACAAAGAAGGCCCGTGAACACGTCACCCGTCTGATAAGCACTAAAAAAGGAGTGGCCGAACGGATTTTGAATACCCGTATTTACAGGCGCCCCCAATGGATCGAATGTGCCTTTGATGACGATAAAAAGAAGAATCGCGAACAGGGCAGGCGTTAGCACTTGTCCGACTTTATCAATGAGATTAGATCGATCGCTGGCAAAATAAAAATTCAATCCAAAGAAAATGATCATCGTCACGAAAGATGGCACATTCGGGAATAATGTATGAACCCCCATCTCATGGGTCGTAGCGGCCGTCCGGGGTACAGTGACGAGCATCGCGATCCCTATCATGACGACCAGATTGAATACCTTATAAAACCAGGGGCTTATCGGCCTTGTCAGTTCTTCAAATTTCCCTTTTGAATTCAGGACCGCCACAACTCCCAGTATGGGGAGTACGATTCCCGTAAGAATGAAGCCAACTAGCGCCACAAGCCAATCCGACCCTGATGCAAGTCCGATCGACGGTGGGAAAATCAGGTTGCCAGCCCCAAAAAATACAGCAAATAAAGCAAAACCAAAAATAAGGCTGTCACGTACTATCTTGTTTGTATTCATCCATTCACCTCTATTTTTTTATCACTCGATGAAGCCTCTTTTCATACGCCTATCCTAGTAATAAGCAAATACCGTGCCAACCTTAATAATATTTGAATAGTTTTTATCCATACTAACCTAGGACGCTACATACAAGGCAAAAAGGGCCACGATTCTATTTAGCGTATAGAATCGTGGCCCTTCGATTATCAAAATCCATTATGAAGGGGTGAAATTTTTCCCCCTAGCGTAAAAAAAATTTTACCGCAATTTATGTTTCTCCATTTTATATTTCAATAATTGTTTAGAGATGCCAAGCTGTCTGGCAGATTCCGCAATTTTCCCATTCGTGTTTTTCAATTGACGAACAATGATCTCTTTTTCATATTGCTGAACCGCATCCTTTAAGGAATCCACATTAAGATTGTTGTCTTTGGCCATTGGAGTTTCCGTATAATCTCTGATTCTTCCGGGAATATCATCAAGGGTGATTCTACTTGACTGGACATGATTATATGCCGTCTCGACCGCGTTTTTCAATTCCCTGATATTCCCTGGCCATGGATATCTTTTGAAGCATTGGAGCACTTCATCCTGAACACCGTCTATATAAATATTCATCGTATTGTTGTAAAAATTCAGATAATAGTCAACAAGGACTTCTATATCTTCTTTTCTTTCCATCAAGCTTGGCAAGTCAATCTGCACGACACCAATTCTATAGAATAAATCTTCCCGCAGCCGTTTCTCCGCCAGTAAAATATCCGGTACCTCATTCGTTGCTGAAATCACCCTAATGTCCAAGCGGATATTTTTCTTTCCACCCAGTCTCCTGATCGTTTTCTCTTCAATCGCTTTCAGAAGCTTCACCTGAAGATCAATATCCAAGGAATTGATTTCATCCAGAAATAAAGTTCCCCCTTCGGCCTGTTCGAATAGACCCGGCATATCTTCCGACCCGGTGAAGCTCCCTTTATTCGTACCAAACAAAGTGCTTTCCCATAAACTAGCAGGAACTGCACTGCAGTTAAGTGAAATGAAGGGCTTTCCAAATCGATCGCTTAAATTATGGATCGCCTGGGCGATAAGTTCTTTTCCTGTGCCCGTTTCCCCAACGATCAACACATTTGAGGTCGTTAGCGCAATTCTTCCAAGTTTATCTTTAATTCTTTCCATTTTAGGGTTAACCGTGATGATATCATCGATCGTATAAACGGTATTATTTCTCCTGAAAATTTTATGGCTCGAATATTTGTCCAAATGTTGGATGGCATCCTTGGAAAAGAAACGCTTAGAGAATTCCACGGCCCCAATGATTTTACCGTTTTCGGCTATCGGAAATGTGGAATTGATCGTTTCGATGACCTCTCCCGTTTTGGTGATCATCTCTTGTTTTATATTACATAACGGTTTTCCCGTCCTTAACACATTCATGAGCGTACTATTTTCGTTCGTGATGTTTTTATAAAAGGAAGTGACACTCTTCCCCATGAATTCTTCCGGCCTTATCCCAAGCTCTTTAAGGACATTTAAATCTGCCATATCATAAAAAATGATCATCCCTTTATCATCTACGACCAAAACATTATCAAAGTCGGATAATCGCCTGAATATATCCACATCCATATTCACCCTTCCCGCCTCCTCTCAACTTTACATATTCAAACCCTGACAATCCCCGCAGATCTGTTGTAGCTTCATGGGTTGAAACTGCTTTGTGCATTGTCCAATCATTCTGATATTTTACCATGAAACAGGGCGTTTTTTCTTTTCAAACTTTTTCCTGGCTTTATGATTACCATTTAAATGATCACAGCAAAAAAGAGCATCCCAAAGCAGAAATCGCTTCCGCCTTTGGAACACCCTCTTTCCTATAATCAATCAGAGCCAGTTATAACAAAATCGTCTTGGAGCAAAGCTAAAGGAAGCTTTCTATTAATAGGATCCCCTGCCGAAACATTAATTTCAGTAATGTGACCACTGGCACCTATTGAAACATCAATCAATTTCCCATCCTCCGTTTTCACTAAAAAGAGCCTCTCCCATTCATAAACATAGGAATTCTTTTGAACGTAAACTTGTTCGACGGTCCCATCCTGAGCACACTCGATGGTATGAATCGGTTTTAACACGGAATCACTCCTCCACTCTCCATTATTTGACTAAAGCTTATACCCAGCCACGGAATATTGAGGCTTCTGCCATTTTTCTGACACCGACCATATACGCTGCCAGCCTCATATCCACTTTTCTTGTCGCGGACATTTCATATACTTGATTAAATGAATTGACCAATAACTCTTTTAATTTGGTTTGGACTTCAGCATCTTCCCAATAATAACCTTGATTATTTTGAACCCATTCAAAGTAAGAAACAGTCACACCGCCTGAACTTGCCAATACATCAGGTACGAGAAGAACATTGCGTTCCGTCAAGATCTTGGTTGCCTCCAATGTAGTCGGTCCATTCGCTGCCTCCACGACAATTTGGGCTTTGATAAGATGGGCATTTTCTTTGGTGATTTGATTGGAGATGGCAGCAGGCACTAAAATATCACAATCTTGTTCCAGAAGTTCCTTATTGGTGATTGTATTATCGAATAGTGTCGTTACCGTTCCAAAGCTATCCCTTTTATCAAGTAAGTAATCGATATCCAGACCATCCTGGTTATAAATGGCACCATATGCGTCCGATATGCCAATCACTTTCGCACCTGCATCATGCATGAATTTGGCCAAAAAGCTTCCTGCATTCCCAAATCCTTGGACGATGATGCGTGCACCTTTCAATTCTATGCCCTTACGCTTTGCAGCTTCCTCGATACAGATCGTGACACCTTGTGCAGTCGCCTTTTCCCTACCATGTGAACCGCCCAGTACCAGTGGCTTACCTGTAATGAAACCAGGAGAATCGTGTTCTCTTATTCTACTGTACTCGTCCATCATCCATGCCATGATTTGTGAATTCGTATAAACATCCGGGGCCGGAATATCTTTTGTCGGCCCCACTATTTGGCTGATTGCCCGAACGTATCCACGGCTAAGCCTTTCCAATTCACCGATGGACATTTGGCGCGGATCACAGATGATGCCGCCTTTTCCTCCGCCATATGGCAGATTCACGATTCCGCATTTCAAACTCATCCACATTGAAAGTGCTTTGACTTCTTCCTCATCGACTTCGGGATGAAAACGGATTCCGCCTTTCGTCGGACCGACAGCATCATTGTGCTGGGCACGGTATCCAGTGAAAATCTTCGTCGTATTGTCATCCATCTTAATCGGAATCCGGACGGTCAGCATCCGGAGAGGTTCCTTCAAAAGCTCGAACACTTCTTCAGAATAGCCAAGCTTATCAAGCGCCTCCTTGATTACGACCTGTGTTGAATCAAGCAAGCTGGCAGTTTCTTTTTCTTCTTTGATCGTTGTACTCAATGGAATTCACCTCATAGGTATATTAGGATAAAACTCTTTTAATGCGTTCGATTGCCCAATCCAAGTCTTCTTTTGTAATAACTAATGGCGGAGCAAAACGGATAACTGTATCATGTGTTTCTTTACATAGCAGTTTTTCTTCTTTAAGCTGCTCACAATAAGGTCTTGCGGCTTCTGTTAATTCGACTCCGATGAATAAGCCTCTGCCGCGGATATCTTTAATCATTGGATTCTTGATTTCTTTTAAACTATCCATAAAGTATTGTCCAAGCTCCAACGAACGTTCTGCAAGCTTCTCTTCTTCAAGAACTTCCAATGAAGCGATGGAAACCGCACATGCCAATGGATTGCCTCCGAATGTAGAACCATGTGAACCAGGATTGAATACGCCAAGGATTTCACGGTTTGCAGCTACGCAAGAGATTGGGAAAACCCCGCCGCCCAGCGCTTTACCTAAAATGTACATGTCCGGAACTACTCCATCCCAGTCTGAGGCGAACATTTTTCCTGAACGTCCAAGTCCTGACTGAATTTCATCAGAAACGAAAAGGACATTATTTTCTTTACATAGGTCGTAAGCTTCTTTTAAGAAACCTTGTGGCGGTATGATGATTCCCGCTTCACCTTGAATCGGTTCGATTAAGAATCCAGCGGTTTGCGGTGTAATCGCTTCTTTCAATGCTTCAAGATCACCGTAAGGGATAAGCTTGATCCCTGGCAGCATCGGTCCGAAGCCCCTTCTATATTCCTCATCTGATGATAAGGACACCGCTGCCATTGTACGGCCATGGAAGTTACCGACACAAGCAATGATTTCAGCTTGGTTTTCTGCGATTCCCTTTACATCATAACCCCAGCGTCTAACAGCTTTGATTGCTGTTTCAACGGCTTCAGCACCCGTATTCATAGGCAGTGCCATGTCTTTTTGCGTAATGCGGGAAACCATTTCATACCATGGGCCCAATTTATCACTATGGAATGCACGGGACGTTAATGTTACGCGATCAGCTTGCTTTTTTAATTCGTCGATGATTTTCGGATGCCTGTGGCCTTGGTTCACTGCTGAATAGGCACTTAGCATATCCATATATTTGTTGCCTTCAGGATCTTCCACCCAAACTCCTTCTGCCTTCGCGATGACGATTGGAAGTGGATTATAATTGTTTGCACCATATTGTTCTGTTTGCTCGATTAATTTTTCCGTTACTGTTGTCATGTTGATTCCCCCTAAAATTTATAGCGTTTCAGATGTTGTTTTTCCTTGAAGGTGAAGAGCTAAATAATCAGGACCGCCCGCTTTTGAATCTGTACCTGACATATTGAATCCGCCAAATGGCTGGTATCCTACAATGGCACCAGTACAGCCGCGATTGAAGTACAAGTTACCTACGTGGAAATCCTCACGCGCTTGTTCGATATGTTCGATGTTGTTCGAGATGACAGCACCCGTTAATCCATAATCCGTGTTATTGGCAATCTCGATTGCATGATTGAAATCTTTTGCCTTACAGAATGCAACCACCGGTCCGAAAATCTCTTCTTTCATGACACGTGCGTTTTCATCCACATCGGCAATGATAGTTGGCTGGATGAAGAAACCTTTTGAATTGTCTCCTTCTCCCCCTGCAACAATTTTCCCTTCTTCTTTACCGATTTCAACGTAGCTCATGACTTTGTCGTAAGCGGCTTGATCGATGACCGGACCCATGAAGTTGCTTACATCCGTTGGTTCCCCAATTGTTTTTTCTTTCGTTAATTCAATGGCACGATTCAAGACTTGGTCATATACATCTTCCACTATTACGGCACGTGAACAAGCAGAACATTTTTGACCGGAGAATCCGAATGCAGAAGCGACGATTGATTGTGCCGCCAATTCCAGGTCTGCCTCTTTATCAACAACGATCGTATCTTTACCGCCCATTTCAGCGATGACACGTTTTAACCAGATTTGGCCTTCCTGAACTTTTGCAGCACGCTCATAAATGCGGATTCCAACATCACGAGATCCAGTAAAGCTGATGAAACGTGTACGAGGATGATCTACCAAATAATCGCCCACTTCGGCACCGCTTCCTGGAATGAAGTTCACGACTCCAGCAGGCAAGCCCGCTTCTTCCAATACTTCGATGAATTTAGCTGCAATGACCGGTGTTGTACTGGCCGGTTTCAATAAGACTGTATTTCCTGAAACAAGAGCAGCCGTCGTCATGCCTGCCATGATCGCAAACGGGAAGTTCCAAGGTGAGATGATGACACCGACACCAAGTGGAATATAATTGAAAGCATTATGTTCAATCGGACGGCTTTCCACTGGCATGCCGTCTTTAAGCTTCAGCATTTGACGTGCATAGTATTCCATGAAGTCGATTGCTTCCGCTGTATCTGCATCCGCCTCATTCCAAGGCTTCCCTGCTTCTTTAACCAATAGTGCCGAGAAATAGTGTTTTCTTCTCCGAACGGTGGCTGCAGCCCTGAATAAAATATTCGCACGCACTTCCGCGTTCGTTTTTCTCCAAGTTTGGAATGTCTTATCTGCCGCTTGCATCGCTTGCTCGGCAAGATCCTTATTCGCCTTGGATACGGTTCCGATAACTTCTTCTTTATTTGCCGGGTTTACAGAGGTAATGACTTCATCAGTAAACACTTTTTCACCATTAATGATCAGCGGATATTTCTTCCCTAAATCATTAGCTACATCATTCAATGCCGCTTGAAAAGCTTTATTGTTTTCTTCGATTTTAAAATTAGTAAATGGTTCGTGTTTATATGGTTGGACCATTATGTCTCATCTCCCTAAAGTTTATGTTTTTACTTCTCGCTTATTAATTAAGCAAGTTCCGTGCCAACTTTTAATTTTTTTGAAAAAATAATGTTTTTTCTTTAAAAATGCAATGAAATTCAGCACTTTTAGGGCAAAACTGACATAGTATGCCATTATTTTTTGCTCTAAACCCTAATTTTGTCGCTTAAACCTTACACTTTTTATTAATGCAAAATTCATGCCAACTAGAAAAACCATAAAAAACAGCGTTTTTTCACTTTTTCCGCAAAATATTTTTGCACTTCAATGCAAAATATTCTTGCTGTGCAAATTTTATTTGCGCCTTTGCTTCAATTCCTCTACAATAGCTCTAAGAAAAGAAGAAAAACGGGAGGCATTCATGCATTTAGATCAAATCATTAAAATAGAAGGTTTCCAAACCATCCTCCACTCACTGGTGGACGTAATCGATATCGGGTTACATATAATCGATATAAAAGGGCGGACCATTATATATAACAAGAAAATGGCTGAAATAGAAGGCATGGATTCGGAAGAGGTATTAGGGAAAAAGATTCACGAGATCTTTAAATTCAAGGAAGAAACGGAGAGCACATTAATACGGGCGCTTCATTCTGGAAGGAAAACCGAAAACTCGAAGCAGACCTACTTCAATAATCTCGGACAGGAAATTACAACAATCAATAATACATTTCCGATTTTGGACCAGAATCAAAATATCATCGGAGCCATTGAAGTGGCAAAGGATATAACGAATCTTGAAAGAATCATTAAAGATAATATCCTGAATAAAGGCGATACGAAATATACGTTTGACAGTATCATCGGAACGAGTGAGAATTTCTTGGAAGTCATTGAAAAAAGCAAGCGTTCGACCAGGACGGCATCCTCCATCCTCATTGTCGGGGAGACGGGAACGGGAAAAGAACTCTTTGCCCAAAGCATCCATAATGGCAGCAGCCGTTCGACACATCCTTTCATCAGCCAAAACTGTGCTGCCCTGCCAGATAGTCTTATTGAAGGAATTCTTTTTGGGACGAAGAAAGGGGCCTTCACCGGATCGATTGAAAGGCCAGGTTTATTCGAACAGGCACAAGGGGGGACCATCCTTCTTGATGAAATCAATTCCTTAAATCCGAATATGCAGGCGAAATTATTAAGGGCCCTTCAAGAAAGGACGATTCGCCGCGTTGGGGATACAAAAGATAAAAAAATTGACGTACGGGTCATAGCAACGATAAATGAAGATCCAATAGATGCCATTGCAAATGATCATTTACGAAAGGATTTATATTATCGATTAAGTGTCGTTTCGTTATTCATCCCTCCTCTTCGTGAACGGAAAGAGGATATTCCCTTGCTGGCGCAATCCTTCATCGAGAAATTCAATGCGCTGTTCGAATTGAATATTGAAGGGATCAGTGAAGAAGTCTACTCGCTTTTTTATGATTACGACTGGCCCGGGAACGTAAGGGAACTCGAACATATCATTGAGGGGGCCATGAATTTAATGGAACCTGGCGATACAAAGATTGCCATCACCCACCTTCCGACTCTATTTAGGAAGAAAGCCCATTTGGAAGACATTCATCCCGAAAGTAAAGAGAATCATGCAAATGGAGATATACAGGAGTCGACCTTATCACTTGATGATTATATTGCCAATACTGAAAAGCAATATTTGGAGAAAATCTTGAAAGAACATGGCATGAATATTTCCCAAGCTGCCAAGGCCTTGAATATAAGCCGCCAAAGCCTTCAATACCGCTTGAAAAAGTATCAGGTCAAATAATAACATCATTCCCGCACAAAAAAGGCCCCCATTAATATGGAGGGCCTTCTTTGCCTGCTATTCATTCCACTCGCAATCAGAATGTTTCAGCCGCTTTTGCAACGTTTTCCAAACCATCCGCGATGATTTCTTGTGTCCGGTCCGGATACTGATTATGGCCTTCAATGACCACGACCTCAGGATTGTTGATTCCCCATAGGCCAATTATATTTTTCACTAAATTCACGGCCATTTCAGCAGAAGCCATTCCTTCCAATGCATAATCAGAACCGCGGGCATTCAATAGCATGACTTTCTTATCACCAGCATACCCGACAGGACCTTCCGCCGTATAATTGAACATTTTACCGGCTTGTGCCAAATAGGAAAGGTAGGTGATTAGCGGTGCAGGAACCGTTGAGTTCCATAGAGGGAAAGCGAATACCACTTTATCCATGGCCAGGAATTGATTTAAATATTGGTCAACCAGTTCTGCCGCCTTTTCCTCTTCAGCTGTCAGTTCAAGACCCTGGCTGCGTTTATACAACCCGGTTATCGCCGTATTTCCATAGTACGGAAGTTCTTCTTTAAATAAATCCAGCTCGGTCACTTCATCTGTCAGGTGTGTCTCTTTATATGCTTTTAAGAAGGTGTCATACATTTTCGAGCTGATTGCCTGATCTGCTGGACGATCATTCACTTTAACGAATAATACTTTTGTCATTTCTCCATTCTCCCCTGCCGCGATTTCTTTATTTCCAAATAATTTACTTAAGAATCCCATTATCCTCACCCTTACTTTCTGCTTTTAAATTAGACGACTAAATGAATCTCATTGCCAGATGGATCTGTTACAGCGAAAAATCCTTCTTTTTCCGTTACGGCAGCCCCGATTCCTTGCAGTTGCTCCGTTACTTTGTTTCTCGCATCTTCATCCGCAAAAACAAGAGTATACCAGTTCAGTCCCACACTTTTTTCCTTTGGAGCAGGAGCGCCCACGCCATTCCAAGTGTTCAGCCCGATATGATGATGATATCCGCCGGTTGAAGTAAAGAGCGCTCCTCCATATCGATTCACAACGGTAAACCCAAGACCCTGCATGTAAAACTCCTCCGTTTTACGTAAATCCGCTACATGCAAATGTATATGCCCCATTAAAGTACCTGCTGGGAGTTTGCTCCACTCACCATCGCTTTCTTCCAGAAGGTCATTCCCATCCAACGGATCCGTGCCCATTGCGACTTCCCCACCGGCCCATCTCCAAACAGTGGATGGCCGGTCAGTGTATACTTCAATGCCATTGCCATCCGGATCGGTAATGTACAGCGCTTCACTCACTTCATGATCCGCCGCTCCAAATGGATATTTCGTTTGAAGTAAATGGCGTAAAAAAATCGATAAGTCGGCACGGCTTGGCAGCAAAAGGGCAAAGTGATATAAGCCCGTAGTCCGCCCTTCTTTCGGAATCACATCCGCAGGCTGCTCAAGTGTCAGCAACGGGGTTTTTCCGTCTGTCGTTAAAACAGCCAGCCGGTCGGTTTTCTTCAATACTTGAAGACCGATGATTTCTTGATAAAACAAAATGGCCTTATTCAAATCCAAAACATTTATACTGACTTCGCCAACAAAAGTAATTGGTTTTTGATGAAAGTTTTTATCCATATTATCACTTCCCTTTTTTATTGAAAATCACATGATCCAAAGAAAGAACCGTACGGTTTGCACACACTAGATAGACAGACATGGCCAGCAGCGCCAAGTCCAGTTCATAGCCCGCCGCTTGCCCGTTTCCAAGAAAGCCGGCAGGTAATTTTGCCGTAAAGATCGCCCCCGCCATAATTACCGCAAATAGGACGGCAACGATTCGTGTTCCCAAACCCAGTATAACCGCAATTCCACCGATCAATTCGATTATTGCAACGATGTATGCCATGAAGCCAGGAATGCCAAGACTATCGAAAAATCCAGCCGTATTCCCTATGCCCCCTTGAAACTTTGAAACGCCGTGAATGAAAAAAGTAAGACCTAAAATCACCCTTAAAAAAACTTGACCTGCATCATTTTTATTCATGTATGAATTCTCCTTTTGTTAGTTACTTTATGTAAGTTATTATATTTTAATAAGTTTGTAATGTCAAGTAAGTTTATAGGAATATCTTTTTCCCAAAAGAAAACGAATTGCCGTAGCAACTCGTTCCATGGTGTCACTATTTAAATGTGTAATAAATGGTTGAATTGATGATGAAAGAATCCGCGATCGTTCTTCCGACTTCCTCACATGCCACTTTACTGAACTTTGTCGCATCAACGGGCTCATATAATAGTCGATGAATGCCGTCAACCGACCTTATTGCGACGGTTGCGCCAGGGTTCGTCCGAAATATCCGTTCCAGTATTTCTTCTTTATTGGGAACCAGGCTGGCAATCCATACAAGATCGAACTCCGTGTAGTCATGAAGGGCGCCATCATTCAGGATATAGTCTGAATTCCCTTCGACATCCAGTTCGTGGACAATGCGCCTGCCAAGTGAATGGGCTTGTTCATCTATATCGAGACATGTCATTTTCGCACCCAACTCCCGTTGAAGCAGCAATGGACTTAGTGGCAGAGGACCCGTCCCTACAAATGCGAATGATTGAATATCATTTTTCACCTTTTTCAATTCACTGATCTCCGTTTGAATCAGTTCTTTGTAGTTATCCCAATAAATGAAAGAACGGAAGTCATCCAAGGTGTTCACACTGCCAACAAATAATTTTGCATAATGATTCTCCATCAATGATTCAGCAATCGTCAGCTTTTCAAGCATGGTACCCCGAATCGACCGGATTTCATCATAATTGAGAATTTCTTCTGCCACATGCTGATCCAACGGTTTCGAAATCATCGAAACCAGTTCGGTTAAAACGCGATTGATGATTTCGTTATTTGGTGATAAATCATCTTCTTTTAGTAAAATTTTATAAGTATCCAGATATGTATGAATGATTTTTTCCTTGTTTCTAGACCATTTGATCGTTTTCAAGGCGCACACTCCTATTAGGAAATAATTTTTTGCTTAACCGTGGTATATACAAAGCCAAAAATACCGAGCGTCCTAGGCTGAATATAGTAAAGGCCAGCCATAATGCATGGTTTTGATATGCCGGCACAAAAATATAAAGTGTTATCAAGAAGGCCACCAAGGAATAGATCATCGAGTTACGAATAGGGGCAGCTTCTGTTGCCCCAGTAAAAACCCCGTAGAAAACGATGCCTACACTAGCAGATAGAGGGAATAAAATAAGCCAGATCCCATAAATGTTTGCCAGCTCAATGACACTTGGCATCCGTGTGAAAAGCGATAGGATG
The DNA here is from genome assembly GCF_043656335.1 of Peribacillus sp. NPDC056705. Lineage (NCBI taxonomy): Bacteria > Bacillati > Bacillota > Bacilli > Caryophanales > Bacillaceae > Peribacillus > Peribacillus sp. NPDC056705. The sequence continues at coordinate 81,385 of NZ_JBHTYI010000002.1, read as the reverse complement.
ATATCACCGCATAAATAGTAACTGACGGCAATCATCAGGGAGAACAGAACACCCCACTGCAACGAAAGGATCAGGGTCTTCTTATATAAGGGCTTATCTCCCGCACCAATCGCTTTTCCCACAAGAATGCTTGAAGCATTTGCGAGCCCGTCAAAGAAGTAAGCCATCAGATAGTGAATTTGGATGAGTACGGCATTCGCCGCCAATATCTCCGTTCCATATGAGGCACCCTTTGCCGTGAAAATATTAAAAACGGCCAACAGGCAAAGCGTCCTGATGAATAAATCCCGATTCACCGACATCATTTTCTTAATGGATGATGGATCGAACATCTCTTTCAAAGGTGGCATTTCCAGTCGATGAGGCGACGCTTTCACAATAATGATCAGTCCAATGAAGAAGGCCGTCACTTCCGAAAAAAGTGTCGCTATCGCCACCCCTTGCACACCCCATGCGAATCCATGAACAAATAGCAAATCCAGTGCAATGTTCATCAGGTTCATGAGCACCTGTAAAACTAGCGAAACCTTGATCTTGGACATCCCCATCAGCCATCCCAATATGACGTAATTCATCAAAGTGAATGGGATCCCCCATATTCGAATGTTGAAGTATTCAGCCGCATATCTTCGGACGTCAGCATCGGGATTCATCAGTGTTAAGGAAACATGTTCAATTGGCCCCTGAAGCAGGATGAAACCTCCCCCTGCAACAATCGCCAGTATAAACGGCCTTAAAAAGGCTAAAATGCCTTGCTTCCAATCGTTTGCCCCAAGTGCTTGTGCAGCGAATCCCGAAGTGCTCACCCGCAAAAAACCAAACAGCCAATACAAGGTATTGAAAATGACCGTACCTATAGCTACGCCGCCCAAATAAACGGGGTTTGGTAACTGACCCACAACAGCGGTGTCCACAGCACCGATCAATGGCGTCGTTATCGTCGATATGGTCAGAGGCATGGCCAAGGCCAAATATGATCGATGGTTCACCTTACTTCCTCCTTAAGAGTCAAACTTCACTTTAATCGAAACCATTACGATTTAAATCTCAAATAAACTCAACCTCATTATTCAAACATCGAAATCAGTTCTTTTGTGTATGAATGGCGATCGCTGCAAAAAAGCTGTTCGTTTTCGAAAGAATCCACAATAGCACCCCCTTTCATCACTATGATCCGTTGGCTCATCTCCTGTACAGCTGAAAGATCATGAGAAATGAAAAGGTAGGAAATGTCCAAAGTCTCCTGCAGCTTCCTTAACAATTTCAGCACCGCTGCTTGTGACAGAACGTCCAGGCTTGAAGTCGGTTCATCCAATATAATGAGGGCCGGTTCAATGCTGATTGCGCGTGCAATGGTCACCCGCTGCTTTTGTCCGCCGCTTAGCTCATGCGGATAACGTTCAGCAAGACTCTTTGGGAGCTCCACAGTTTCCAGCAGCTGTCCGATATAGTTCGCTTCACTTATATACGTAAAATGTTTCATATTGACCTGGCTGCCAAATTGAAGATATGGATCCATCAGTGAATCTTTTATCCTTAGTTTTGGATTCAAGGCCGATGCAGGATTTTGCAAAACGGCTTGGATGTACTTGCGATACGGTTTTAAACTGCGTTCGCTTTTGTTTTGCAGCGCGGTTCCTTCAAATAGGATGCTGCCCTGGTCAAAAGATTCTATCTGAAGGATGAGCCTTGCCAGTGTGCTTTTTCCGCAGCCGCTCTCGCCCACTAACCCGAGGCATTCCTTCCTTTCGATGCTGAAATTCACGTTCCTTAGTATTTCCACTCCGTTATCATAGCTTTTATGGACATTTCGCACTTCTAATAACGTCATCCTGACACCCCTTTAAGTTCAAATGGAATTCTGCTCAATGATGGCGATGATTGAATCAGTTTATTCGTATATGCATGCTGCGGATGATTCAATACCTGATTTTTATCACCGGCCTCAATGATGGCCCCGTCTTTCATGACCGCAATGCGATCCGCATACTTCTTGACATGACGTAAATCATGGGTGATGAACAAGACCGCACATCCGGTTTCTTTTTGGAGCCTCGATAACAGCTGTAAGACCTTAAAGGAAGATACACTGTCCAAGGCTGTGGTCGGTTCATCCGCTATCAAAATATCCGGTTCAAGCAGCAGAGCTAACGAAATGGATACACGCTGAAGCTGCCCACCGCTTAATTGAAAAGGGTATCTGATGTAGATATCTTCATTCAAGCCCACCGATATGAGCGCCTTTACCGCTTGCTGTCTCCTTGCCTTTTTGGAAAGGTTCAAATGTGTTCGCTGATATTCGTCGAAATGTTGGCCGATAGTAAGGAACGGTGTAAATGAACCCTGGTAATCTTGAAAAATATAGGCCAGGCGCTTTCCGCGAATCTTCCTGATTTCAGAGGAAGATAGCGTTAAAAGATTTTTTTCCCCGTACCATATTTCCCCCTTCGCTTGGAGATTGGGTGCAAGCAGCTGACATATGGCCATGGCCGTCATGCTTTTACCGCTCCCGCTTTGTCCGACAAGTGCGGACCACTCACCTTCCTGCACATCTAACGAAAGATCCTTGACGATATGACGTTGCTTTCCCATGATATTTAGCTGCCTCAAGGATAAAATGCTCATGATTCCACCTCCTTTTTCACATCGAATGCATCGCGTAAATAATCACCGAGTATGTTGGATAGAAGGACGACAAATACGATGGCGAGCCCCGGGTAAATCATCAGCAACATATTGGACTGGAAGTATGGACGGGCATCATTCAGCATGGCTCCCCATTCTGGTGCCGGCGGCTGCGCCCCGAGCCCGATATACGATAAAGAAGATATGAGCAAAATGATTTTTCCTAAATCAAGGCTAGCCAATACAAGCACGTTCCCGATAAGGTGCGGAAATAAATGCTTCCGCATAATCCCAAATGAACGTAATCCATTGATTGTAGCAGCTGTGACATAATCCTTCCGACGTTCGGTGATCACCGTACTTCGCACAAGCCGGGCATAATTCACCCATTTCACTAGAACGATCGCCAACAGGAGATTTTCGATTCCTGGTCCTAATAAGCCACTAAGCACAATGGCAACGATCGTATCAGGGAATGCAAGAAATGTATCTGCAATGCGCATGAAGATCCGATCGATCAGACCTCCTTTAAAACCGGCAATCACCCCGAACGGGACGCCGATGATAACGGCGGCAAACAGAGATAAGAGACCGTAGCCAACCGTCAGCTGTGCGCCAAGCAGAAGACGTGTCAATACATCACGCCCTAGATGATCCGTCCCTAGCGGATGTTCCAGGCTCGCCGGCCAAAGCCTTTCTCCCAGATTGACCAGTTCCGGATCATGTTTCAGAACAAGAAAGGTGTATGCCGCAACGGCAAGGACTGTAGCCATCAACGTAAAAAGGACGGTCATTCTCCAGCGCTTTTTGGATTTTTTTTTGATAACTAACTCCATTTTCCATGCTTCCTTTCCTTCAGCCTTAGCTCCGGATTTAAATAGCGATAAGATAAATCCACGGCACTATTAACCATGAATACAATGATGGCCATGACCAACAAGTACCCTTGAATGACTGGATAATCCCGTGACCGAATCGAGTCCACGACCAACTTACCTATGCCTGGATAGGCAAAAATCACTTCGATCACCACTACACCGCCGATCAGGCTGCCGAGGCTGACACCGAATACGGTAATGACCGGGGGCAGGCTATAACGAAATGCATGTGCAAAGAATATCCGCATTTCTGAAATCCCCCTTGATCGGGCAGCCCTGATGAAATCATGACTGAGGGAATCCATCAAACTCGAACGCAGCAAACGGACGTACACACTTGTGATGGCAAGCCCCAACGTGACTGACGGCAGAATCAAAGAACGAAATCCGTCCCTGCCCATTGTTGGAAGGGCCCCCCACCGTACCGCAAATAAATCCATCAAGAGCAGCCCCAACCAAAAGCTAGGAATGGCTGCGCCCAACAAAGAAACGGCGCGGCTAATCTGATCAATCCAGCTTCCCCTGTACAAGGCAGCAAGCGAACCTAATGGAATGGCTATACCAAACATCACAAGCAATGCGCCGACCGCCAGCTCAAGTGTTGCAGGCAGACCGCTCATGATCATCTCCATCACAGGCTGATTCGTCAGATAGGAATTACCGAAATCCAATTGGATAAAATCCGCAAACCAATCGCCATACTGCACTAACAGCGGATCATTGAATCCCAATTCTTCGCGAAGCTTATTGACTTGCTCGTTTGTGATCGACACATCATCCACTTGAAGTATCGAGAGGACCGGGTCCCCTGGAGCAAGCCGAACAAAAAGGAAAGAGATGAATGTAATCACAAGGACAAAAATCACGACCTCAATGAATCGACGGACTAAGATGCGGAACATTCACTTCACATCCAGTTCATTTGTCAGCATGTAGTATTCGCTTCTCGAAGTGATCCAGTTTTTAACTCTATCGGCATCATAAGCAACAAGTGTATTCGGATGTAAAATGAAAGAATTATACACATGTCCATCTACATACATCGCAATATCCTCAGCTAAATCCGAACGCTTATCCTGCTCGACCGTTACATTCAGCTTATCAATCAGGGACGTCAGGTGATCATCATCGGTCCCACTGAAGTTCAAGGCTCCCTTTGGATGATAAGTAGCATTTAAATAATAGCCGGCATCCCCGCGCGGAGCCGTTAAATTGCTGTAGGTCGTTAAATCCCAATCGCGATTGGCCGCCATATACTCTTCAGGGATTTCTATTTGCTTGATTTTCACATCAATCCCCAACTGGCCCGCATCCGATTGAAAAACTTGGGCAATTAACGGCAGGTCGGCACGTGAACTGTATGTAAGAAGTGTAAACGTTAACGGTTTACCGTCCTTTTGCATGACACCATCCACTTTTTTATATCCCGCCTGATCAAGGAACCCTTTAGCAGCTTCCATTCCATTCTCTTTTTTCGGATAGTCCGGAGCAAAAGAGAAAGTGGACGGAAATGGTCCTGTTGCCACTTCTGCATGACCATGTAAAATCGTATCAGCAATGGAAGAACGGTCGATCAAGGCATCTATCGCCTTTCGGACGTGTATGTCCTGCAGTGCTTCACGTTCCAAATTCATCGTCATTTGATGTACGCGGAAAGTGGATGTCGATTCAACCTTCACACCATCTATCGCCTCCAAATTTTCCAGGCTTTCCACTTCTGGACGGAAAACAATATCGGCATCTCCCGATTCAAGGGCGAGGGACCGTGCATTGGCATCTTCATTAAACGAAAACCTGGCTCTCTCAAGCTTTGCGGCTCCATCCCAGTAAGACTCATACCGTATTAAATCAACAGCCGCACCAGGCATGAATTTCGAAACGGCAAATGGCCCTGTTCCTATCGGTTTGTTTATATAGTCACTTTCCTTCACGTCAATAATCGATGTATTAGGATGGACCAATTCAGAAGGAAACTCAGGAAAGGGAACCTCCGTCTTGATGGACAGCGCATTCCCGTCCGCTTCAATCGATTCAATCCGCAAAGCATTCTTGATCGCCGGACTATCCTTCATCGCCCTCTCCAAGGAAGCCTTCACCGCTTTGCCATCCATTTTCTTTCCATTCTGAAAAGTCACACCCTCCCTTAACTCAAAATTCCATAACTGACCATCCTTGCTATCCCAACTTTCCGCCAGCCAAGGTTCGATGGTCAAATCCTCATCATTGAGATGCACCAATGTCTCAGTGATTCCAGCCCTTAGTGACACATAACTAGTATCAACATGCGGATCAAGCGAGCCAGTAGCAAAATTAAAAAGCAAGTTCACTTCCTTCTCCCCTCGCACTTCATCATTCGCAGACTCTGTGGAACAAGCAGCCAAAAGAAAAAATGAAAAACATACTATAAGAATCGATTTACTTTTTCTGAACACGATAGAATTCCTCCATTACCTCAACTATTTTCATCGGCTGCCTAAAATCGTATTGATTACGATTTATATTACAGCTTTGCTTTACTATCATGACAAATCAGGCAATGCATTTCCGAATGCTTATCCGAAATCAAAACTATGTAATGCCTCGGGATTAAACTTAATTCACGAGTATTTGTGCTAATTCACGAGTATTTGCTCCGAATTCACGAGTATTTGTGCTAAACTCACGAGTATTTGCTCCAAACTCACGAGTAAATGACCCAAACTCACGAGTATTGCCCTAAACCCGTGAGAAACGGCTCTAAATCTCGTGCAATAGCCGCAAAATCTTGTGTAAAATCAACCTACTCGTGTTTGAACACCAATTCACGAGTATTTGCTCCGAATTCACGAGTATTTGTGCTAAACTCACGAGTAATCACTCCAAACTCACGAGTAATCACTCCAGTAACTGCGCCAATTTCACGAGTATTGCCCTAAACCCGTGAGTAACATCTCTAAATTTCGTGTAATAGCACCCAAAATTGCCCCCAACTCTCGATTTACTGCACTAATCCACATTTTGTAAAACCTAATCTCATTAAAAAGCTCCTTTCAAACAAATCAAAATGATTACGATTTATACTTTAAACTGCCTTTCATTATAAAACGTAATGATTACTGTTTACAAGTTTTTTTTGAGTTTTAATGTTCAGCGGATATATAATCCGCTTTTTGATTAAGAAAAACTCCTGAAAAAATTTTTCAGGAGTTTTTCGGCTTTTATTTCAAGTTGTTGTAGTGGTTGATAACTTCTTTGGTTATTTCGCTTTTTTCGTCCAATCCGCTAACTTCTTTAAGTGCGGTAGCTATACCGTGTTCTTTGATCATCGCTTGCAGTTTAAGGGCTTCTTCATCTTCGTTAAAATCAAAGAGTAAAGCGGCGGCTATCGCTTTCGCCAGATTAGTATAGGAAAGTCCCGCTTTTTTAGCTTCTACGGCAGGACGGACGAGGCGGTCGTTTGGTCCGAGCTTGCGCAGCGGTGAACGGCCGACTCTATTCACCGAGTCATTCAGGTAGGAGTTTTTAAATCGATTAATGATTTTCTCGATATACTGCTGATGCTCATCTGCATCCAAACCGTATTGCTTTATTAAATAGGCGCCCGTTTCCCCTAGGGTATTCTTGACTTGCTCTACAATGCCTGCGTCCTCCAATGATTGGTCAATCGTCGATTTTTTATTTTTGAGATAACCGAGGTAAGCTATGACGGCATGTCCAGTATTAACGGTGAACAGTTTTCTCTCAATGAACGGGGCGAGTTCTTTTACAATGGTCATCCCTTCAACGGCAGGAATGCTTTCATTCGTTTCAACGACCCATTCATAATAAGGTTCCACCAAAACATCGAGTGATCCTTCGTTATTTTGGATAGGAACGATGCGATCGACTGCTGAGTTAAAGAAGTATACTTTTCCGGCTAGTTTTTCTTTTGTATCTTGATCCAAGTTTTCTAGAATGTAGCCTTCTAAAAGGTCTGTTGCCGATATTTGGTTTTCACAAGCGATCACATATAGTTTTTCATCGGTTTCCTTCACCCTTGAGGCTAATCCTTTTGCAATTAAAGGAGCGATATGAGGCAAAATATTAGGACCGATAGCAGTGGTGAGGTAGGTTGCTTCGGAAATTGCTTTAATGATTTCCTCTTCCTGCTTTAAGCTGTTTAAACCCGAAACATTTTCTACGGTTACGGATTCTTGTTGATCAGTAGCCAGTTTGACTTGATATTGCTTTTTATCATTTAATTGATCGATGATTTGATCGGCTATGTCCACAAAAGTCACATGATATCCAGACTGTGAAAAGAGTGCGCCGATAAATCCTCTTCCAATGTTTCCTGCACCGAAATGTACTGCTTGTTTCATTACAATCATCCCTTTATCAAGTTAGTATATAAATAGTCCAAAAATATGGCTTCCAGCCTTCTGTTAATCATTTTCTCGTCCGAAGATGAAAAAATCATGATGGATTCATTGTTTTCAATTAAGCTTGAGCTTATTAAGCTGACGATTTCCTGCTGCTTCACACTCAATTCCTCAGGTGCCAGCATCAGCAGTAAATTTTTCATATGGACGTCATTTCCATCCATACCTTTGACCAGATGATATTCCTCCAGGTGGGCCAATTGGAATATCAGTTTTTTCACATTCTTGTGTCTCGTATGGAAAAGGCCCATTCCAGTGCCAGGAATGCCTAAACCACCTTTTTTTTCCCGTTCGTTCAAGGATCCGACCACATCATCCGCACCGATTAGCAGTGATTCATTTTCAGCCATCCTGACCATTTCTTCGATGATTTCTGGATGTCCTTTCAGATGCGGCAGCCGATAAAACCGGAAATTATCCATGATCGACTCGATGCTCTGCTGGGCATCTTTCAATTCCTGCAGCACTTCTTTCAATTCGCCATCCTCTTTTTTGGCCAGGGTTTCCTTAGGGGCTGAATGACTGACATAACGCTTATTCTTCGTGAAGTTTTCAATATTCTTCCTTAAATAATTCCTGATGTTCAATATATTCTCTTCACTCAAAAGAGGGGATACAAGAATATAATCACTATCGATATACGGAAGCCGGACGGTAGAAATGATCACATCATAGTTTTTCAGGCTGCCCTGCTGCTGGATGTCTTTGATCGTCTTGATTTCTACAGTCTCGATTTCGATGATTTCTTTTTTGATCCGGCTTGCAAGCATTTTCGACGTGCCGATACCTGTCGGGCAAACGATGAGTGCCCTTATTGATATTTCTTCCTCCCGCAGCACTAATGCAGATCCGAAATGCAGGACGATGAAGGCTATTTCATCTTCAGGAAATTCTTTTATTTCTTTGAATCCCTTTTCCAGACTGGTCTTTACTGCCAAAAAGAGAACCGGATACTTTCTTTTAATATCTTCGGTTAAGGGGTTGTACAATCCCATTTCCTGTTTGATCCGGAAAAGCGATGGTTCCATATGGGCAAGGAGACCTTGATACAAGGGGAAATCCTTGGTCAAATCGATTTGCAATTGTGCCGAAACATCTTTTATCAGGCTTCTTATCAGTTGGCCAAGCAACACACTGTCATATGGAACGGCATCCGCTGCATGAAGCTTGGAACCTTTCAGGATGGCAGCCAGGTAGCTTATATCATCGATGGTAAAAGAGACTTCCAGCAGGGCGCTTAGTTCCTTGCCTATTTTATTCATGAGATTATTCTCATCGGAAAGTTCGCTTATTTTCTTGAAGTCCTTCTCCAAAAAAAATTGGCTTTCATTCCTTTGCAGGGTTACATAAATATGTACAATTAACCCTATATACCCGCTATCCGCCAAACGGGAATGGACACTGTTAAACGTGGAAAACAGCACCCCGTCGATAGCCAGAAGATATTCGGGATCGAAATAGTCGAGGATTTTCGCCTCTGGGAATTTCCCTTCTTGCAACAAAAATAAACTTTCAATCAGCTCTTCATTAAAAAAGTGCAGGAAATAGGCGGCCTGGGCTTTCCGTTTATTTTCTTCAGTACCGGCAAGCTCTATTCCGACTCCCCTTTTTCTCGTAATCACGATATTAAAATTCTTTAACCATTCAGTCAGTTCGTCCAAATAGGTTGTAAGAGTCGTTATGCTTATACCGAGATCCCCCGCAAGAACTTGAGTTTTATAAGATTCTTCTTGCAGTAAAGCTAAAAGGAGGTGCAACTTTCTTTCTTGAGGCGTTTGATCGATTGGATGATTGCCCATCAGGTGCTGTACAAGCCGAAAGACTTGTTCATTCTTCCCGTCGATGGTCAGTCCCTCATGTGTATTGCGTGTTAAATGCAACTCAAATGATTGCAGGATTTTTTCTATGGACTTCAGATCACGTTGAACAGTCCGGACACTAACATTCAATTGTGTCGCAATGGATAAGGCTGTATGTTTTCCAGAAGTTTTTATGATCAATTCTATGATTGATTTTTCCCTTGAAGTAATATACATGCTACCAACTCATTTCTGGTGGAGTAACACGAGAAAATACTGAATAGAAAAGCGTCAAACGCTTTTCTATTCTAGGTTAAGTGTATTTAATTATTTCCGACATTTATAATATCCATCAATTCCCTGGCTGATGTGGCTTTAACCATCTTTTCGATATTCTCCATTTCGGAGCAGGTAACTGCAATGCCGGATAGAATTTCAAGATGTGTCCCGTCCTTGCCGGCGATGCCGAATATCAATCGTGCCTTTTGGCCGTCAAAGTCGACACCATCAGGAATTTGCAGAACGGTAAATCCGGATTTAAGGACATCTTTCTTAGCTTCTTCGGTTCCGTGCGGAATGGCTACATCATTCCCCATATAGGTTGAAGTCAATTCATCACGGGCAATCATTGCTTCAATATAGTTTTCCTTAACGTAACCTGCATTGACTAAAGCTCTTCCTGCAAAGCGGATCGCTTCTTCCTTATTGGCGAATTGTTGATTAAGGAAGACGTTTTCTTCGCGAAGCAATTCATTATCATCCTGCTCATCATCGTTGATGCCAGGCTCAATTGAATGTTCACGAACACCGGGAACCTTCTCTTCAGCATCTTCGACGATTTCATGCAGCTCATCGGTGCCATCGTCCTGAAGCCGTGCAAGCAATGAATCGTATTCAGGGCTCGATAGGAAATTATCGACCGATACATGATAAGCATTCGGCACTTTATTCTGTGCCCTTGGAGTTAACTCTTCCTGTGTTATGACGATTTGTGCATCAGCAGGAATGTTCGAGATCGCCGTATTGGTCACGGTGATATTCAAACCGGCTTCCTTCACCTTCTTGCGAAGCAGCGAAGCTCCCATCGCACTTGACCCCATTCCAGCATCGCAGGCAAATATTATTTTGCTGACGCCTGATGGCATCGTTCCCGGATCTGAAGCGAATACATCGGCAACAGAGCTTTTCTTGCCTTTCATTTCTTGCATTTTTTTCGCGGCATCTTCAATATTCTCTTCAGATTGCTTTCCTGTTTTCAGGATGAATGCACCGATGATGAATGAAACAAGGGCCGCTACGATCACGCCAGCAAAGTTAGCAATATATGCGCCTGCATTATGCGGAGTTACTGCTGTAATGGCAAGTATGCTGCCTGGAGAAGCAGGAGCGAACAACCCTCCGCCCAGTAGGACCAATGTGAATACTCCACTCATGCCTCCAAGAATGACGGCTAAGAATAACATCGGCTTCATTAGGATATAAGGGAAATATATTTCATGAATCCCGCCGAAGAAATGAATGATGGCCGCTCCTGGAGCCGATTTCTTCGCCGTTCCCTTTCCAAAAAAGCAATAAGCAAGCAAAACGCCGATACCCGGTCCAGGATTGGATTCCAAAAGGAACAGGATGGAAGCCCCTGTTTGTTTAACTTGCTCTACACCGATTGGTGATAGTACACCATGATTGATGGCATTGTTCAAGAACAATACCTTGGCAGGCTCGATCAGGATACTTGTCAACGGCAGTAAACCTGTACCGACAAGCCAATCGACTCCGGCTACAAGCCAGCCTGTAAATACGTCTACAGCAGGCCCGATGGCCAAGAAGGATAGAATGGACAATAAGCCGCCAATTATCCCCGCTGAGAAATTATTAACAAGCATTTCAAAACCGGCTTTTATTTTCCCTTCAATCAATTGATCGAATTTCTTGATGACATAACCGCCGAACGGTCCCATTATCATGGCGCCAAGGAACATCGGGATATCAGATCCCACGATGACACCCATTGTCGCAATGGCACCGACTACGCCGCCACGGTGGTCATGGATTAACTTACCACCTGTATACCCAATTAAAAGCGGCAGCAAAAACGTAACCATCGGTGTAACCATTTTGGCAAGGCTTTCATTTGGCAGGAAACCAGATGGGATGAATAGGGCAGTGATTAGCCCCCATGCTATGAAAGCTGATATATTCGGCATGACCATTGAACTTAGAAAGTTACCGAACTTTTGAACTGCAACTTTTATATTAAAGTGAGCCATTTTACTCTCTCCCCTTCATAATTAATATAGTTTCCTTTAATCTTAAGGTACGTACCTTCCTCATTCAATAAAAGTAAAAGCTAACTTTGTCGCGAAAGAGAAGACAAACATAATGTATCTCACTTTTTCTAGATTTATTCAGCGCTTGATGCAGACAGAAAAGAGTCCCGTTCGCATCTTGACGAACGGGACTCTTTAAAGCTTTATAGTGGGATGATTCCCAATAGGACACATACCACTATCATGACAAGCGTCGATCCGCATGCCCATTTCAGGAAGGTACGCTGCAATGCACCGAAATCTTCGCCTACCATTCCAACCAATAGATAGGTAGATGGAACAAGCGGGCTTAATAGATGGACGGGCAACCCTAATAGTGAAGCTCTGCCGATCAGGGCAGGGTCAATTCCATAAGCAGCTCCCGCTTTAGCAAGCAATGGGAGCACACCATAATAAAATGCATCATTAGACATGAAGAACGTAAAAGGTGCTGAGATGACGGCTGTAATGACGGCAAAATGTGTGCCCATTTGATCTGGAATATGCTGAATCAAAGAGTTTGCCATGGCATCGACCATTTCCGTTCCGGCAAGGATTCCAGTGAAGACACCTGCTGCAAAAATCATCGAAATTACAGATAAAGCATTGTCTGCATAGTTTGCCACACGCTCTTTTTGATCACTGAGTTTCGGATAATTGACCGTAATGGCAATCGCGAAACCTATCATGAACAGAACCGCTGAAGGCATAAGTTCCATGATCAGCGCCACCAGCAATGTAAGAGTCAATGCGTAATTGAATATTATCAATTTAGGACGCTTAAGATAAGCATCTTCCGTTGCAGCCGCTTGCTGTGCCATAACATGATAATCTACTTCAATGATCCCGATTCTTTTTCTTTCTTTTTTACCCAGGCAATATGCCATGAAAAGGACGAACAGGACTCCGCCGATCATCGCTGGGATGACAGGAGTGAAAACATCGGACATTTCAAGTTTTAAAGCGGTCATCACCCGTGCTGTAGGGCCTCCCCAAGGAAGAAGGTTCATGACTCCGGATGACGAAACGGCAATACCGGCCAATACAAGCGGCCTCATGCCAATCCGTTTATATAGCGGAAGCATGGCTGAAATCGTTATCATATATGTGGTTGTACCATCTCCATCCAAGGAAATCAGCAAAGCCAGGACGGCCGTGCCGATGGCGATTTTCACTGGATCTCCTTTTACAACCTTAAGTATCGTATTGATGATCGGATCAAAAACGCCGGCATCGATCAAAATGCCAAAGAAAAGGATCGCAAATAAAATCATGATTCCCGTTGGCGCAACACTTTTGATCCCTTCCAGCGCCATCTCACCCATTTTACCGCCAAACCCGCCAATAAGTGCAAAGGCACTTGGCACTGCAATCAAAGCTATCATGGCTGAAAGTCGCCTTGTCATAATTAAAATCATAAACGCCGCTATCATCAAGTATCCTAATAAAGCGAGCATATCAATCACTCCTTATCTTCTAATAAGGTAAATTGTATATGAAACCGCTTCATTTGTAAGCGTTCTCAATTTATTGTGTTTTAAAACTATTTTGTTAATTATGTTCATTGTGTTCACGGAAGCGATTTTTCGAGGCTGAGCCGGCGCCACTCATGGGTTGAATGGCGGGTTCCTTAAGCGGATGATTGCAATTATTAAGAAAACTTTGACTATATTTTTGCAAAGGCATGCTGCTGCGCATTCATTCTTCAAAAGATAGATTTGCCGGTCCATCCAAAAGGTCACAGCCGTAATCTATATTGGTCGTAGGTGTATCTTTACTGACTTCCTCGAATTCCAGTTCATCGATCCATACCTTTCCACGCCCTGATAGAAGGACCCCGAATGAAATGATGGCACTGTTGTCGGGTACATCCAAGACAATATAATAATGGTTCCATTCCGTATCGTTAACGATGGGCCGGTACCCCCACATTGTCGAATTGCAAAACATCATGAAGGACATTATCCACCCTCATCCATAAACCACAAAATCCATCAACATCTTTTGATTTTATAAAACCCGACAGTTTCATTCTTTTACTGATGATGGGACTGTATCTCATTTCCGAACCTTCTTAAGAATAAGATAACAGATTAAAACATCGTTTTTTTTTTGAAATCGCATAAAAAAAACACCTCCAATCTTGAAGGTGTTTCACACTTCATTCTAAATTTTATAATATCTTCGCTCAGGTCTTCCCACTACCCCGTATACGACTTCCGCTTTACATTTCTTTACGGATATCAAATATTCCAGATAGCGTCTCGCGGTTGTCCTGGAAGCGCCGATCTGTCCGCTCACTTGCTCAGCCGACAAACCGATATCGCTTGCTTTGAGTACCTCGATGACTTTCGCCAAAGTGATTTCGTCGACCCCTTTCGGTAAGGCCGGCCCATCGTTCGTTTCCGAAACCGCAGATCCCTTATTCAAAATGAGATCAACAAAATCCTGATCTATCTCTTGTTTGGACTTCATCAGATGGACCTTCTTCAGATACTCTTCGATAACTTGGTTGAAACGCTTCATTTCCACTGGTTTAATTAAATAATTCTCAACACCATAGTGAAGCGCCTTTTCTAGTTGGTCTTTATCCGTTGCCGCGGTAATCATGATGATATCCACATTCGGAAACTTTTTCCTTACGTCCGGAAGAAGGTCTGTACCAAGTTGATCCGGCATATAAACATCAAGCAAAAGCAGATCCGGGCTTTTTTGCTCCAAGATCCGAAGCGTTTTTTTTGCGTTGACAGCTTTTCCGACCACTTCTATTTCATCAAAGTTTTTTAAGAATTTTTCATGGATATCCGCTATACGAAAATCATCTTCCGCGATGACTGCTCTTATCTTCAGCATTCTTTCCCTCCTCACTGTTCTTTAGGAAGATACACGGTGAATATGGTGTTTCCATCCTCGCTGTGAACTTCGATGATGCCGCCCAGCTCTTTGACGACATGATCAGCATTCGCAAGTCCATAACCACTCGGACTTCCGTTGTTTTTCGAAGTGAAACCCCGATCGAAAATATGGGCGACGGCATCCTCAGGTATTCCTTTTCCGTTATCACTTACTTCAAATACCATATCATTTCCGATATCTGTGGCGAAAAATTTCACGAGCGGCTCTTCCATGCTTGAAACCGCTTCAAGTGCATTATCGATAATGTTGCCCAGAATCAATGTTAGTTGTGACAATTTTATATGATCCGGCAGTTTCTCTAGGTAACTTTGGGCATCTATTTCAAAGATGATCTTCTTCTCCGATGCCTTCCCTATCTTTCCAAGTAAAAGGGCTTGTACCTTTGTATCCTTGATCTGTTCGAACACGACACGGTTCAGGGAATGCAATTCGGATGTTTCGCTTTGAATCATATCTATCGCTTCATCATATTCGCCTAATTGTATCAAACCTGAAAGGACGTATAGTTTATTGGTGAACTCATGGGTTTGTGCCCTCAAATCCTCTGAATGCATCTTCACTTCCGATAATGTGTTGACCATTTCCTCAATTTCCGTTCGATCACGGAACGAAGCGACAACACCGCTTACCCCTTCACTATCGAAGATTGGTGTACAATTGACGATAACGGATTTGTCTTTCCATGAAATCTCCTTATCCACCTGCGGTTCACCGGACTTCAGCACTTCGAATAAATATTTCGAAGGGAATAGGCCATCCACATTCAAATGGCGAACGGACTCTTGAATATCGAGCAATTTTTTTGCCGGCTGATTCATCGAAGTAATCAACCCATTTTGGTCAATGGCCAGAATCCCTTCTTTCACCGATTGAAGCACTGCATTTTTTTCTTTATATAAATTGGCGATTTCAAATGGTTCCAGCCCCAATGTATCTTTACGTATGCTCCTTGCCAGCATATAACTGCCAATGATCGATATCATGATGGCCACTAAAGATACAATCATCTCTTTGGACAAATCCTTGAATATTTGGGCGCGGACATCGTCCACTAAAAAACCGACGGAGACGATTCCAATTATTTTTCCATTCGCATCGAATACCGGTGACTTCCCCCGAATGGAAAGACCGAGCGACCCTGCCGCTTCGGAGACATAATATTCGCCTTCCTGAATGGCCCTGGCATTATCCCCGCCTTCCATCCGCTTCCCAATTTCGGAAGCCAGCGGATGGGAATAGCGAATGCCCTCTTTATTCCCGACAACGATGAACTCAGCTCCCGTTTCCCTGCGGATCTTTTCGACAATCGGCTGGATTGTGCCTGCGGGATCATCCGTTTCAAAGGCCTCTGTAACCGTAGGCATGAAACTAATCGTCTTTGAAAGTTCCAAAGCCAATTGACTTTTATCCTTCGCTATTTGCCTTCCTTCCATATAGGAAAAAGAAGTCGTCAATAAGAGGATCAAAAACAGGCTCAACGATAAGACTAACCCAAGAATCTTTGTTTCTAGCGATACTTTCCTCATTTTCAGCAGCATCCTCTATTTTCATTTTCATTCACTAATTTTATAGAAGCATAATGATTTTACCATTTCTATTAAATATTGAACATTGTTGGCCGTTTATTTCACCACATTCAAAAATGTTTCAAATGACTTAATGCTCATCATCACCCTTTTGCTTATTAATGATTTTTTTCCAGTCCGTTTACTATCTCATATCGTTTCATCCGAGGTGCTTCTTGGGGTTATGATCGGTTTATTTCTCAGTGTCCTATCCTTTCTTTGGATAGTGCTGCTTCTTTCTTGCTACCATATCGTTTCTTACTGGAAGAAAGCAAAACAGACTGAAACCTAAAATGCTCAAAGGAAACATCTCCTTTGAGCATTTTCAAAAACAGGTAAAAGAATTGATTTGTCTTGTATCAATGCCAAAAATCGTCCAGAACCTTCCATTCCACCTGAAGCCTGCAACAGATCGCGGACCGACAAAAACGGGATAATACCAGAAACTCGCACCATTATTTAGCCATATAAAAGTATTCCTAAACAGACAAAACGAAATGGCACCTGGATCTACGGCAAATGTTGAAGCCGATTGCTGTTGGGGGATGAACGCTGGCGGGGGAGCTGTTGGTGCTTGCGATCCCGACGGTGGCCCTGGAAATTGAGGCGCACCGGGAAAACCGGGTTGGCCTGGAAAGCCTGGCTGCCCTGGAAAGCCTGGCTGCCCTGGAAAGCCTGGAAAGCTGGATAGACCGGGAAACTGCCGTTCAAGAAAAACTTGATCTTCATAATGATACGTCGGGTACATATACATGGTCATTCACCTCTATATGATGGAATGGAATAATGTATGTTATATGGACTAAAGATGTTTGGGCTGGATATGCAGTTTGTCTCCGGATTTAGAGATATATCGACGCAATCTATAGTTTTATCTCCGAATTTAGAGATATATCGACGAATTCTACTGTTTTATCTCCGATTTTAGAGATATATCGACGCAATCTACTGTTTTATCTCCGATTTTAGAGATATACACGAGGTCAATATAGCAATCTCCATAAATAGAAGGTCGCATAGGATTCCCAATCGGCCCACGCTTCCGATAGTTTCAGGATTTCTGCTTTCGTTGGTTTTGCTTCCGTTTCCATGACCAGTTTCATGGAATTATGCAGCCCGACGTCATCGATGGGAAAGGCTGCTGGAAAACGCAAACAGCGCATCAAGACATAGTTCGCTGTCCACGGACCGATTCCCCGTAT
The DNA here is from genome assembly GCF_043656335.1 of Peribacillus sp. NPDC056705. Taxonomy (NCBI): domain Bacteria; kingdom Bacillati; phylum Bacillota; class Bacilli; order Caryophanales; family Bacillaceae; genus Peribacillus; species Peribacillus sp. NPDC056705. Next base: position 63,694 of record NZ_JBHTYI010000002.1, on the reverse strand, counting down.
TTTGGTCAGCATTTTTTCGGCCTCTTTTACATCCTTTGCATTCAACAGCTTTTCTTTAGTAAGTTCCCCTCCTGCAATCAGTTGAGCAACGCCTATTAAATATTCACACTTCTTCACCGTCATCCTCAAATCGGCAAAATCTTCGACCGTCAATTTTGCGATCACATCAGGCTTTGGAAACAGCCAATATTGCTTTCCTTCGAATTCAACAAAATCACCAAATCCCTCCACAAGCCTCCGTTTCAAGGTATAGGCATAGGTCAAGTTAATCTGCTGCCCCAGTATTCCCCAGGCAATCGCTTCGAATAAATCCGGGATGCCCATATTTCTCAAACCGAAGAATTGGCTTACCGGCTTGTGCAATAAAGGGTCGTTTTGGGCCATCTCATAAAAAGGAAGCAGGTTTGTCTCAAGATCGAACCAATGACGTACGTATTGGGAAACAGCATCCTTTACCTGATTATCCATCGGTGCAGTTCGTCCTGGAAACCGAACGGTCAGCTCCGTTTCATCCACCGCACTGATTTCCACTAAGAGTGTCTCGTTCTCGATAACAAGTGCTTGATAAATTTTTTGATCAACAATGTCGAACAGACATTCATTGGCCGATCTTGATAAGTATGTAAGATTTTCCGAAAAGCTAAACTCCTTTGGTGCATGAATCCTCAATTCAGACATGCCTTCATCCATTGATATGTCCTCCTTTGTCCCATTCTCTTTATACTAATGAAAAATGGATTCGTTATCTTGCGCTTTCATTTAACCCCCTTATTTTAACATTACGTTATCTTGCTTTTATATTATCAATATGTTTGTATATCAACCCTTTCTTGTATACTAAAAGCAGAGGTGAATGTGTTGAATCCAAAAAAGGCTGATTTCCCGAATGAATATTGGAAAGCTATTATAGATTGTGATGCAGCATATGATGATCATTTTTTATACGGTGTAATTACGACGGGCATCTTTTGCAGGCCCTCCTGTAAATCCAGGGTGCCGAATAGGGAAAACGTGAAGATTTTCAAAAATGCCATGATGGCTTTGGAAGAAGATTTCCGGCCCTGTAAACGATGTAAGCCGGAAGGAATGAATTTGCCGATAGAAGAATGGGTTGAACAAATAGCCGAATGGATCGACACCCATTACAGCGAACCCCTCACATTGAACAAATTGGCGGATATTTCCCACGGGAGCCCCTATCATTTACAACGATCATTCAAGCGGGTGAAGGGAATCTCGCCCACTGAATACATTCAACGGCTACGCCTTGAAAAAGCAACGTGGCTGCTGGAAAAGTCCGAACGGCCAATAACTGAAATAGGCCTGGCTGTCGGGTTCTCTAGTACACCCTATTTCATGACGCTATTCAAAAGGAAAATGGGGATTACCCCTTCAGGATATCGGAAAGCTTATCTCAAAACTCAAGTTTTGGAGCGTGAAGAAAATGAAGAATGGTAAAGAACAAACCATCGATTGGGCCATATTGCATTATGATAGATGGCAGTTATATGTGGCCAAAACGGAAAAAGGGCTTTGCTATGTAGGCTCTCCTGGTCAAACATATGAAGAACTGAAGTCTTGGCTACAAAAACGCTTTCCAAATGCGAGACTTATTGAAAATGAAAAAGCATTAACACCCTATCTAAAAGAACTCCAAGAATATTTCGGAGGGACCAGGCAGACCTTCTCACTTCCGACAGATGTAAAAGGCACGCCCTTTCAACAAGAAATTTGGGCAGCGCTGAATCAAATACCTTACGGAAAAACCTGTTCCTATTCCGATATTGCCCAAATCATCCAAAGACCTGCAGCTGTTCGGGCGGTCGGTACGGCCATTGGTGCCAATCCTGTTCTGATCACAGTGCCATGTCATCGGGTTATCGGAAAAAACGGGAACATTACCGGTTACCGTGGAGGTACGGATATGAAACAATATCTACTTCATTTGGAAGCGGAAATGAAGGTATGAGCACAATCTGACCAAAAAAAAGCATCCGACCATCCGGATGCTTTTTTTCCTTAGTTTTTTAGTACCAAATGGTCACCGCTTTATTATATGCATCACTATTAGGTATTGCATGTATCCCTTGAGCCTGTGCTTTGCGCGGGTCCAAACCATATACCATTGGTGTATAGCACGAGGTCTGCCCTTTGTTCACGACACCATTGCCCCCGGAACTGGCGCATGTATAGGCTTTACCATCAGTGCTTCGGACGATCCTGGCATCCGCTTCATGATTGTATACGGCGGGACGTGTCACGGTCACTTTTGCCCAGGCGGTTTTACAGACAGTGCTGAATTTCAATTCTACGTACGAATTGGAATCGATCCATTTTTTATCCTTCGTTACCGCCGAACTTGCACAACTATTATAGAATGGACTTTTCCCATCATAAGAATGCGTTTCGGCCAGAGCCTGATTTTTTCCAAATCCAAAATCGACAAGAAACATCGACAAGGTCATCACCACGGATAAACCTATCATTTTCAGCTTATTATTCACGTCATTCATCCTTTCTTTGCATAAAAGTAGATGAAGGATTTTGCTTTATGATTAATACCAGCCAGTTTCGCCTGCCGTATATGGCCAGTATGCAACCGCTTGGGCTTTTCGCGGATCTAGATCATATACCATTGGTGTATAGCACGACTTTTGACCTTTATTTATTTCACCATTTCCTCCAGGAGATGCACAGCTAAATTGTTTATTATCAGTATTTCGGACAACCAATGCCGTCGCTTCCCCGTCTGCTTTAGCCGGTCTGCTTAGAGTGAGCTTTGCCCAAGCTGTTTTGCAAGTTGTACTGAATTTCAACTCTAAATTTGCAGAAGCACCGTTTAAATTAATTTTCACATTCTTCTTCGTTACTGCACTGTCCGCACAATTGTTATAGTAAGGACTTTTTCCATCGTAGGTGTGTGTTTCTGCTGATGCTTTGCTTGCAAAAAGATCAAGGGAGCCAAAAAGGACTAAAGAAGCTACAAAAAATGAAATACATAAAACCATTTTCTTCATTATTTCACTCATCCCCTTAACAAAATTTGTACACTGTTCATCTTACGATTTTGTCATATTCTTACAAGTGATAAATTCCCTAGTTCATGAAAAACTGCATCCCCGCCTTTAAAAGGCAGCCTGCCATCACTATTACAGTCTGGTATGCCTCGCTTCATCAACCCAATCACCACAGGACAAAGTCATTATGCCTATGAGCAATTCAGGACAAATACGGGAACATCTAAGGACATATGAATGTCGCGTTGAGACAAAACGAGCCAATAGGCTGCCGTTGACCGGGAAAGACACAGGTCGATGTACTTAATGTTTTTCAGAAAAAAGAAAAGCCCCGACAAAACTCGAATCGTTTTGTCGGGGCTTCATTTTCATTTAGTGGGGTTTTCCCTGATCAATCTAATGATGCCTGCATAATAGGAAAGTTCATGCGGAACGACTCATCCCTTCCGACAAAGCGATCGATCATCATCCTACGGCCTTCGTGATTCATTTCAACTCCCTTAATATCCACTTGGCCCTCCGCTCCGGTCCAAAGCTTTTCGAAGTCATTCAGCACTCTTCTGGGCAGGGTGAAATCGATGTGCACTTTCATATAGAAGGACGTTTGTCAGTACTTTGTCGATGAAATTTTCTTTCGTTTGATGGTATTCAATGATCCCTAATCGGATAATCTTTTTTCATCGCACAACGATGCTGAAGATATAGGTAATCCACGCCCGCTTCCGAACCAGCAGGCCAATGCCCCAAATCTATGTACTTCCACACGTGAAGCTACGCCTGTTTGAATGCGATTTGAATCGAAAGCTTTCAGCAACTCAGTTTCCATGGAGCTCCACTCCCATTGCTTCACCCTTTTTCTTTTCTCCAATTTTTCGGGTTTAAATAACCTTTATATTTAGCAGCTACTTCTTTCCCGACCAATAGCGCGCCTGCCCAAAACATGACTTCCGCAAAGACGATCGCACCTGTTATGACCCCTGCTTTAGCCGCAGTCGAAAATGGCGTAAAAGGAGCTATGACAGGAATGATCCAAGTGAGAAGGGAAATGATCAGAAATCCCATCCCTACTTTGTAAAACCTCGATTTCTTTACTTCCTTACCTTCTTTATCCAATTAAAAAACCTCCGTCATGATGATTTTCATTTAATTATCCCGCCAGACATTCCACTTTCAAATAGTAATAGATTCTTTTTTTATACGTTCGAATGTTCATTTCGTTTCATAAATATGAGAAATAAATAAAATCCATTTGAGGAAAACTAATGAAGGTATTTGATGAGAGGTCATGGGATCTATTAATGAATTGACTTTACTATTCTTAATGGATTTAATAATCTTATACAAGCTATTCTTATAACTCTTGCATGCAGGAAAGGAAAATCCAATGTACATTGAATTCATTGCCACAACGATAGAAGATGCCATTACAATCGAAGAATCGGGCGCAGACCGAATCGAGCTTGTCAGTTCTTTGGCCGAAGGGGGATTAACTCCAAGCCACGCCCTGATAGAAGCTGTCGTCCATTCAGTAAAGATACCAGTCAACGTGATGGTGAGGCCCCATAGCCAGTCGTTTTGTTATACGCAAAAAGATTTGGAAATCATGAAAAAAGATATCCAAATCATTCGTTCACTTGGAGCGAACGGGGTCGTTTTGGGTGTATTAAATGAAAAAAATGAAATCAATCGACCTTACCTCGAAGAATTATTGACGTTATGTGAAGGTTTGGAGATTACATTCCACCGAGCCATAGATGAAACAAACGACCCGGTCATTTCAGCTGAAACACTGGCACAATATCGAGAAATCACAACGATATTGACGTCAGGCGGGCATGGGGATTTCCCCAGCCGCATGAAAACGATTCAACAAATGAAAAGAGTCTGCGGCGACATAGCGATACTGGTTGGAAGCGGCTTAAATAAGGATAATATCCTTGCTATCCATTCCGAACTGCATACCGGTCACTATCATTTCGGTACGGCTGTTCGAAAAAACAACAGTATCATTGAAGGAGTTACATTAGAAAAAGCTAAGGAAATCGTAAACATGCTAAAGAAATAATGTCGGAAAGGGACCGCTTCTTTGGTCCCTTTTATGATGCAGATCTCTTTTTTTATAATAAGACCGAGTCCCAAAACCAAATAAATAGTGCCGTCAAAAGTAAGCACCGAATTATAAATGAATACAGCCAGCAAAGAGAAAAACATAACTTCTTTGTTCCAATCTTAAAAGAAAAAGCGCCATTAAAAACATTTCTTTACAGTGCGGGCCTGGTTCCAATTACGACAGTGGCGTCCCGTTCAACACACTTTACCACCCGTGGCATCACCCCGTATCCAGCAAAGATTTCCACGGTCTGCATCGCTTGCCGCTCACTGGTCTCGACTAACAAATGGGAGCCCGGTGCCAGCCAAAGTGTTGCCGAAGCTGCCACCCTTCGCTGGACATCAAGCCCGTCCGCCCCGCCGTCTAATGCCACCCTCGCCTCATGCATGCGCGCTTCATGGGGTAGTAGACCGATTCCCCCTGTAGGGACGTATGGTGCGTTTGCGACCAGTACGTCAACACGTCCCCGTAAATTGGATGGAAGTGGTTCATAGAGGTCCCCTTCGTATACCTGACCATTGACTGAAGTGACGTTACGACGCGCGCACCGCACCGCGGCCGGGTCAATGTCGACGGCGTACAATTCGATATCTTCGAGAACATCGCCCACAGCGGAGCCAACCGCGCCCGTACCACAGCACAAGTCCACCACTACTGCTCCTGGCATAGCAAGTGCTGCCGCTTGGCGGACTAAAAACTCGGTCCGTCTGCGGGGTACGAAGACTCCGGGGTCAACTTCTATCCGGATACCGCAGAATTCCGCCCAGCCGATGACGTGTTCAAGGGGCAAACCCGCTATCCGTCTATCCACCATCCCGGCCAATTCGGCCGTTGTCCCTGCCGCGCTGATGAGCAATCGGGCCTCTTCCTCGGCGTAAACACAGCCTGCGGCCCGAAGTTTAGTGACAATGCTTATATAAATGGCCTTTCCATTAAAAACTGCCACTTTACTTCCATCGACATCATTGATTTCCCCGAGGTTAAAGGCGGCATTCCTAAATTCCATAAGTTTCCCCCTATTCTCCATAAATCTGAATATTAAAAACATTACCATAACTACAGTATACAGCTTCTTAAACTGACCGTCCCTTTAGCTATAAAATAAAAAGGTTGCCGGAGCAACCTTCCATCTAATCTGGGATTCAATTTTTGTTAGCGTCAGCAAAATGACCCATCGCATCACACATGAATTTTGCTAAACCATCACCGTATTTGTCGATATTTTTAGTGAAGCGTTGATCATTCACGTACATTTGACCTAATCCCTTGAAAGCATCCAGTGAGTATGTGCCGAAGTTATTGTTCAAACAATCATACCATTCTTTAATTGCCTCTTGTACCTCCTCCGACTTGGGCGAGTCATTTCGGAATGACGCAAGTTTTATATAGATATCCGATACAATTTTCTGTGCATCTTTCGACATGCCCGCCACTTTAGCCTTCGACTCATCGACAGCTTTATCCCCCCAAAGCTTGCGGGCTTCTTCTTCATATGGATTCTGACTGAAATCAAAACCTTCAAATTTTTCTTTATTCGTCATTTGAATTTCCCCTTTCATATGCTTAATCGATTTTTCAACCGTCTTAATTAATTTATCGAGCTGACTGCGTTTCTCCAGTAACATTTTTTGATGTTGCATTAACGCATCTTGTTTATCAAACGAAGAGCTGCTTATCATTTGTTTTATTTCCTTTAACGGCATGCCAAGTTCCCTGAAGAACAGGATTTGCTGCAACATCTCAAGATTATCGTTCGAATATAGGCGATAACCTGATTCGGTTATTTCCTCCGGCGATAATAACCCGATTTCATCATAATAATGCAGTGTCCGCACACTAATGCCAACTAAATCGGCCAGCTTTTTCACTTTCATTGCCACTGCTTCTTACCTCCCTTCGATATCATTTACTTTAAGGTATTACGCAACGTCAGAGTCAAATGGAAAAATGAAAATTTTCCGCCCAATTACAAAAGACGATCCTTCCTAATGAAGAATCGCATGTTAGTAGAATTTTAGGATTAAAGCTAAATCTATGTATAAAATTTTCCCATTACTCGTGAATTAAACAATTTTCATTCATGGGGCGTATACTCTGCATGAATGTTAGCTCTGATCTTGGCTTTCCTTCTATCTCCAATGATCGGGAATGCTTAATGTGCGCGGCAATTTTGTCTTTGTATCGCCTTTAGCCGAGTTAATCTGTGCTTGTGTGATGAAGAAACTCCCAGTGAGATCGGCACCGCTTAAATCAGCGTCCCTAAAGTCTGCACCGATAAGATCCGTCACTCTCATGTCAGCTTCTCTGAGGTCGGATGCGATAAGTAAAGCTCCTCTTAAGTTCGCTCCCCTAAGGTCAGCGCCTCTCAACTTTGCACCGATAAGGTCACTTCCCCTACCTATTTTGTTCTGTTTTTTCTGATTTTTATTTTTATTAAATGATGACTTTGCACGTACGAGTTCACTTGTGCGCAGAAGCAAATCATTAACGATCGCTCTATGAGCTGGTACATTCAGGTCCATGATAAACTTTGGACTTTGCTTAGTGAGATATTCCGTTTCTTCAAAAGCAGCCTGCAAATCTTGATAAAGAGGTTTCGCATCTTCTAAACTCAGTGCTTCATTTAAGTAACAAAGCATTTCATGAAGTTGTTGCATAATAGGAAACACATCGAACATTTCCTTTGCTGACGCTGGGTTGTCTCTCCAATCGTTTCCAGCATATGTGAGTTGAGATACCTTTTGCCCCGCACCGAAGCATTCATATACCGTACAGCCCCTAAATCCTTTTGCTCTGAGATTTTCATGGATGCCGCAACGATAATCCGATTGAAGGTTTGAACATGGTGTACCTCCATCTTTATCAAATGCAAAATCAGCAGATTTTGCATAAGGCAAAGCTACACAGCACAAACCAAAACAATTCTCACAGTCTGCACGTAATTGGTTAAGAATACTATCGTGATTCGTTAATTGATTAAACAATCCTTACACTTCCTTCTATTAAATAAAACCAATCGTTTCATGCTAGTTGATTTTTTTGTTTTCTTCTATAGAATTTAGTTCTTCCCATTCTTCAAGTGAAAGTTTTTCGGTCATATGCTTATATGCATCAGGGACTTTTATCGAACACATGAGTTCGAGGCTATTTCCATCCGGATCATTGAAATAGACGGAAGCGTTACCTTGGTGCGGGCGCACAAAAGGTTCAATCGACTTCCTTTTTCCAAAAGGGACGACTTCAATTTTCAGGGATTGGAGCCAGGTTAATGCATTTTTCATATTATCATAGGATACCCGAAATGCGATATGCCTTAGTGAAGGGTGGTATGGAGTTTGATATTCTTTCCCTTCCCATAATCCGACCCAGCTTTTGTTTTCCTCTATCCAAAAGAAGGCAGTTTCTTCATCCCTCCAGGCTAGTTTCAAGCCTATTTTCTTATAAAAATCCATAGAGATGGCCAGGTCCTTGACGGGTAGATGGGCTTCATATAAACCTTCTATCATATTATATTATCCTTTCTCTTTTTAAATAATGAAATCTTTTGCAGCGAAAATATCTCGGGATTATTTCTTCATCTCTTATATCCTTTACAATTTATACGGTCTATTATATAGAAGAAAATGGATCTAAAGGTTTCTACCATAATGGTAGAATATTAGCTTTTGACCGGAATCCGCACTAATTTCCTCATTAATCGAGATCCGTTCAAAACCGTTTTTCACTAAAACCTTTTGGGAGGCAATGTTGTCGCTTGTCGTTTTGGCTTGTATTTGAGTCACATTCAATTCCGGCGCCAGATTAACCAAAAGCTTTAAAGCTTCATTCGCTATCCCCATTTGCGTAAACGCTTCACCGATTCTGTAACCGACATGAGCCGTACCCTTAATGGGATCGATATCCACAAGGTTAATCCGGCCGACGATTATACCTGAACCATCCTTAATTAAATAAAAAGAGGAGATGGCATCTTCTTGTTCTTTTAATAATTCCTTGTGCCTGATCTCAAACGTTCCAAAACTATAATAGTCGTCTCCCCGGCCGGGCACCGTTTGCTCGAAAAATCTTCTATTATTGCATTCAAATGCAAATAACGCTTGTGCATCCTGTTCATTTAGCCTGTGAATGTATATATCCATCATTCCTTCATCCTTTCAAAAAAAGCCATGCATACGCGACCTAATATATCATTCAAGAAAACCAAGGGATTATCCTTCATCATAAATATATATCGAATATTTTTTCATTTAACAGTCTTTAGCAGCAATCAAGTGTTTTAGTTAAAGAATCTATTTTTATCGTTCGATTTCGCCAACAAGCCGTTTATATGGACAACACTGTCGCATACTGACAATAAAAATTCAAAATAGTTGAGAATAAATCTATTTACTCACGTTGTATTAAGTGTAAAAGCTTTTACAAAAAAACAAGGGGAATCATGTCATGAAGTCTACTGATATAAATTTTATCGAGCGGTTGCAACGCCAAGAAGAAGACGCATTGGAATTTATAGTGGATACCTATTTACCACTAATCAAGGGGGTCACCTATAAGGTTCTCTCACCTCTTGGGAACGACGGTGTCATGGAAGAATGCATTAATGATATTTTTCTTTCTATCTGGCACAATTCAAAAAAGTTCCATGGGGATACAACAGATTTCAGAAAATGGATCTGTGCGATCGCTAAGTTTAAGGCGATTGATTATTACCGAAAAGCCCTGAAGAAAATGGAGCTTACATCAGGTTACACAGAAGCAGATCCAGAAAAATCCGCTGAAGACGAACTGATTATACTCGAAGACAGAAAAGAACTACTTCAGTTAATTGACCTTTTAGAACCTGTAGATCGGGATATTTTTATCATGAAGTACTTTCTTGGTTTAAAAAATGAGGATATATCGATAAAACTCGGGTTGACCAAAGCATCAATTGATAATCGAATTTATAGGGGAAAAAAGAAGCTAAATCAAAAAGCTATGAATCTTAAGTTAGGAGGCAGTGTCGTATGAAGGATATTTATGAATTATTGAATGATATAGACATAGACGAAACTGAATTTAAGGAAATGGAAGTCACTGAACTAGAAAAAGCTAAAGTCAAAAGAACCCTAAAAAAATCAATACACAAGAAGAAAAAAATGAAACGTTGGCAAAAGAATGTTCTGGCTGCTTCCATTATATTCGGGTTATCCACCGCAACGATTGGATTCTCGTTTACCGCTTCTGCTAAAAGCATTCCTTTGATAGGAGATATTTTCAGCTATTTTAGTAATGAAAACTCAGGTCTCCCCGATAATATCAAGAATAATGGAAAGGGTCTTTATAGTGATTATAAGGCCTACTCTAACAAAATTGGCTTTACCGAAGAAAGCAATGGCCTTACTTTCACGATAAATGACGCCATTTATGACGGAAAAACAGTAACCATCACTTACACTATTGAAAGCGAAGAAGATTTGGGTGACGGATCATTCTTCATTCCCAGCCCGAATATAAAGGAAATGAAAGCCCAAGGGGGATCGGATGGAATTTCAAAAGTGGCTGATAAAAAATATGTAGGCTTATTGACAGTTAGTGACTTAGAAAATCTTAAAGAAGATAAGGTAAATATAGATTGGGATATAAACAGCATCAGTATTACCGACATGGATAAAGAGATAAAAGGAAATTGGAACTTCGCTTTCTCTCTAAAGGCAACAGAAAGCAACGAGAAGGTCATCAATAAAAGTGTGAATCAACATGGAGTAAAAGTATCCGTCGAAAAACTATCGATCTCGCCAATGTCCTTTGTGGTTGATTATCATCAAGAAGTGTCCGAATCAATCAAAAACAAGTGGGATGATGCCTATGTGGAGTTGACCATTAAAGATGACTTAGGGAATGTATACGATGGTCAAGAAAACGGAGGAAGCGGTATCGATTCTTATAATTTGAACTTCAGCAAAACATTCGAAAAAATCGTTCCGGATGCTACGCAATTGATTGCAACACCACATATAACATTACGTAATTACACTTCAGAGAACCACGGAGAAGTAACCATAACGGAAGATGGTGAAGAAAAGGTGTCATCCTTCCCAACAAAACCGGGAATTGCTCCCAAAGAGTTGGTATTGGATGATATCGTGATTGATTTGAAAAAATAACAATTTCACCTACAAGAGGTATACTGAACCCTTGATCCCAGATTGGGAAAGGTTCATGTATACCTCTTTTTTGTGACTCCTTATTCAGTCCATGAATAAGGATAGATACATGAATTAGTTGAAAAGTCAAAAATAAATTATTTTCTTCTGGTAAAAAATCAACGGATGATGTATCATAGTCTTCAGATATTTATTATTCTTATTTGGTTAATCGGAATTAGGAGGAATATATATGATTGGTTATGTGTTTTTAAATCTTGCCATAATGCTCGTTCTTTTAGGCGTTTTATTTTACATGAATAAGAAGCATGTTTCCTTTACAAAAAGGGTCTTTACTGGACTTGGTTTAGGGATTGTATTCGGACTTCTTTTGCAGTATTTCTATGAACCCCAGTCAGAAGCGATCGTTAAATCGGTCGATTGGTTTAACATTGTAGGTTCGGGCTATGTCAAGTTCCTGCAAATGATCGTCATGCCGCTTGTCTTCATTTCGATCTTATCCGCATTCACAAGATTGAAATTGACTAGCAATATAGGAAAGATCAGTGTGCTGATCATCGGAATCCTGCTTGGAACGACGGCGATTGCAGCAGCTGTTGGGATCACCTCGGCAACTGTATTCAATTTGGAAGCCGTTCAAATTGAGCAAGGGGAAGCGGAGTTAAGCCGCGGGGATCAAATCTCGGAAACTTACGGTACGATTCAGGATAAAACGATGCCACAGCAAATCCTTGAATTGATTCCGTCCAATCCGTTCCTTGATTTAACGGGAGCACGTCCGACATCAACCATTTCCGTTGTAATTTTTGCTGCATTCCTTGGGATTGCCTATTTAGGAGTCAAACGCAAGCAGCCTGAACATGCTGAATTTTTTGCTAAAATAGTAGATACATTGCACAGCATCATCATGCGTGTCGTAACATTGATCCTGCGATTAACGCCTTACGGAATCTTGGCGATCATGACGAAGACGGTAGCTACGAGTGATTTGGATGCCATCCTGAAATTGGGGAAATTCGTGGGAGCCTCTTATGTCGCCCTGATCGTCATGTTCCTCATCCATTTGCTATTGCTGATGCTTGCAGGATTGAACCCAATCGTATATTTAAGAAAAGCTTTCCCGGTATTATCGTTTGCCTTCACTTCAAGAACAAGTGCAGGAGCTCTTCCATTGAACATCCAAACACAGAAACAGCTAGGGGTGTCGGAAGGTATTGCCAACTTTGCCGGATCCTTCGGCTTGTCGATCGGTCAAAACGGCTGTGCCGGAATCTATCCAGCCATGTTAGCGGTCATGATCGCTCCAACGGTTGGAATCAACCCACTGGACCCTTCATTTATAGCCATGTTGATTGCCATCGTGGCCATTAGCTCTTTCGGGGTTGCAGGTGTAGGCGGAGGAGCAACCTTCGCAGCCATCCTGGTATTATCTGCAATGAACTTGCCAATCGCCTTGGCCGGACTGTTGATTTCCGTCGAACCATTGATCGATATGGGAAGAACGGCCGTGAATGTCAGCGGAAGCATGACTTCCGGTATTCTGACCAGTAAAATAACGGGCGACCTGGATAAGGAACAGTTCAGCGAAGAATCATCTTTGAAAATAGAAGCTGAAATGTAAAATAAAAAAGCATCGGACTTCCTGTCATGGGAAGTATGGTGCTTTTTTATTTGCCTGTACATTGGAACCTGCAGGTAAAACACTTCAATTGCTTTTGGTTTTCCTGATCGTATACCCACAATAAAGGAGGATACCCAGCATCGTTATTAAACTGCTCAGTATCAAATTAACATCCCCTTGGTAATGGGTCTGTTTCAATAAAACTTCAGGTGCAAAAAGGAGGATCGGAATGATGATGGAAACCCAGGATTTGCTCCATAAGGATATGAGGATGAATATTGAAATGGCTAGAATTACAGCAATAATATTACCTGTGTTTTCAAATTCAATAAACGTTGTGCCATAAATCTCACTAAACAAAATTAAACTGGCAAATAACGCAATCGAGATTATGCCTAGTCCATATAGGAGTGCACCTTGCTTGACCTTGGATAATTTATGACTAGCCATATACCTAAAAGATAACATATAAACGAATATTGAAAGGATTCCCGCCAAAGGATAACCAAGGATTTCCCACAATGAAAATTCAATCCCACCATTTATAGCTTTTGCAATAATCCAATAGGAAAATGCCCCGATTAAAATCATCACTATATATTTCAGCCATCCCTTAAAATCAACTGGCATTTCATCAGAAAGAAGTTTCATATACCCTTTTGGACTTCTGCCTATGATATGTCCTACACTTTTTTCATTCCTCTCCGCTTCGAAAAGATGGACCTCCAACTCTTCGATGATATCCTCGATTTCAGCCGTTTTCTTTCCACTTGAAAAAAGATATAATCTGAGGTCTTCTAAAAAGAGTTGACTTTCCCTGGATAACGCTTTGTTTACATCAAGCACCTTTACATTCCCCTACTTATTTTTTAATGTCCATTTTAATCAATAAGTAAATGCCAGATATTTTCTTGTTTCTTATACCTTCCCTTTATTTCTCCAACACCATCAATTGTAAGCGAATCACTGTTTTCAATGGGGCTTTTCCCTAATATCAGATGTAATTTATTTATGTTTTTAATTCCATTACCAACATGGGCAATTACAGGCTGTTGAAAAAGAAAGTCTTGATTGTTGATTCTTACTTTTAAAAAGCTTTTATGTAAAAGTCTATCTTCAAAGGCAATGATATTCATAGGATCAAAGGTTTTGGCAGTTATTTCCCCTTCAATATATAGATGAATTCCTGCATGTTGATAAAATTCTTCAAATTCACTTTTTCTCTTTTCTAAAGCAAAATTAACTGCTTCCTCCGTTTCAGTACTTACCTTAACAACACCTATTGAATCTTCGATATAGTCACCGGTATGCTGTTTTAATAGGTCATATAATGTTTCTTCTCTATCAAAAAAACTTTCCATCCAGCCTGGTGAAAGCTCCTCAAGTAACAAACACATAAACAAACCGGAACTATAACAACTTTTTCTAATACTAGAAGTAGATTCAAATTTGTTAATTAGTGGTTGTGCATACTTTTTTAAAACTGAATCGTAATCAAGCGGGCTTTTTTCGTAGTAAGCCCTTAATTCGACATACCACGCAGGTCCCTCGATGGTTTCAATCAAATTTTCATACATTAAGTACTCTTCAATACTGGCGGCTCTTTTTTCCCTTAGGGCAATGAAAGCAGCAAGGTATTGTTTCTTCTTCATTACGTTATTTTCCAACAACGCATGATAAAGATTTGCTCTTTCCCGATTTCGCAATTCCACATTTTCTTTTGACAACGGATATGTGATTCCCATCATTTCATCAGGAAACCGTTTTTCATCTTTAATATATTGATAGCCGTGAAATAATTCGTGAACCACTATTGAATACAAATCTTCATAATGCTCATACGAATCCATATTAACAATTGCAGTGGGATATTCTTCATACAAAATAATTGTGTCGCCAGTTAACCGTACATCCCACTTTAAAGTATGATATGTACATTGTGGATCGTTACTGAATTTGGGATGATTGAATAGATAAACATTTCTCTTATCATATAATGCATAAGCAGCAAGTTCAAAACCCGGCCAATAATTTTCCAACTTCACTTTAACCAAGTCTTCAGCCATTCGATTAAGATAATGAGGCATTCTTTTCCTCCCTCCATTGTTTCAATTCGATTAAAAACATCATATCATATATAATTTAACATAAATATCCAATTTTTTAATACACAAAAAGCCACTGTAACATATCAGCTCATGGGAGCTAATATTCTTACAGTGGCTATTTCCTGTGGTCATTTTTTAATTTGCCTCGCTGCGAAATGATTGGCCTGATAAGCCGCTAGTGCTTGGAACATATACTGGACGGCTGCATATACCCCGCATGCAAGAAGTATCCCTGCGAGTACATCCAATACAGCATGCTGTTTCGTAAATAGCGTCGAGAGGATTATCAATGTTCCGAATGCAGTGACACTGGCATACTCCCATTTATGCTGTTCTTTCCGCTTATGGGCGACGATCATCATGATGAATGTAGTCAGTACATGAATGCTGGGAAGACAGTTGACAGGTTGATCATGACTATAGACGATCCTCATTAAATGGGCAAAGACATCGTTCCCCACTACTTCTGGACGCGGGACTGTCGATTGCCAAAGGCAATATACAAGAAAACAGAGAAGTTTCCCCGATATTAAACTGCCTAATCCTACGAAATAGTGCTTTCGGTCAACAAAACAGTAGTAAATCAGCAATCCATAAATATACGGATACCAAAGTAAATAAGGCACGACAAATTCTTTAATAAAGGGAATCTCCCCATCTATTATAGTCGTAACATCGACAGCATGACCTGAAGATTGGTTGATGATTGAATAGATGGAACTAGTGATCACCAAAAGTAATAGATAATATAACGGGTGAAATGATAGAATGGAATTGTTTTTCATTGCTCGCTCCGGCTTTCAATAAATTGGTTTTTTTCCAAAGATTATTATACAACATTTTTCACTAGATTAACTCTTTAATTGCTCAAGTTAATGATTCCCATGAACTAGTAAAATGGATATCTCTTACTTTTAGATGTGACCAAGAATACATAACGAAAGCCATGGCATGCTACCATGGCTTGAAACTTATATGCGAGAAGGCAAAAGCGATATCCCCGCTTTCTCTAAATTTTGTTATGGCGTTTTTTCCATACAAACGTCAAGGAAATGAAGATGTAGATGCAAAGTGTAATGATCGTAACGATTATGGATGTCGTGAAAATGATTCCGATCAGGATCGTTATTAACGCGATGATCGCAGCCCAAGTCGTGTACGGGAACCATTTTACCGAATAGGCACTTGTTTTTCCGGACTGTTGTTTACGTGATTTCAAATGGGCGAAAGCAATGATCAACCAGATGAATAATACGGTATATCCCAGCGAACCCATTAGGAACTCGAATGTCTTGCTTCCAGCAAATAAGGAAATCAGTACACCTCCATATAAAGCGGAAGTACACATTAAGATTGCGGGAACAGGTACTTTCTTCTTGGATAACCGGGAAAAGATTTTCGGAATGCGACCATCCACGGCTTGTGTATATAGAACGCGGGATGAACCATATAACCCGGAGTTCATCGAGGAAATGATCGCTAATAGAACAACGGCGTTCATAATATGGTCGGCACCAGGAATCCCAATCATTTGAAAGACCATAACAAACGGACTTTCCTGCACCCCGTTTACTTCGTTCCAAGGAATTAAGCTAACGATGATGAAAAAAGGAATGATATAGAAGGAAATGATCCTGATTAATGTACTGCGAACGGCTTTTGGTACCACTTTTTCAGGATTTTTCGTTTCAGCTAATGTGACCCCGATGATTTCCGTACCGCCATATGAATAGATGACTACCAGCATCGCCGTGATCAAGCCTGTCGATCCATTCGGAAAGAAACCGCCATGTTCAGTCAAGTTAGAAAAACCGACGGCTGTATGATCACCAAAAGTAACGAGCAGCAACAATAATCCAGCCATGATGAACACAATGATTACAGTTATTTTAATTAAAGCAAGCCAGTACTCCGTTTCCGCAAAAACCTTTACCGAAAGTAAGTTAACCGCAGTAACTAAAACCGAAACAGCTAATGCCAGTATCCAGATTGGGTATCCAGGCAGCCAATATTGAAGGAAGATCGCCGCAACCACTGATTCAGCCGCGATATTCAATACCCACATTTTCCAATAGATCCAATCCAGGAAATAGGCAGGATACTTTCCTAAAATCGATTGGACCAAATCCCTGAATGTGCGTGCACCGCTATTGCGGACCGCCATTTCAGCTAAACCTTGCATGATGAATAATAGGATGATCCCACCTATCAAGTACGCAATGATTACGGAAGGGCCGGCCATATCAATGGCTGAACTGCTTCCTTTAAATAAACCTGCCCCGATGGCACCGCCTAATGCCATCATCGTAATATGCCTTGAAGTCATTGTCCTCTGTAAATTCCGTTTGTCCGTTTCCATATCCTTACCTCCCAAAAATCAAAAAAAGCATATCGTCTCTTCCTTCATGATCAAATGAAGAAAGAGACGATATGCCTTATGCTTACCGCGGTACCACTCTTATTGGCTCTTTTCTAGAACCCTGCTTTAAAACCTTGTAACGAAGGTCAATCGTTAAAACAAAAGAATGGAATCATTCCTATCTTTCACTTTACCACTCCCAGGCAAGTTCAAAGTATCATTGGACTGCGTTGCACCAACCCGCAGCTCTCTTTACCGAATAATGTGCTTTTACTACTCCTGATCATTGCGTTTTAAAAATTAAATTATATCTGAATATTTTTAATAATATCCAATACTATACTGACTCAAAGTAAATTTGTCAATAACTTTCTCAGGATAATATTTTCAAAGAAGCAAATCATGGGATATCGCTTTGAGCCAGTACTATGAAATCAGTAGAATACTATTTGAAATAAAGTTGATGCTCTACAGGGAAATTGCTGTTTCACGGTTTAATGATTCTGTTTCTTAAAAGTATAATAGAGTTAAAAGTGAAAGAGGGTTATTCAAGATGATTGGTCATGAACCTAAAGAGTTATTAAGAACTCTTCTAAATGATTATAAAATGCCTGCGGCATCATTAAGTAAAATTACAGGAATATCTGAGCAAGTCATTCTAGATTTTGCAAATGGTGAAAATATTCAATCCACGGTAACTCAAAC
The DNA here is from genome assembly GCF_043656335.1 of Peribacillus sp. NPDC056705. Lineage (NCBI taxonomy): Bacteria > Bacillati > Bacillota > Bacilli > Caryophanales > Bacillaceae > Peribacillus > Peribacillus sp. NPDC056705. The sequence continues at coordinate 45,628 of NZ_JBHTYI010000002.1, read as the reverse complement.
AGAAATGATGGACCTAATAGATTTAGTGGGCCTATTAGTCATAGGCGTGCCTTCATCCGATGCAAATGAAAGGGTCTCTGCTATAACTCAAGCACTGAACAAAGAATTTGGTATACCAATAGAGACGATTTCCTTATTCTCTACTCTTGAGTGTGAAGATATCGAAGAATTCATGAAAGAAAATGATTCTCTGTCCATTGAAAAAAGATACAACCTTGCAGTAACAGTCCTTTTTTTGCATTATATCTTTAAAAGATGATTATTTTATTTATGAAACACTTACCCGGGTCTGACTTTAATTTATGCAACGGAGCATTTCCAGGGATAACAGAACGTTTCAGCAACCATTCTTCAACTTTCCTTTTCGGTGTCTGAATATTCAGGTAATTATCCTGACATAAACCAATAAGACCCCTTGCTCGATACATGAGGGTGATAACTGCAAGAGTAAGCAATCATTTTTCTAAACGATTTCATCTTGGTCAGAAGAAGAACCACTACTGTCTTGTGGGGATGAGTGGTTCTTTTTCCGTTTCTTGGCGAACGCAGACAGGATGGCCATAATTAAGCTTAATACCTTCCCTATCTATAATTAGAGCAAAACCGTGGCCTTCTTCCAATCCGTCATCAATAATCCCCACTATCTATTCATAAAAGCCCAGGCTCTCCTAAACGTTTAAAACTCCATCCCTAACCATGATGCCGCCACCATCAGGACCCCAACGACAATCACTATAACCGGTCCTACAATAATTAATCCAAATAACAATGAGACTACTGCGTCCAGAAAGATTCGAAATGGTCCTGCTTTTTCCTTTTTATTCTGTTGCTGCGTTAATAAGTCTTCAAGATGACCGACTTTTTGCTTCAATTCCTGCAATTCTTGAATCACTTTTGTGTCTTGATCCATGAAATACCACCCTCTTCAATTAACAATAAGTGTTAATTCTATCATTTACATCCATCTTTTTAAAGTGAGATTGACTATTCTCTGGCAAACGTCCTTTCTTAAGTAATGACGGAATTGATAAATTCGTATGGAGGTTTTTTGAAGCAAAGAGGGCGAAGGCTTACTAAGGGCAACAAGGATTCAGAAGGTAAAAAGAAAAACAGCCCTATGGCTGATTTCCCGATTTCATTAGATATGGCGGCATCACTAAAATCTACAGAATGTTTGTAAGCCGCTAAATTTAGTCAATACGAGTTTTTAACCTGTACACTAAAAGGAATAAAGGTTTATTCCTTTTCATCTTTATACCAAAAATTCTCACTAACTGAGAAAGAGGTTTCGATATTTCGCACGGCATGCCACCAATTTTTAGGTGTGTACATTAATTCTCCAGAAAACTGTTCCACAATGTAGGGCTTGGAATATTTGAAATTTGGATCCTCCTTTAAATCCAAATCGAATACATCATGCTTAAATTCTTTCACATACTCAGTATCATCAGGACTGAAAAAAATCCATTTTTTTTGGCCAAATACTACTGCATTCCAATTATGTGATTTCTCAAAATCCTGGTGTATTGGGGTTCCTGTTCCAACCGAACCCAGGAAAATCCATTTTAATTTCTTGTTATTTTTGGTCCTGATTGTATTATGGTCGAATAGAGATGGAGTTTCAAAATAACTCTCTAAATCATCATTGCCCATGATGGAAAAGGGCCAGTCACAATACAATTTTTCGGGGTTATCATTTAAAATACCGATGAATTTACCAAGTTTTGATTTGTAAAATTTTTTTTCTTTATCGTATCCTGATTTCCTTATGATGATTTCCCTTTCTCCATAAGTAGACTGTAGATAGTCTGTATCCCAGTCCCTAGAAGGCCATAAATCTACTAATCCAGTTATTATCAGTGGCTTTTTACCCGCATAATTTTCTTCGAAATCCGTTAGTGATAATTGTTTATAGTGTATCTTATCTATCAATTCGCTCATCCTTTCAAAGTACGGGATAAAGTGTTAGATTTTCAAAATGAATATGGGGTGAACCTTGGGTGACGCTAAGATTATTTTCACCATTCTTATTACACCCGAAAACCGGATTAAAGAAATGCAGTTTATTGCTAAGGGACTTAATAGCTTTAGCTGAATCAAGTTTGTTTCCTTTAATATCAAATCTTCTAAGTATTTTATTAGTTATTTTCCCATTTTTAATGACCAAACCATATGATGGCCGGATTACAAAATTCAAACCAAGTGATCCCCCACCCCAGGAACCCCTGCAATATACACCGTTGTCGATTCCTGAAATGATCTCCTGTACTTCCATATTGCCAGAATCCAAATAAGTTGTTGACATTCTGGGCATCGCAAGTGAAGATATGCCAACGCTTCTTGCATTACATGAAGATTGTAAGCCTAGGAGCTTACAGGTTTCTGCATTATGCATCAAACCTACGGTTATCCCATCCTTTATTAAGTGAGTCCTAAATGTTTCATTCTGTTCCGCATCCAATAAATAACTGCCATTTTGCCCAGGAATGGTCGGGTCATCGAATACGTTGATTTTATATTCTGACCATTTGTATCCCATCGTTATTCCATTTGGCTTTAAATACTCTAGGTAATTATCTGCTTCTAAAGTATGACCAAAACATTCGTGTACATAATGAGATCCAGTCCATGGCTCAAGCACAATTTGTGTTTCAATCTTGCGTTCAAGTTGCTGACCATATAAAGCAGCCTCTACTTCCGCTAAAATAACATCAAAATGATCCATTAATTCAGTAGATGGTGAATTATTAGTTCTTGTTTGCCATAATACTGGAATAATAGATGTTGAAGTCTCTATTAAGATCCTTATAAGGATGGAATACTTTAATTCATAACTGCTTAATCCAATACGGAGTTTAAAAGACTTCCAATGTCTTAAGTGATCATAGCTATCACGTTCAATGAATTTTAAACAATGATTTAATTCTTCTTGAAGAAACTTATTCTTTTCATTATCATCGCACCTTGGTGAAACAACCCCTTCAACGGTTGAATCATATGATATTACATATTCATTGTTCATGTTTCGTATCAGCCCGACTAATTACTAATTGCGAAGGATCGTCATGGATCTTGCCATCAAAATCCATTAATTTCATTCCTAGTTTTGCTGCGAATACTTCACCCAATATATACCCCTCTATTCTCATAGGTAATAATTCGATGCACTCTTTGGATAAATCATATCCTTTTTGATACAGCTCCAAACGAAGGCAACAAATTAAACTTAATATTAGGCCATGTGCCTCGATGGTATCGACTATATTTCCAGTTTTATCAAACCAATTTAAAGCCTCTTCATAATTCCTATCCTTGAAAAAGTGAATGCCTAAAACATAGGCAGCCCAATATGAATCATCACCTTTTTCAATCGCTTTTTGATAGCAATTCTTAGCACGTTCAATTTCACCAGACTGGGTATAGAGAATCGATTTCAATTTCCAACCTATTGCTCCTAATGGCCTCAATTCAAAGTTTAATTCGTCTATTTCTGCTAGACTCAACTTTTTATTCGATGAAATTTTCTCCATCGTTACCTTCGGAGAAAACTTATCTTCCTTGGAATATGCAATCTCCCTCCCCATTTGTCCTGCTATATATTTCCCTATCCACCTGAAACTTTCAGGTAGAAACCCACTTTTGATAGAATAGGACATTGTCTTCACTTGATTAAAGAGGCCAAGATTGTTCAATACATGTAAGGTTTCGTCTATATCATTCGATAAATCATTAGTCTTGGGATCATAAAAATAATCCAAATCGATATCTACAATAACCTGTTCATTAATTATGAATTCGCCTAGATATTCAATAGTTGTGACATGTAACTCGATATTATTTAATTGTACAGAAGCAGAATTTTTTCCGTTTCTAAAGCTTGATATGAATTCTTTTCCATGGTTGGGTACAAGGGATAATAGCTCCCAAAGTAATTCACTAAACCCTTTTTCTCCTAACATACGAGGATATACCCATATTATTTTCCGAAAAAGGCCCTCTTGGATTGCGGCGTACAAAAAGTCATCGATCCCATAAGAATATCTTCCATCTTCCCTACAAGGAATATCTTTTTTCAATTCATCAATACATAGACCCTCTTTAATGAACTGACTGATTCTTTTCATTTTTGAATTTTCTATGAACTTTAAATCTAAGTGTTGATCAAAATAAACCAAGGTACTATTCCTAGGAATTTCATTGACCCAATATGAAAATACTTCACTATGTTCCTCATATACATATATTTTATCCATCATTCTTGATTAGCCCTAAGTTTAGAATCCAGTCTATTTGGTCCTGATTGAACTTTTGTTGGCGGTTTATTTCCCTTGTATCTCCTATTTCTACCATTTCTAATACACTTGGATGAATAGGACCCCTAATTAAATTTTTTTCGGTCGCTGCATATAGCCATATAACCTTTTCGGAATCACTAGCTACTTTTTTTCCACTTAGTGCCTCGGATATTTCTTTGGAGTATGTTTGGTACGCATAGTAAATATGGCCATTATTTTTAACCAGGTCACTATCTATTCTGAAAAATGGGTGTTTATTGACTGTTAGTATAGATAAAATGGCATTTAAAAATTCGTGTTTTAATAGTAAATGATTATTATCAGCCGCAAGGATAAATTCTTCGTTTTCAGACAAATAATTGTAAAACGCTTCCTCGATACAAGTACCCTCCCCTGCATAGGGCAATTCCATGTAGCACTCGAAATGTTTGGACGCCAGGAACTTATGCATTAACAGCGTTATATCGGTTTCAAGGATTTCTAAAGCCTGAAAAACACCGGGAAAAGAAGTTCTTAAGCCACCTTTATGTTCAATATTTCCACTCATTAAATTTCTTACAATCGTTGTAGCCGTTGCTACAAGCTCTTCTTTATCTATTGTTTTTATGTGATTTAAATTATCAGCTGATAAATTCAATTCATTAAACTCATCATTTAAAAAGTTATTTCTATATTGGTAATCATATAATAAATTGTACAGTAACTCGTCTAGTGAATAATTCTTTGGTTTTAAATCATTTGCCATTTTTCAACTGCCTCCTTCATTCTTTGATAATTTTTCTGTGACTTCGGAATTAATATTCCTTCATCTGTATATTTAGGGTCTTCATATGTAATGGCTTTTAAATTAGGGCATAAAGGAAGCAAATAATCTAAAAGCTGAATTTGTTCATCCATTAAAACTCCATGATGCAAATCTCTGAATTTCCCTTTAATAATTTGGCAACCTGAAAGATGCAATTCAAAACAGTTCTCAAAAGGCAATTTTTCTAAACCATTGAACATCTTTTCATTTGTATTCCCTAACAGCCATTGATAACTAAGGATATGACCAATATCTATAGTGATAGGGGAGTTTGTCTCTTCGACCAATGTTCTGAAATAATCAAATCCATTTATTTCCCCAATAAAGAAGTTAGTACCTTCAGTGAATCCAGGAAATTCAACTGAAACTGGAACAGCCAGTTCAGATTGGTATTCGTTGATGTTCTTAATACAAGCTTCCAATCCTGCTGGTGTCATATATGGTGGTAAAGGGAAAGGGACGGTTTTCCCTTTTATTGACCACAGGCCAAGATCCTCTACGATCCATCTTATGTCATATCTTTCTATAATCTTATTTGTGAATTCTATGATTTCTGTTTTTTTGTAATACTCGGTAGCCCCCATATTTAAAATCGTTTGATGGAATGCTCTCGCCTTTAGATGTGGATTGGCTTCAAATAATCTATCATAGGCATCAAAGTAGTCCTCGGCTTTTAAAACACTTCTATTTTTCGGTTGAAAAGCAAAGAAAATATAATTAAACTCGTCTTTATAATTCTGAAAAAAACCTTTCATCTTAGGCGTGATGTCGTCATGGTCCCCTTTGCTGGAAAAACCTATATCTTCCCCCCAAGGTAAATCCATGCCTAAACCAAGCCCCAGTTTTTCCTTTACATTTGGAAATTTTATTTTCTGATAGACTGTGCTCATTTGTCATTCCTCCCATAAGTTATTTTATTTAAGCTTAATCACACCTTTTTCGACAAAATACTCAAGGTACTTTTTATCGTCAGCCTTGCTAATTATCAGTGTGTTTCCGAATACTTCTATGGATTCTGGCACTAAGAAGACTCTTTGCCATACAAAATCCATGATATACGTCCTATCTAACTTAATGATTTTAGTCCATGGGTTTATCAATAAGGTATTTGAAGTGATATCCTGTCCTACCGTTTTGTATTTATCAGGAGGTAGCTCATCATTCTTTTGGGGGTTGACATTTTTGTGCAATTGCAAGAATCTATTCAGCTTTTCTTCAAACGTTTTTCCGTCAGAGTATTGAAATGTAGCTCCCATTCTACCCATCCCATAATTGAGTAATTTGTTTCCTCTTAGATTCTTGCTTGATTGAATATGGATATCAGGATTATTTGTATCTTCATAAATATAGGTACCTGGTTCTAAAACGAGCATTTGCATGACGTCGATGCCAATCTTATCTTGATTTTTAAGTAAAAATTCCTCAGAACATTTAATTTCATCCTCGGTTTCACCAGGTAAGCCACCAATTATGGACATTCGCAGCGTAATATTGGCATTATGTAAGTTATCTATTATCTGTTGATAATTACTAGATTGCACTCCCTTATCCAAGGAATCTAAAATCCTTTGAGAATTGGTTTCATAGCCAACAGACATTAAAATACAACCTAAATTACTTAGCTCAAAACAAAATTCAGCGTCTAACAACACATTCTCAAGACGGTTTCGTGTACTGAAATTAATTTCATATCCTCTGGATTTAAGTATTTTGACTGCATTGACGACAAGCCTCAAATTAGTATTCTCATCTATGAAATTAATTCTATTAACCCCGTATTTGTAAATGATATCCTCGCACTCGTTTGCTACTTGCCTTGCCGTTTTTTGCTGATAACTTTTTTCTTTTCTGGATCTATTACCATATGAACAAAAAGTACATCGTCCCCAGTAACACCCTACACATGTAATCAAAGACATATGCACTTCTTCATCTAAATAGTTTTTGTACGGTAAATCAGAAAAGTCAGGTGGTAAGGCGTCGGTGATCCTATATGCAGACTTAGATGGAATATTTTCACCATTTTTCTCATTAAGCCAAACAATATCCGGCACCTTCCCGATTTGGCAATCGTTTTTCAAATATCTGTCTAACATGAATAATGTTTCTTCACCTGCTGATATTCCTAATGAATCCACAAATTGATTTAATCCATTTAGGCTTAAGAAAGATGATTGACGAATCATGATTTGTTGTCCACCCAGAATAATGTGAGTATTAGGGGAAAGTTCTCTAATCCACTTGCATATTAAAAGGGAAGGTAATATTTGGCTATAATATGCAATAGAAATCGCGAAGATTTTGGGCTTATCGTTAAGAATTTTTTCTTTGATATTTTCGTATAAAACCTTTGTTGCAATATCACTTTTTTTCCAACTAAAATTCCTTACCAATTCAAGGATTTCCTCCAATGAGGTAATCTCAAGTTTTAAAAACGAATTTAATAGTAATAGTTCTATGCCTTGTCTCACCAACCGAACGTCATACTTCAATGAATCAGAAGATCTTTTCTCAATGAATACATTATTGTAAAGTTGCTTTTGTTCTTTGTATAAGTATTTAGCCATTTCGACTTTATAGATCAATTTTAAGTCTTTACTTCCGTTTTCATTGATGCTCACATATTCAGCTAAACAATCTTCACTAAAGAGGGTATGGCATAATTCAATATTTAAATCAATTTGACTTACACTCATTCCCTTGTTCCTCAAAAAACTAGTAATCATAGGTAAACTTAGATATGGAAAGAGCCTGGCTTCAGTTAGAGGAGGAAAAACTATCATTGCATCTGAATTTTCCATTTAAAGAAATTCTCCTTTAATTTATTCAAAGAGAGTGCTAGTTTTTTAAAAGCTAACACTCTCTTTGAATCACCATTATGGATTTAGGATCTAACTTATTTTTCTGCGTCCGTCACTGCACTGAAACGGAATGCATGAAACGCACTACCCACTTCCAGCTCTTTAGCTTCGATTACTTCAAGGTTTTCCACTAGCTTTTCCGCTTGTGTATTTTCCACTTGCTTAGTCATATGTTCCACCTCCTTACCATTTGCAATGGATTGTGCCTGTAACTCTGCTCTAATCTATTTTTCTGCGTCCGACACTGTACTGAAACGGAATGCATGAAATGCACTGCCCACTTCCAGCTCTTTAGCTTCGATTACTTCAAGGTTTTCCACTAGCTTTTCCGCCTGTGTATTTTCCACTTGCTTAGTCATATGTTTCACCTCCTTAACATTTGCAATGGATTGCCTGTAACTCTTGGCTCTAATCTATTTTTCTGCGTCCGTCACTGCATTGAAACGGAATGCATGAAATGCACTACCCACTTCCAGCTCTTTAGCTTCGATTACTTCAAGGTTTTCCACTAGCTTTTCCGCTTGTGTATTTTCCACTTGCTTAGTCATATGTTTCACCTCCTTTAAATCAATTCAAAGCTGTCTCTTCTTGGTATATTTCACTATCAGCTAAACGGGAATCATATTTCTTCTTTCAAAGACAATTTTATATTGCTCTTTAGAAGCCTTTTATCATAAATGACTGTTCCAATAGCCACCAAATATAATCCTATACAAATGAATAACACGTATGAAAAACCAACTTTGGAAAAGTCACCTTGGTCAGTGCCATAATCCAATAAAGTGTTGAATACTCCCGCCGCGAAAGCCCCAGTTCCAAACTGTACCATCTGGAACAAACCCATATAAACCCCTGTTTCTTCCTCAGGAACGGACATCATAGCAATTTTATTTTGCGTGGGCATGGAAATGACACCTGCCAATCCAAAAAGGAGAAATGCAAATATAAAGAAAATTAAGCTGCCATTAAACATTGTCATAGTAAGGTTTACCATTCCAATTATGGAAATCGAAATAGATAGAAGTAAAAGGTTTCTATTGTCTTTTAAATCTGCAAGTTTACCTGCATACCCAGATAACAAAACGGCCAGTATCGAATCTGCCATAATAATATAGCCAACAATATCTGGTTGAATATTGTGTATATCCCTCATGTAACTTGGTATGTAAAGCACAATTACATTTGTGATGGTAAAAAGAACGAATATTCTAATAATTGAAGAGATAAAAATGGTGTTTTTTATTGCCTTTCTTGGAAGCAGAGAAGTATTTCCGTAGTTTGCCCGTTCATAAAATATAAATAAAATCAAACTCAATATCGTAACCGCAATAGAAAGTGACCGTCCCACTATACTAATTCCATCGTTGAAAATGAATTGAAAACTGATTACCATAACTAGTAAGGCCAAACTGTTTTTTAAAGGTAAATGAAGGTTTGCCGTGATTCTTTTTTTTGATTTGGGAGTTACCATTAATACAAGAATTAAGGATATGCAACTTATGATAATCAATACTCCAAATATCATTTGCCAAGAGAAATATTTTATTACCAAACCTCCAGCAGCTGGTCCAATAAGTGAGGCAGCCGCTAAAACTCCGGAAAACCAGCCAAAAGCCCAACCTAATTTATTATCCTTAAAACTTTGCCTAATCAATAACACCTGTGCAGGTACTACCATTGCATCTGCAATTGCCTGTAGCGTCTGATAGACCAAAAACAAATTCCAATTGTTTGTGGTTCCACTAAGTATGGTAGATGCGATAAATAGCGATAGGCCAAATATCAACAATTTTCTTGCCCCTAATATATCCGCCACTTTACCAAAAAGCGGAATGAGAAATGCGAAAAAAGAAAAGAATAGAATATTTCTAATTTGAAGTGTGGAATAAGAAATATTAAAAAAATCTACAAGATTAGGGAACGCAATCGTCAACATGGACGTAGACATCACACTAGCTATAACACATGAAGAAATGGTTATAATCAATAATTGATCTTTATTTATTTTCATATAAATGATCCTTTTTTTATTTATTTTATTTAAATTCGCCTTTGGGGTATCTTCCCTTTTTAATATCGTTTGATATTGGTATTTAAACCTTAATGCTGATTCGGCAGATCATTTATTATAGGCCGATCATCTACAGCTAAATTGACGCTTGAATCGAATTGTACAACCATCGCTATCGTAAATAGAATGGAGAACCCAGATACTAATAATTTTTTCATATCCCCTAACCTCCTGATATTGATCGATACAACTAGTATAAACCATCCAAATATGGTACATTTTTCTTGTATGGCTGCTACAGAGTATTTTTTTCGATATTTTTTATGTATTTCCAATGAAATACATAAAAAAATATAAAAGTATTTATATTTTTAGGAGTTGATAAAATGGATTCAAATATTCCTTTTAAGCTCGGAAATGTACTCTACACTTTAAGAAAAAGGTCAGGCATAACACAAAAAGTCATGGCAGAGGGAATCATTACTCAAGCACAGCTAAGCAACATAGAGAAGGGGAAAGTCATTCCATTAGCGACTACTTTATATGAGCTCTCATTACGTTTAGGTATCAGCATTGAGGATATACTTTTAGAAACTTATTCAGACCGAATGGAATATAGTGAGGAAGTGAAATCTCAAGTGAGGGTTTCTATTAGAAATAGAGAGTATCGGCAGGTAAAACGGATTCTCGAAGCAGAACAATACCATGCAGATTTCCAGTCACCTATCAATAAACAATTCATCCTCTGGCATTTGGGGATCGTAGCATATTATTGTGATAATGATATATTGAAATCCCTGGACTTTTTAGATCAAGCACTAGACTTATCTACTCATTTTCATATTTTTTCTGCTCAAAAAATAGAAATATTGAATAGCAAAGCCATTATTTATAACGAAATTACTGAATATAAACAGTCTATTGCCTCTTATGAAGATGCCCTTAAGCAACTTCAACAACTTCCAAAAACCTCAATGAATTATAGAATTAAAGTCCGGATTCAATACGGATTGACAAAATCCTTACATAAGGACGCACAATATTATGAATCCATAAAAATTTGCTCTGATGCTATTCAAATTTTAATCCGGGAAGAATCCATGTACCTGTTGGGAGAAGTTTTATATCAGCGCGCCTTATCCTTGCAGTCACTGAACAACATGGAAAGTGCCACAAAGGGGTATGAAGAGGCAAGGAATATATTCTTATTGCAGCAGAATTACGAATTTGAGAAAGTCGTTCAGGAAAGACTGTATGAGATAAAGAAATCACTTAAAGTGTATAAAGATTGAAGAATTCACTTAGCAAAACATGCTGTACTTTTTTGGTTGCATTCAAATCAATTTCGTTAGGGAATGTGTTCGTCTTGGATTTAATTAAGCACGAGAGTTAAGGAAGACGGTTATTTATATTTTCAATCAGTACACAAAAATAATTAACCCGTAATAAAAAAACCCCAATCACTACCTTTTCCAAAATCGGTGTCATGAATAGACTAATAAAAGAAACCTAGCTTATTCAAGCTGGAAAGCAAGGGATAGCATAAGGGGTCCCTATCTATATTCCTCGATGTCATGAATTTTGAAAGGCATCTACCCTCATGGGTCAAGAATCTCTTTGAAACCCACTCTATCATTCTATTTTCATCTTTAAAATTAAAACTATTTTTTCAAATTCTGTCATCAATGTTACAATAACAAGGTTGAAATCAATCTATAGAACACGTGAGGTATCATATTTTTTATGAAAGCAATACGATTATTAAAGGGTTTTAACTTTTTATATTTTGGACTGCTTGCCATTTTCATTCCGTTTCTCCCAGTCTATCTGGCTGATCAAGGTTTGCGTCCTGCCCAAATCGGATTCATCGTCGGTACAGGAGGTTTTGTCACCCTCATCACCCAGCCTTTATGGGGAATGATCAGCGACAAAACAAGGACGATACGAAAAGTCCTGTTGTTACTCATCTTTTTCTCGAGCATAATCGGTTATTTCCTCTATGATTCAAGCAGTTATCTTCAGCTCATCCTGTTTGCCATGCTGCTATATTTCTTTTTGATGCCGATCGATCCCTTGACGGAAAGCCTCAATTTTACGATGGCAGAGAAATCCGGGATCAGCTACGGCTCCATCCGGACATATGGTGCATTGGGTTATGCGGTCATATCGCTGATCACCGGCTATGTTATGTCATATTTCGGGGCGAACAGCCTTGCCTTCCTTTTTGCAGGCATTGGTTTGATCAGTTTCATTATCAGCTGGATGATGCCTGATGCACCCGTTTCAGGGAAACCTGTCACCTTTAGCAGCCTTAAGCATTTTTTCGGCAATAAAGAGACGCTTCTCTTTCTGTTATTGGTCTTTATTTGTGCTGTTCCAGCAAGGATGAACGATACTTTCCTCGGGGTGTATATCCGGGAACTTGGAGGAAGCGCCAAGCTTGTAGGCTTGACCTGGTTCTTAGCGGCGGGAAGTGAAATCGTTGTGTTCGCCCTAAGCTTCTGGTGGCTTCGCAAGGGTAAGGAAATCATCATCATTTCGTTTGCAGCAGCGTTTTTCTTTATCCGTTATTTCGTCTCTGCGTGGATTACCGATCCACATCTATTAGCTTATTTGCAAGTCATGCAGCTATTGACTTTCCCGATTTTCTACTCGGCGGCCATCCAATATCTGTATCGGATCGTTCCGGTGGAATGGCGTGCCACAGGCCAGACCGTACTGGCGCTGCTATTCTTCGGGGTTTCGGGAATCATTGCTTCTTATATAGGCGGAGCCATATATGGGGCTTACGGCGGCAAGACCCTTTACCTGTTCATCTCCTCCATCTCCTTTATTGGAATGGTATTCGCTTTGGTTCTTTATCGGATCTACGGCAAGAGGCTCGATACCGCAGATGAAGCTATATAATCAAAAAAATCGTATAAAAAAGAGCATGTTTTGATCAAAACATGCTCTTTTTGCATTCCGTTAGCGAAATAATGGGGCAACCGTTAACATTAGCACAGAGAAGCAAAGCAGTATAGTGGTTGTCCTGTTTGAGAGTTTTACTTGTCCGTCATTTTTATAGAACAATTGAAGCCGGTTTTTATAGAATACATAAAGTAATGGTAAAATTGCCAAAGCAACAACCCATCCTCCCGTGGTATTCTCTACGGTTATACCAAAAATCGCATAGATTGAATGAATGATGAACCCCATTATCATTCCAATAACGAAAATGATGGTGATTATACGAAATAATTCTAAGATCACGCTTAACATCATTTCACCTGCCTTTTTCCCGTTATCCATAAAAAAAAGGCCGCATCAGCAACCTTGAAAAAACTTTACAGGATGGGATAGTTCCCTAAATATAACAAACTTTCCTCTATTGGTTAATAGACCCTCTTTACTGCTCTTCTTGAACGAGCGAATGTTTAAATGCGTAAATCACTGCTTGCGTGCGGTCCTGTACGGCAAGCTTACTTAATATATTGCTGACATGCACTTTGGCTGTTTTCAGGGCTATGTAAAGTTCATCCGCAATTTCCTGATTCGTTTTCCCTTGTGTCATCAGCAGCAAGATTTCCATTTCACGGTTTGTCAATTGATCATGAAGCTCGGTATTCTTTGGGCGACGCAGCTTCTCCATCATTTTTCCCGTCACTTCAGGTTCAAGTACGCTTTGTCCCTCGAAAGTGGAACGGACGGCTCTCGCAATCTCGCTGGCCTTTGATGTTTTCAACATATAGCTCGTCGCTCCGGCTTCCAATGCCGGGTACACTTTTTCATCATCCAGGAAGCTTGTCACAATGATGATCTTTGCTTCAGGCCATTTTTCAATAATTCGTTTCGTCGCTTCTATGCCGTCCATTTCCGGCATCACCAAATCCATCAAAATGATATCCGGACGCAATTCCATTGCCAGTTCGACAGCTTTCAAGCCATTGTCCGCTTCCCCGATCACTTCGATATCCGACTGTGCAGATAAATAAGCCGATACCCCTATCCTTACCATTTCATGGTCATCGACAAATAATACTTTAATCATCATGATCACCTCCAGCATTTAATAATGGGATTTTCACTTCAAGTTTCGTTCCTTTATTCGGAACGCTTACAAGTTGCATCGTTCCGCCTAATTCAACAGCCCGTTCATGCATGTTTTGCAGACCATATGATCCCGTTTTCGAATCCTCGACATTAAAACCGATGCCGTCATCCGTTATCCGTAAAATGATCATCCCATCACGAACGATCAAAAGCACTTCAAGCGAGTTCGCTTTTGCATGCCTCAGTGTATTGGAAATCGATTCTTGTAAAATCCGAAACAGATGGTCCTCAATCCCCTTATCCAGAGTGACAGGCTCCATCTTCCAATTTATATCCATCGTCACTTTTTGGGCCAATTCCAAAAGAAGCTCCTTCATTCCTTCATGTAAAGATTTCCCCTTTAATGCAACAGGCCTCAAGTGAAGCAATAACGCCCTCATCTCAAGCTGGGATTGATGGATCATTTCTTCCACTACCTTGAATTGTTTCATTTCCGCTTTTTCCATATCTGATTGTGACTCGGTGATCGCCGACATGAACATCGAAGCGGCAAACAATTGCTGGCTCACCGAATCATGCAGTTCCCGCGCTAAACGGTTTCGTTCCTGGGAAACGATTTCCTGGATCTGTTTCTCCTGATCTATGGCCTTTTCATTGGCCATTTTTTGTGATAATTTTGTCTGCTCATTGATTTGCTTATGGATCAGTTGCATCCGTTCCGCCATTTTAGCCATCTCTTGGACCGGATACGTCTCCTCTTGCGAAGGTAAGCGGCCCTGTTCAAGTAAATGCAGCCCTTCATCCACCCTTTCGAGCTGCCTCTTCCAAAACATTCCCGAAACGGCTCCATATATCAGCCCTACCGTCATGACCAGACTTGGCAGGAATATGACGAAGGGTAAGCCCATGACCACTTTCCCCCACAATAAGCTCCAGTCTGATAAAGGAAAGATGAAGAAAACCGCAGCCGGCAAGGCAAGGGACAGAACGAAAGCAACACCAAGGGCGGTCAATATCTGCCGTGTCAGTATACTCATATCCGCTTCACCTCTAAATCCCCAACTAAGATTGAAGTGATGATATGGACCTTGTGATCCGTTTCATTGAACCCTTCCGTTTGGTAGGAATAAATTTGATTAAAGACCCTGGATTCAGGCTTATTTTCAAAAATCCGCGCCCTGCCTGCAATGACAGAATGATGGACCCTGATTTCGATGCCATATGGGACGAGAACAGTGATATTGCCAATGATATTCCTGATGGAAATGACAGCGTCGCCTTTCGGTAAAATCGTTTTGCTTAAATCGATAACCGTATCACCGACCCCGCCCTGAACATTCACGGAATTCCATTCATATACATGCTCGGCCGTCTGTTGATGACCGAAAAACTTATTTTTAAACAGGTAATCGGTTTTTAGCAATCGTTCCTTATTGATCTTTTCTTCGTCTGAATCGTCATTGGTTAAAATGGGACTGACCCAATCAGGATTCTTTTTGGACTGATAATATAAAAACAAAAAATAAATGAGGATCGCCATCAGGAAGAATTTAAAGACGAACATATTCAAGACATTGATTATAAGGGAAATCACCCCTATAAAAAATAGGACTTTCCCGATGGTCCGTTTTGTGAATTTCCTGCCTACATAGATGCATCCTATTGAAAAAGCGAGGGAAAAAAGGAGACCTCCACCCGTAAATGCAATCTCTAAAAAAATCAGGACGACTCCGATGAGAAGTATCCATCCCATATAATCCGTCTTCATCTTGTTCAGCATCGGTTCGCCTCCCCTCATGATATTCTTAAAAGGCACAGGAACCCGTGCCTTTTAAGAATACCATGAAATTATCATGTTCTGACAGCCTGTTTTCCCCCGCCCTCCATTCCAAAAGGTCAGGGGGTAACAGCGATGCCATAAAAAACCTTTACGCTTCTTTTTGTTCCAATTCTTTTTCAAGCTGGGCAATCCTGGAATCAATCGTATGCCGATTATAATCAGCATGGACCTGGTCCTCGATGCGATCGATATAATGCTCCATTTCTTCAAACATCGCCACCGGTTTGGCTTCGGATCTGCCCCCATCCAAAACCCGATTGATCCGGTTGTTTGCCCGGGCAATATTTTCCCTGCCCATGAGCTCCAGACGCTTTAGATGCATATCCTTCAGCTTATGCTTCATTTCTTCATATTTCCGCTCCAGTTCAGCCAACTGAACCTCTGCACTTTTATGCGCCTCCTTCAAGCTTAGCGCTCGCTCATCATAGTGCAGGCTTTCCTTTACAGCAAACTCCATTAAATCCGTTTCTCCCGACTGCTTGGCAATCTCAGCCTGATGCTTACGTTTTTCAGCCAGATTTTGCGCTTGATTATATTCACGCACAAACTCTTCTTTCAGAAGATATTGACGTTCAAGCAGCTTACCGACCTTTTCTGTCTCCTGCTCACATTGACGCAAATATTGATTTAACATTCCGATTGGATTTTTTTGCTCCTTTTTATCCAACAAGTCGTGAAAATCCGCTGAAATCGTTTGTTTCATTCTTGAAAATAAATTACCCATACCAATTACATCCCTTCTATTAGTTCTTATTCAACTCTTTCCACTCTCTTTCAAAATTTGAGAATGGGTCATTTTCTTTAGATGATGCACTTTCATCATTTTCATTCCATTTTTTATAAACCAGGTAAAGAACATAAGCTGCCACCAGTCCCAATATTGCCGGGATATGGGAAATAGAAACGATCAGCACGATAATGGAGACTGATCCCCACGCAATCTTCGCCCCTGTCGATTCGGACTTCATGAACTGCTTGAATCCAAAGTATAGGATCGCCAAGCAAATCGCCAGGCTGATCAGTGGACCAACGTTCGCCAGTAACAGGAAAAGCGCGATCAGTCCTACAATAAACAAACCAAATTTCTTCATTGTTTTCGTCCTCCTTTCTATGTTTATATCTTATCTGCTTTTACAAGTTCGTATAATGAGCCTTAGCTATATTTTCTAGTAAGACTTAAGGCGTAGACGCCGTAAGTCCGATGCTAATGAGGGTGTTTAATTAGTGTGTTTTGGCGGTTTACACGTGAATTTGGGCAGTTTACTCGTAAGTTTGGCTGATTTACTCGTGAGTTTGGCGTTTACTCGTGAGTTCTGCGGTTTTACTCGTGGATTTGGCGTTTACTCGTGAATTCTGCGGTTTTACTCGTGAGTTTGGGCAGTTTACTCGTGAGTTCTGCGGCTTTACTCGTAAGTTTTGCTGTTTTACTCGTGAATTCTGCGGTTTTACTCATGAGTTTGGCGTTTACTCGTGAATTCTGCGGTTTTACTCATGAGTTTGGCGTTTACTCGTGAGTTTTGCTGTTTTACTCGTGAGTTTGGACAGTTTACTCGTGAGTTTGGCGTTTACTCGTGAGTTTGGCGTTTACTCGTGAGTTTTGCTGTTTTACTCGTGAGTTTGGCTGTTTTACTCGTGGATTCTGCGGTTTTACTCGTGAATTTTGCTGTTTTACTCGTGAGTTCCGCCGCTTTACTCGTGAGTTTTGCTGTTTTACTCGTGAATTCCGCCGTTTTACTCGTGAATTTGGCGTTTACTCGTGAATTTGGCGTTTACTCGTGAGTTTGGGCTGTTTTACTCGTGAATTCTGCTGTTTTACTCGTGAATTTGGCGTTTACTCGTGAGTTTGGGCAGTTTACTCGTGAGTTTTGCTGTTTTACTCGTGAATTCCGCCGTTTTACTCGTGAGTTTTGCTGTTTTACTCGTGAGTTTTGCTGTTTTACTCGTGAATTCCGCCGCTTTACTCGCTATAAATGCTTTATGCTGTAAAGCCTTGAATAAAAAAATCTTCCGATATAACCGGAAGATTGGTGAACTGCTATTATCATTACAAATACAAGCCTTCGACGTATACTGAGGTGATGGTTTGAGCAATTTCGTCGACAGAACTTTGATGTTCGTTTCGGACGATTTCCCACAGATACATTTCATTCGTGAAAAACCATCCTCTTGCCACAAGCTCATGGTTTAGTTCAGTTCTTGCCAGCCCATTTTGCTGTGCATATGCGACGTCCTTTGAAATTCGCTGAATGAACTTCATGCGGATCGCTTTCCATTTATCTGAAATAATGGTTGAGAACCCAATGGCCTGTTCGAAAACTTGCATCATATTGCGTTCAGCTTCTGCCATTTTCAAAAAAGCATTAGCTTGTCTGTTTATGATATGTTTTGCTTCGTCTTTTGATTTTGGAAAGAAAGAGGTCTCGGCAATTTCATAAAATTGCTCCATTACATTTTCCATTAATACAATCAACAGATCCTCTTTCCCTTTAAAATGAACATAGGCCGTTCCGTATCCGATGTTTGCCCTTTTGATCATTTGGGAAATAAGCGCAGCTTGATAACCTTCTTCAAGAAATGTTTCCTTTGCAGCTTCTAATAACTTTTGCCGTGTCATGATCGAGCGTAAATGCCGCTTATCCCCTACTTTGCCATTCTCCATGCTTATTCCTCCCCTTATCTTCTAGCATAAAGGATTTCCATAAAATAAAAAACATTTGTTGGAAAGATCGATTTAATGTTTATAATTTTCTGAATTAACTTATTGACACCGTGTCATATTCTTTGGTACGATTCTCCTAGAATTATTTAGAATACTAATATAGGAGGATGATTATGGTTTCTGAATACACATTGGATCACGCTAAACAAATGGATGAGAAAGATACTCTTAAAGGATTTCGAGAAGAGTTTTATTTAAAGCCGGGTTCCATCTACATGGATGGAAATTCATTGGGGCTTCTTTCGAAAAGGGCTGAGCGCACTCTTTTGGAATCTTTGGAAGATTGGAAGGAACATGGGATCGATGGATGGACGCAAGGAAATCACCCTTGGTTTTTCATGGCTGAGAAATTGGGCGCGAAGATGGCCCCATTGGTCGGGGCTTCTCCAGAAGAAGTTATCGTAACCGGCTCCACAACTGTAAATCTGCATCAGCTTGTTGCCACTTTTTATAAGCCTGAAGGTACGCGCATAAAAATTTTGGCAGATGAATTAACCTTTCCGACTGATATTTATGCCCTTCAAAGTCAGCTGCGTACACATGGATACGATCCGGAAACAGATCTCATCCGCGTCAAAAGCTCGGATGGCAGATTTCTTGAAGAGGATGACATCATCGAAGCAATGACCGATGACATCGCTTTGATCATCTTGCCTACAGTCCTGTATCGCAGCGGTCAAATATTGGATATGAAACGATTAACTGCTGAAGCTCATAAAAGAGGAATAGTAATCGGATTTGACGGATGTCATTCTATCGGTGCGATTCCGCATTCATTCAGCGAATGGGATGTGGATTTTGCGTATTGGTGCAATTATAAACATTTAAATGGCGGCCCTGGCGGTGTCGGCGGTTTATATGTAAATCGAAAACATTTTGGAACGATGCCTGGATTGGCTGGATGGTTCAGCTCCAAAAAAGATAAACAATTCGATATGGAGCATACGTTAACACCAGCTGAATCAGCAGGCGCGTATCAAATCGGCACCCCTCATGTGTTAAGTTGTGCACCTTTGATTGGGTCTTTGGACATTTTTATTGAAGCGGGAATCGAGAATATTCGCGAAAAATCCCTGAAAATCAATCAATATTTAATGGATTTAGTACAATCCGAATTGGCAGACATGGGATTTTTCATTGGAACTCCTAGAGAAGATAAGCGCCGCGGAGGCCATGTAAGCCTTGAGCATAAAGAAGCTGCACGGATATGCAAGGCATTGAAAGAGAACGGTGTCATTCCCGATTTCCGAGCACCTAACATCATTCGTCTCGCTCCGGTTGCACTATATACTTCCTACGCAGAAGTTTGGGAAGTTGTACAAATACTCAAGAAAATCATGTCAGAAAAACAATATGAAAAATTCAAGAATGAGCGTGAAGTGGTCGCATAACATGGAATTCCGACAGATGGGGCCCATCCCTCAAATGGTCAGTTAATGTGGGCAGGATAAAATCTTTTTGATAAATAGGGGATGAACTATGGAGAACAAAAATACTCAATTGAACTTTAAAGATGAGCCAGAAAAAGGATTAAAACGTGAGCTGGAAACAAATCAGCTTTCCATGATCGCTATGGGCTGTGCCATCGGGACAGGGTTATTCCTTGGCAGCGGGCTTGCCATTCAAGCGGCAGGGCCAAGTGTATTGCTCAGCTATGCTCTCGGGGCGTTCATTGTTTTACTGTTGATGGGCTGTTTAGCCGAAATGACGGTTGCCCATCCCACTTCCGGATCTTTTGGGGCCATTGCTGAAAAGTACATGACTCCTATGGCTGGCTATCTTGTCCGCTATTCTTATTGGATTGCCAATGTTTTGGCTGTTGGGGTTGAGGTAAGTGCAGTCAGCGTGTATATGAAGTATTGGTTTCCGACCGTTCCGGGAATCGTATGGATTTTGGTGTTTGCAGGTGCCCTGATTTATGTAAATGCTACTAGCGTGAATACATTCGCTACATTTGAGTATTGGTTCTCCTTCATTAAAATAAGTGCCATTGTTGGTTTTATCCTTCTTGGATCGTATGTACTATTCGGTTCTTCCGATCAGCCGCATATAGGACCTGAGAACTTTGTAAATGAAGGCGGTTTTTTCCCATTTGGCGGTTGGGGAATGTGGGTAGCCGTATTTATTTCTTTATTCAGCTTTCTTGGAACCGAAATGATAGCGGTTACATCAGGAGAAGCAAAAGATCCGGATGCAGCGGTTCCAAAAGCCTTAAAAGCGACCGTGTTCCGTTTATCCACCTTCTATGTGCTGACAATCGGCATCATGTTGATGATCGTACCGTGGAAAACGGCCGGGATCGAGGAAAGTCCATTCGTCAAAGTAATGGAAATCTTGAACATTCCTGGTGCATCCGGGATCATGAACTTTATTATTTTAACGGCTGCCGTATCTGCCATGAATGCCCAGCTCTATGCTTCAACACGTATGATGTTTTCATTGGCTCGCGGAAAACATGCACCTAGCTTTTTAGGAAAGCTAAACAAAAGGGGCGTTCCGGGAAAAGCACTTGCTGTCTCTACAACAGGGATTTTCATTGCGGCAGGCGTTCATGCGTTACTTCCTGGTTCATCCTATGCATTCATGATGGGGATCTCCATGTTCGGTGCCATGTTCACATGGCTCATGATCTTCATTTCCCATTTGTTTTTCAGGGTTAAATGGGAGAAAACCGGCGGACGCAAATTACCGGTAAGGATGATCGGTTTTCCCTATTTAACGATACTGGGCGCCGTTCTTCTATTCAGCTTAATAATTACAACATGGTTTACAGATTTCAAGATCATGCTTCAATTCGGGATACCTTGGTTACTATTTTTAACTGTTGCTTATTTTGTTTCAAAAAGAAGAAATATTAACCATAATGTAATGGAAGAACCTCTGAAAAAGAAGATAGAATAGAATGACGGAATAAATAGTTTTGCATTTGGAAAAGTGAGGAGATTGCGGAATGAAGAATATGGATAACAATGAACAAACAATAACTGGTCTAGAGAAAGAAATTCAAACCGATTTTCAAAAAGCGATGTCTTACGGAGATTATCTCCATCTTGATAAGATTTTAACTAGTCAACATAGATGTTCCGATCATCATGATGAAATGCTATTCATCATTATCCATCAAGCGAGTGAGCTATGGATGAAGCTCATATTGCATGAGTTGACAGCAGCAACTGAGTCCATCCGTCAAAACAAGTTGGAACCTTCGTTTAAAATGCTTTCGCGCGTTTCGAGGATCCAGCAGCAATTGATCCAGTCCTGGAATGTCCTTTCAACTTTGACGCCGGCTGAATACATGGAGTTCAGGGATAAACTGGGACAATCTTCCGGATTCCAATCTTATCAGAATCGTTTGATTGAATTTGCATTAGGGAACAAAAATGTCCATACACTATCAGTCTATCAGCACCAAACAGATTTATACGAACAAATGCAGCAGGCCCTTCATGAACCAAGTATTTATGACGCGGCGATCAATGCACTTGTGGCGCGCGGATTACCTATTGATCAAGAAGCCACCAGCAGGGATTGGTCACAAAGATATGAACCAAATGCCAGTGTAGAAGAGGCGTGGCTGACAGTTTACCGCGATGTTGAGCAATATTGGGACTTATATGAGCTGGGCGAGAAGTTAGTGGACATTGGCCATCAACAGCAATTATGGCGTTTTAATCATATGACCACAGTGGAAAGAATTATTGGTAATAAACAAGGTACTGGCGGATCATCAGGTGTAACGTATTTAAAAAGAGCGCTCGATCAACACTTCTTCCCGGAACTATGGAGTCTAAGAACGAAGCTATAGGATATTCAAGATACAGCCAGAAGAGATGGAGGTAAGGTACATGGGGACATGGATTGATATTTCACAACGTCTGGATGAAAACGTTGCAGTTTGGCCTGGAGATACACCTTTTTCATACAAAGTCAATTGGAGTAAAGAAGAAAGTGGATCTGTCAATGTAGGTCAAATCAATATGAGTATCCACACCGGTACCCATATTGATGCTCCTTTTCATTTTGATGACGATGGAAAAAGAGTAATTGATTTGGATCTCGATTTATATATGGGAAGTGCCCGGGTTATCCATTTACCTAACAAAACAAGCATCGGTGTCAATGAATTATCCAGTATAGACCTGCAAGGCGTCACCCGTCTATTAATTCGGACGGACGCTTGGAAGAATCGGAGTGTGTTTCCACAAACCATTCCTCATATCCAACCAGAATTAGCGGCATATCTTTCAGAACGCGGCGTTCGTCTTATTGGCCTTGATTTACCATCAGTAGATCCTTTGGATAGTAAAGAACTATCTGCACATCATGAACTTGCCGGTCATGGAATTCACATTTTGGAAGGTCTTGTACTAGACGGTATAGGAACGGGTAATTATGAGTTGGCTGCCCTCCCTCTTCCATTAGTTGAAGCAGATGGAAGTCCGGTACGTGCTGTGTTGAAAAAGTTACCTTAACAAAATTTTTCAAAAAAAACAGCCAGATCAATAAATGATCTGGCTTGTTTTTTGTTTCATTAAACACCGTATTTATTTCAAGGCGCTTTCCCCTCTCATCCATTATCCTGGGATAATCATGACCATCAAATTTTTCCCCTAAACCAAGTACATCTATGTTATAATTTTCAGAATTCATCACTAAGAGTGGAGGTCCGAATATGGAAAACTTTTATTTGTTCATCATCATGTGCATCCTTCTCATCATCTTACCTGGTCCAGATACAGCAATAGCCACAAGGAATACCGTTACCGTGGGGACGTCGGGAGGTTTTAAAACGATGTTCGGCACATGCTGTGCCCTGCTTATCCATACATCAGCTGCCGTGTTCGGACTTTCAGCAATCATTGTGAAATCCGCTTTACTATTTTCCATCTTCAAATATGTCGGTGCCGTTTACTTGGTATATCTAGGCTTCAAGACCCTATGGGGATTAAGGAATAAGCAAGTGGCCGCAGCAGCGGAAACGCCCGTCAAAAGTAAGTACGGAAACCAGTCCTGCTTTAAGCAAGGGTTCCTTACCAACCTGCTGAACCCTAAAGTGGCTGTCTTCTTTTTAACGTTTCTGCCTCAGTTCGTGAATCCGGGAAATGATACGTTTTTACCGTTCCTGATCATGGGCATAACGTATACCGTGTTAACTGCGTTGTGGTTTGTTTTTTATATCTATCTGTTGAACCAGATCAGTGCTTTTATGAAAAAGCCTAGAACCCAAGCGATTTTCGAGGGTATAACCGGGACGGTCTTGATCGGTTTCGGGATAAAGCTAGCCTTGGAAAAAGCTCATAATTAATTTGAACTGCACCCTAATCGTTAGCCAACATCTAACAATTGGAGGTGCAGTTTTTATGAGTTATGATACTACAAGGAGAAAATGGCATGCCAACTAATGAAGTTCGGAAAACAAAGGATATCGGTTTTGGTTCACTTTCTTTTGCGCTATGTTTAATCGGAGTATTGTTTACCTTTCAAATTAGTGATAAGCCTTGTTTTGGAGATAGTATTTTATTACTATCGGACATAGCTTCTTGTCAAATGGAGATTCAGGCATTCATTATACAATGTTCTATTCGGCTATATATTTTTCATCCCCTCCTTTATCATTGGTCATATTCATCCCGATGATAGAGGAGCAAAGGCAGGGACAATTATCTCAGGTTTCCTATCCATTCTTATTGTTACAGTACTGTTAATGATTATTATCGATTTTTTGTAAGGGCAAATTAAAGGGTATGAGCCCCATAATACCGAACCCATACCCCACCCAAACCTTTATTAAAGTGTTTATCTTGTTGTGTTTTTTATTCCTTACATCACTCAACATAGCCATTCACGAAAAATCTAACCGTTTCGAGCTCGTCCTCGGTTAAATCCCGCTTTAATTCTTT
This sequence comes from Peribacillus sp. NPDC056705, assembly GCF_043656335.1. NCBI lineage: Bacteria > Bacillati > Bacillota > Bacilli > Caryophanales > Bacillaceae > Peribacillus > Peribacillus sp. NPDC056705. The sequence continues at coordinate 21,165 of NZ_JBHTYI010000002.1, read as the reverse complement.
AGCCAATTCCTGCTCCATTAAATCTCGGTTTCCCCGATGCTTGACCACGGTTCTGGCACATTCTTTCATTAGATTTAACTCCGCCTCCATCTCCTGTCTCGAGCAAGGCCGAGCATGATGGGAGAGGATATATGTTTCGGCATCATAGGCTTCAATTTTCTTAATGAGAAGCGAAGCCTGTTCAGCCGTATAATTCCACTTTTCAGCATAAAGATTGGCATAAAGGCAATCTCCCAGAAATAGTGTTTTTTCTTCTTGTACATAAATGATGCAGGAATCTTTGGCATGGTCGCCGCCAACATGTTCAATGATACAGGTTATATTGCCGAGATCGATCGTCATCGTTTTTTCAAAGATGATATCAGGCAGCGGGAAGGTAATCTCTCTATTCGTCCCATGTTCCAATTTGATTGCATCTGCACAAAAGGGAATCTCCGTCCCTTCTTCGACCCGTTGATCAAGGGCTTGGTCTTCCCATGAAAGCTGCTGCATATCTTTCATGTTCGTGTATGTTTTTTCCTGACAAATCACCGGAATCTTGATATTCTCCAGCCCGAATACATGGTCCCAGTGTGAATGGGTTAGAACGAGGAAATTCCCGCTTATATCATGCCGAAGCAATTCGTCCTTAAAGTGCTGTGCATGCCGGACAGAGTTACCGGCATCGATGATGAGCGTTTTCTTGTTTCCCGTAACGGCGGCAAGTACCGGGCGATCGGTTTCCTGAACAGGCGTCAGATAGGCAATATGTTTCGATAGGTGCTGTAATGTTTGCATGTTTCTGTTCTCCTTACGATAGTTGTGATTAGCTTGCTCAAGTATAGCAAATTACATATGCATTCATAAGATAAACTCCGCGAAAGGTTAAAAAGACAACAATCACTCAGATTGCTGTCTTTTCGTCATCATTTAAATGAACCTATTCAAATATACCGTAATTTTCGAGAGGGCATTTAAAAAGGTGGCTTTAAAAAAAGACTCTTCCTTTTTCTGATCTTCAGGCAGTTCTATATATTTTTTATTGTCCGCAATGAGTGTACTATTCGACATTTTCGACTCGATGGCCCCTGTCAGCTGCGCTGCAAATGCTTCACTATCGATGATCACCATCGATTCTGTATTTAAAAAGGCAGATCGAGAATCCAAATTGTAGGAACCCACTGCACTTAATCGTTGATCATAGACAACCGATTTACCATGCAAAGAATAAGGCTTTGAATATTCATAAAGCCTTGCCCCCGTTTCAACGATACTATCCCTACGCGCCAAGTATCCGGAAAAAGCGATCGCATTCGGGGTTGATGCCGTAGAGTTGGTAAGTATCGTCCAATCAGCCTTTGAATCCAGCTTCTTCGGTACATATTCCTTCAAGGCATCCGCGGGAACAATATAGGGACTTTGAATAATTACCGATTGATTGGCATTCGCCGCAATATCCAATAAAGATCTCCACACAAAAGGGTATTTATTGAAACGTTCGATTGGATTATGAATGAAGGACACTTTTTTAGTAGGTGTTGTAGCCTTGCTCCAATCGACGGATGGATGAACGAAATCGGCTTCAGTTTGCAAAGCTGCGCTGTATTGTTTCACCAATGCATCTCTTTCACGTTTCCCTTTTTCCGTTTGCCTTTTCGAAAGGTTTGAAAAGACATCGCTCGTATACGGATGGTTCCATAATTCGTTCATATAGACCTTCATTTCAACGATTACACTATCTTTTTCCTCTTTAGCATTGAAAATGAGTACATCCCTGTCATAGACAAAATTCCTCGGCGGCTTGCTGGCTAAATACTTATCGGCGATATTTCTCCCACCGATGATGCCCAACTTCCCATCTACAATGATGATTTTGTCATGAAGGCGATTATGCCAGGTCCACGGCTTAAATGGCTTAACTGTTTCGTAATATCTTAATTCAATGTTTTCGTGCGAGGCCAAGGCATAACGGGCACTGCTTAATTGACCTCTGAGTCCATGAGATATTCCATCCAAAAGAATTCGGACTTTGACACCTCTGTCAGCCGCTTCGATCAAGGCTCCAATAATAAGTTCGGTTGATTTGCCTTTTCCAAAAGCATAGTAGGCAATATTGATTGAATGCTGGGCTTCCTGGATCATTCGCATCCGAGCGAGTCCCGACTCATAGCCGTCTTCGAGAAGCAGGACACGATCCACGGTGGATTCCTTCTCACCCATATATGCACTCACATGTTTAATCGGCCTATTTTCCTTTTTTTCTGCTTTGGGGAAAAGAACCACTGCAGTAACCACTACATAAAGGAAATATAATAGAAGAACGATCAGAAATCCTATTATTGCCGTTTTTACAGTCATTGAGCACTCCCCCCTTCAAGCGATATTTTATTATTATTTGTAATATGCGAAGACTCTATTCACCATCTGCATGCTTGATGTTATCGAGCGATGCCACTAACCCACTTTGCTTGATTTCTAGGTGGACTTTTTTTCTTTTTAAATGTGACAAAGTGGTGAACATGAAAGCCGTTGCATAATATGATATAGAAGGAGGGATTTCATGCTTAAACAACCTGGTAAAATAAGTATCTTCAATTATTGTTTTGCATTAGGGGTATCAGAAGTATTCTTTTTATCCAGCTTTTATCTTTCCATTCTTGACGTTTCATTATTTGCGATCGCTTTACCATTTTCCGCTTTATTTCTAATGTTCTCCTTGTACCTATTCCTTCGAACGCACAAAGCAGTAAGGACCTTACCCAACCAAGAGGAACGAAGAAGCGAAATTCATGCATTCTATCATCAATCTTTCGGGATTTTCACGATCATTTTTTTCACTTTACTTTTTGTAGCTTTAGCCTTTATTCCCTTGCTTGAAAACGGCGGGCATTTCTATCTTCTTTATTGTTTACCTATGGCCTTGCTTTGTATGATCCCTTCGATTGTATCTTATAAAGGAATGAGATTATTCAAACTGGAAGCCGGCGGGAAATTAACGAAAATCTAATTATTTACCAAAGCTTCGTTTCATGAAACTCTGGAAATGATCAAAGAAACCAATCGGTGCTCTTTCCATGTTTTTTTGTTGTGTAAGTCAGTAGCTACTCAATCATGAAAGTAACCCTTTTCCTACATACATCTGGCCGGATGGTATGGAAGAAAAGGGTTACTTTTTTTATGTACCGAGCTGTTTGTAGCACATTTCTTGTATATTTTATTTACGAAAAACCTTGTATTACTATACCAACCATGTAATTTAATAATCTGTCCCATTTAGTTAACTTCTACATGCGGACGTAAAACTAAATGGGGGTTTGACCGCTTTCACATATAAACCAACTAAACAAATTAGTTAAATAAAAGGAGAAATGGGAACAAGCTTTACTGTGAATAACCCCAGAACAAGATAAGAAGAACTTAACATGAAATAAAGACTTCTTTTCTATGAGACTTATTATTAAGAAATGCAAAAGTAATTTGTCTTTCATTTGACGGAGCATAGCTTTTCTTGTATGATCGTCTACTTGTGGAACACTGCAGAATAAACTTTCGGTAACCCTTTTTTCCCCTGCAAAGAATTTATCAATACTCCCGACCCCACCGTAAGCATAGAAAACATATATCCCACTAAACCACACTGCAGGCCAGTTCTCTATGTATAACGCATTTTCATTAAACCTTTTTAATAAAAATAGATTCCCTTTAAATAGGATTCTTAAATGTTAGTTGAAACGATCATCTCCTAGTATAGAGGCCTTTAGGTCAATGGAATGATATTCAAACTGAAATTTTGGTGAAAAAGGATGATACGAAATGGATGATGCAAAAACGATTTTAGTTACAGGCTACGCCAAAGTTCCTAAAGCACTATCAATGTTGGACATTCACAAACGTGTAGGGATTGTTCTTGAGATTAATGAAGTAACACATATCATAGAAAATGCAGATGTCACTTTCATCGCAAAGTTGCCTTGGGACTTTTTTAAAAGATCAATGATAGGATATGATTTATCCCAAGGAGTCAATCCATTAATTGAAACAATTCGTCAATATCATGAATCTCCATCCCGACAAGTTATTATTGTGGCTTTGCAAGCTGTCGAACAACGATATGGAGACTTTCTTAAACAATGAGGAACTGCTTGCCTTTTGATGTATCTCAGGAATAAAACCACATGTGTCAATGACTGTATCCTTATTACTCTCCTTTTGGAAAGAAATCATTACCACCTTTAAACCTTCTATGAAGTCCTACTTTATTTAGTTCGTTTCGCATTGCGTTAAACTTCATCTTAAAAACTTTGTATGTTAAACTCCTTTAGTGGGGATTATCTACAGGGAGTTTGGAGAAAATGAATAAGGGTATTTATTTTCTCTCCTTTCTCCGAATGGGAGTTTTTTATTGTTTGAAAATACAACAGGAGGATTCAACTATGCATTTATTGCCGCGGGAAATTGACAAGCTTATGATAGTGGTGGCAGCAGACCTTGCAAGGCGCCGGAAAGATAGGGGATTGAAATTAAATCACCCTGAAGCTTGTGCGCTCATCACTTATGAGGTATTGGAAGGCGCAAGGGACGGGAAAACTGTTGCTGAACTTATGGAATACGGGGCTACCATTTTGACGCAAGATGATGTCATGGATGGAATACCTGAAATGATTGATGATATTCAGGTTGAAGCAACTTTTCCAGATGGAACGAAGTTAGTGACTGTCCACAGCCCTATAAGATAAAAAGGAGAGATGACTATATGCTGCCTGGAGAATACATTTTAAAAGAAGAAGAGATTATTTGTAATGAAGGAAGCGCTGTTTTTTCCATTTCTGTTACAAATACAGGAGACCGCCCTGTTCAAGTCGGGTCACACTTTCATTTTTACGAAGTAAATGAAGCACTCCGTTTTAATAGAAAAGAAGCTTACGGTAAGAGATTGAATGTCCCTGCTGGAGCAGCTGTTCGTTTTGAACCCGGAGATGAAAAAGAAATACAACTTATTAATTTTGCAGGAGAGCGTCGTGTATATGGGTTCAATAATAAAGTAGACGGCAAATTAGAAAGTGAGGGTGAATCATGAGTTTTAGAATGTCCCGAAAGCAATATGCTGAAATGTACGGACCGACTACAGGGGACTCTATCCGCCTTGCAGACACAGATTTGTTTATTCAAATTGAAAAGGATTACACTACATATGGAGAAGAAGTGGTGTTTGGTGGCGGTAAAGTCATTCGTGACGGTATGGGCCAGCATCCCCTTGCCACCCGCAAAGACGACGGTGTTGCAGATACCATCATAACAAACGTCGTAATCTTGGATTACACAGGAATTTGTAAAGCCGATCTAGCCATTCGGGATGGCAAAATTTTTGGTATTGGTAAAAGTGGAAACCCGCTCGTTATGGACAATGTGGATATTATCATTGGCGCATCTACTGAAATCATAGCCGGTGAAGGCCTGATTGTGACTGCTGGAGCCATCGATACCCACGTTCATTTTATCAATCCGGAACAAGTACAGGTCGCACTGACGTCTGGAACGACAACATTAATCGGCGGCGGTACTGGTCCTGCAGCAGGATCCAAGGCTACTACGGTTACTCCCGGCGAGTGGAATATTCATCGCATGCTTGAAGCTGCAGAAGGCCTCCCTATTAACATTGGCTTTACAGGTAAAGGTCATGCTGCTTCCATTGAACCTTTAACCGAGCAAGTGAAAGCTGGAGTTATCGGATTAAAAGTTCATGAAGACTGGGGAGCCACAGGTTCTTCTCTAGACTATGCACTAAGGGTAGCAGATGAATATGATATTCAAGTTGCCCTGCACGCAGATACATTGAATGAAAGTGGATTCATGGAAAATACCATGGCCGCAGTAAAAGACCGAGTCCTTCACATGTACCACACCGAAGGGGCAGGCGGTGGCCATGCACCTGATCTAATCAAATCGGCAGGTTATCATAACATTCTGCCATCATCAACGAACCCCACCCTCCCTTATACCGTAAATACTATCGACGAACACCTTGACATGGTAATGGTTTGCCATCATTTAAATCCTTCAGTTCCGGAAGACATTGCATTTGCAGACTCTAGAATTAGAAGGGAAACAATTGCAGCAGAAGATATTCTTCACGATATGGGCGTATTTAGCATGGTAAGCTCAGATGCCCAAGCAATGGGCCGTGTAGGAGAAGTCGTCCTACGCACATGGCAAGTTGCAGACAAAATGAAAAAACAAAGAGGCACCATGCTAGGAGATAGCAAATATTCCGACAACAACCGGGCTAAACGCTATATTGCCAAATACACTATTAATCCAGCCATTACACACGGGATTTCAGAGCATGTAGGTTCAATTGAAGTTGGAAAATTGGCTGATTTAGTCCTTTGGTCTCCGAAGTTTTTTGGAGTGAAGCCAGAAATGGTGCTTAAAAACGGCTTAGCGGTTACCGGGTTAATGGGTGATGCAAATGCTTCCATCCCAACTCCGCAACCTTATATTCATCGTCCAATGTATGCCCAGTTTGGGAAAGCCTTATCAAAAAGTTCGGTGACTTTCATTTCTCAAGCTGCCTATGATGCTGGTGTTCATGAGAAACTTGGATTACAAAAAATGATTTTACCTGTTGGCGGAATTCGGACCCTGACTAAGAAAGATATGAAATTAAATGGGGAAACACCTGATATTACTGTTGATCCGCAAACATATGAAGTGAAAGTAAATGGTGAGCTCCTGACATGTGATCCGGTTGATACCGTTCCGATGGGTCAGCGATATTTCCTATTCTGAGGTGAAGAGTATTGATTATTGAAAAAATCGTCACTAATTTAGAAAAGATGGATACTAATGAAATTAAAAAGCGTCACATAGAAAAAGTATACTTGGAAAGTGCACATTTAATGAAGCGCATCCAAAGGGTCAAGACGGATCACGGTAATGAACTTGGTATTCGGTTAAAAGAGCCTCGAGATCTTTTGGCTGGGGATGTATTATACATGGACGATAAAAATATGATCGTCATAGATGTGCTGTCAGATGACTTACTAGTTATCAGTCCCCGAAGTATAAAAGAAATGGGTACAATCGCCCATCAACTTGGCAACCGTCACCTCCCTGCTCAATTTGAAGAGGATGATATGCTGGTCCAATATGACTACTTGGTTGAGGAATTACTTCTGGAACTCGGAATTCCTTTTAAACGGGAGGAACGAAAAGTGAAACAAGCGTTCCGTCATATAGGCCATAGTCATGAATAATCATATTCTCTCTTTGTTTCAGCTTTGTGACTCTAATTTACCTACCGGCGCCTTCAGTCATTCCTTCGGCTTGGAGAGCTATATACAAGAAAATCAAGTTGTAGACAAGGAGACATTTTTCCAGTGGCTGAAAGTGTATTTACATGAGCAGCTCATCTACACAGATGGGCTTGTCTCGAGTCTCGTTTATGAAGCCCTAATGAAAGAGGATATTCAAGAAATCTGGAAATTGGATCGTCTGATAACTGTCCAGAACTTGCCGAGGGAAACACGGGAAGGGACGCAAATGATCGGGGACCGAATGCTTAAACTCACTGAATCACTTTATGATATGCCCATACTCTCGCATTACAGGGCGGAAATTAAGAAAAAGAGTTCATTTGGCCATCCAGCCATTGTATTTACGATGGTAGCTCATGGACTTGGGGTAACAAAACAAGACACCCTCCTCTATTATTTATATTCTGCCATAACCAGCCAAGTTCAAAATGCAGTCCGAGCCATTCCTCTTGGACAAACAGCAGGCCAAACGATCACTCACAATTTCATACCTGAAATAACACAGGCAGCGGTGAGAATCATGCAACTGACGAAAGACGATTTTGGCATTGTTTCACCAGGTATTGAGCTGTCTCAAATGAAACATGAGCGCGTTAACATTCGAATATTCATGTCATAGATTTTTGAAAGAATCAGTAGTAAAGGACGTGTTTTAATGGAACCAATTAGAATCGGCGTTGGTGGACCTGTTGGAGCAGGTAAAACAATGCTTGTAGAAAAGTTGACTCGCCATCTCGAAAATGAAATAAAAATGGCAGTTGTCACAAACGATATTTACACAAAAGAAGACGCGAAATTTTTAATCCAAAATGGAGTACTTCCAGAAGATCGGATCATTGGTGTAGAAACGGGCGGCTGTCCCCACACTGCCATTCGAGAAGATGCTTCCATGAACTTCGCCGCTATCGATGAATTAATCGAGCGCCACCCAGACGTTGAACTTATTTTTGTTGAGAGTGGCGGAGATAATCTTGCTGCTACTTTCAGCCCCGAACTGGTGGACTTCTCTATTTATATTATTGATGTTGCACAAGGGGAAAAAATCCCACGTAAAGGCGGACAAGGTATGATCAAATCAGATTTGTTCATCATTAATAAAACGGACCTTGCTCCTTATGTCGGTGCAAGTCTCGAAGTAATGGCAAAAGATACAAAAGTATTCCGTGGCGACAAACCATTCGTTTTTACAAACTTAAAAAATGATGATGGCCTTCCTGAAGTAATTGACTGGATTAAGCAGCATGCTTTATTAAAAGGTTTAGATTAATATGACGGATTGGACTGGCACTTTATCTCTGGAACTAGAAGATCGGAAAGGAAAAACCGTCGCGAAAAGGGTGTACTTTCAGGGTGCACTCAAAGTTATGCGGCCGATTTACTTTGATGATTCAGGGCAGGTTTGCTATTACCTTCTAAATCCCGGTGGCGGCTATTTAGATGGCGATCGATACAAGATGGAGATATCAGTTGATGAAGGATCCAGAGTTACTTTAACCACGCAATCGGCGACAAAAGTATACAAAACGCCAAAAAGCCATGCCTATCAGGAAACCAACATATCCTTACAAAAAGGTAGTTATTTAGAATACCTTCCAGATCCACTGATCGCTTATGAAAATGCTCATTATAAGCAAAAAAATGTGGTTTATATGGAAAGCGGAGCAACGTTCATTTATACGGATATTCTTACTCCCGGCTGGTCTCCGGGGGGCAAAAAGTTCAGCTATAATACTATTCAATTAATTACCGAAGTTTTTTTGGATGGAGCGCTTGGTGTGTTTGACCATATTAAATTAATACCTGAAAAACAATCGATATCGGGTCTAGGTTTCATGGAAGGCTTTACCCATCTTGGGTCAATGATCGCAATCAGCGAATATACGAACGATGCCCTTCTCGATGAATTGTATGAAACTATTCAAATGGAAGAAACGAGTTTTAAATTTGGAATTTCAAAGTTGGCAGTGCCCGGCCTTAGCATTCGAATCCTTGCGAACTCTACCCAGGTCATTGAACGAATATTGAATCATTGCCATAGGATCATCAGCGAGAAGTGGAATAATCGTACACCAGGCTCATTACGGAAATACTAAAACATTCATTGGATGCTGATTCCTTAAAAGGCAAAGAACAGATGTCGAGTATGGAATTATCCCGAGTACCTTCATTAACAGTTTGCAGTGTCCTATTATGCGATTAAAGACCGACTTTTCATGAACTGTTCCATATTATATGGACAGTCTTAAATAAAGACCTATATAATAGACAATTAATAGATAATTACCACTCAGGATTTGGACCGATTTTGCAACTCCAGAACATTTTCGAAAATCCAGAAAAAAATCCAATTATAAACTTTCATGAGAGGGGTTACATTATGTCTGAAGATAAGAATGCAAAACCCGAATTTGAAGATTTTGAAGTGGAAACAGTGTTTGAGAATCGTGTTCATGAGCGACACGGATTCACTTTTAAGGTCCAAGGCGATGAATTCAAGGGACATTTTCATGAAGATGAGATCTATTGGCTCCACCCACATCCGAAACAAAAGATTGGGGAAAGTAAAGTAGAAGCAATTGAATCTACCATACATTCATTAATGCGACACTATGGCATTTCAAAAGAGATTGCAGACCTTGAATTAAAACCAGCATTTGAAGACCGGTTACATGAACGCCAACAATTTTCTTTGCAAGTGCAGGGAAAGGAATTCAAAGGCTTTATTCACGAAGGAGAAATCCAATGGTTCCATCCTCAGCCAAAGCAAAAGCTTAAAGAAGATCTTATTGAGGCAATTGAAACAGAAATCCATCAAAAAGTAGCGAAACAAGTAAATGAAAACAAAGAAAATATTTAGCAATAAATGACATAGGAAAAGGAGGTCTCTGTCAAAGAGACCTCCTTTTCCTATGTCAAGAGTTCATTTCTTATTCTTATCTCCACTAAAATCATTAAAATCAAGCACACGCTGGCAAAGTCTTTGCATTAACCTCGTTTCATGGGTGACAACGATAATTCCCATCTCTCTCTTTTTAGCAATTTCAATGAGTGCCTGCCAAATTTGGGCTTGTGTGATTGCGTCAAGCATTGTTGTCATTTCATCTGCAATTAAAAAACGTGTATCAGGCCCCAATGCACGGGCAACACAAAATCGTTGCAGCTCTCCTCCAGATAGTTCGTTAGGCCAGCGTGCTAGCCATTCCTGCTCAATCCCCAGTAATTCTAACAACGCTTTATCAGGTTGATATCCTTCATTAAGAATCTTATGCATCTTCCATTTAGGATTGATTGCCTTCTCTGGATGCTGAAGGACCATTTGAACAGGATGATATCTGTTCAGTGGCAATGATGCTCCATTTAAGAGTACCTCTCCCTCAATAGGTGTTTCAAAACCCGCCAATATCCGGCAAAAGGTTGTTTTCCCTTGTCCACTGGGGCCCTTGATACCCACGACTTCCCCTGGTTTTAGCGTCAAATTGACTCCTTGGAACAACCATGGTCCATCTCCATATCGAAATCCGATATCTCTTGCTTCAAGTTGCATGAAAACACCTCACCATTCCGCCCCGAAGGCCTCGCATTTCAGGTTGTTCCTGTCGGCATACGGGGGTCGCCATTTCGCACCGCGGCGCAAATAAACATCCTGCTGGCAATGAACTTGGATGAGGTTGAGCACCCGGAATTGGAGTAAAATCATTTTGAGGTAACGCTCTCCACAAAGCCTTACTATATGGATGACGCAGTTCCTCACCCTGTCCTGTAAAGTTCTCCGCCGGGGCTATCTCAACTGTAGTTCCTGAATAAAATACAGCAATTTTATCAGCAATATTTAGGGTCGATTCAATATCATGAGTGATCAGCATCACTGCACAACCATTGTCTGCAACCTCTCTAAAATTATTTAACGCTTCCATTATGACATCGGGATCGAGCCCTGGAGTAGGCTCATCCGCAATAATCACCTTTGCCCCGCTTACCATGGCAGTTGATAGAAGTGCCCTCCTCGCCATACCTCCAGAAAGTTGAAATGGATACATATCCTCCACCTCTGGCAGTAGGTGATAGCGCTCAAAGACCTCTCGTTGGACCGATACAGCATCACCGGATTTTACTGATGTGCGGACCTGATTTCCAACGCGCATCAGTGGATCGAGAAAGTTTACCGATTGTGGTACAAGGGCAATTTCCTTACCTCTTAATACGGTTTGCCGAGCAGTGGTGAGATCCTCTCCTGCATATTTAATCCGTCCACTTATACTCGCATTTCTTGGCAATATCCCTAGAATGGCATGTGCGAGCAGACTTTTCCCCGATCCACTTGCTCCTACAACGGCAAGAACCTCACCTGCCTCAAGAGTGACATTTAAACTTGATATAACTTTATGATTTTTCTTTTTAAATCCATTATATTGCTTAAAGGATACTGATAAATTTTCTACTTCAAGAATAGGCATTTGTTAACTCCTCTTAAAATCGAAAGTAGCATATGGGTGACTAATCGTGAGCCCTATTAGGATCCAAGTGCAACCGGATATTTTCTCCTATCTGATCAAACGTTCTCACGATAATCAATAAACATAGCCCTGGAAAAAAGGCAAGCCACCACATGCCTGAAGATAAATACTTCATAGATTCTGATAGAATAATTCCAATTGCCGGCTCGTGAGGAGACAATCCCAAACCTATAAATGTAACAGCTGCCTCATGTAAAATAACATGAGGAAACAATAGCATGAACCCAATTAAAAGCTGCGGGAAAACATGGGGCAGAATATGATGGAAAGCGATCCACCATCGAGATTTCCCCATTTTCTGAGAAACCTGAACATATTCTGCTGAACGAACTTGCATGACCTCTGCCCGGATGACTCGGGCAAGGCTTGGCCAATGAGTTAAAGTTAAACCAATTACAATCCCTTTAAATCCTCCCCCTAATGTAAAAGCGATTAGAATAAGGGTTACGAGATGCGGTACACTCAGAAATAGGTCGATAAGCCATGAAATGAGACGATCCGCCATTTTTCCCATTGTTGCAGCTGCCATTCCCAAGAATAGAGCAATTGACGCGCTTCCCATCGCTCCAATCAATCCAACCCCCATACTTAAGGAAAGTCCCATTACCGTACGTGTAAACATATCTCTACCCAACCAATCCGTACCAAAGGGATGAGCTAATGATGGGGGATCATTTCGCTCATCAAGATTCGTCTCGATTCTCCCCTCATCAATAAAGATACCACCTACTATGACAAGTACTAAAAAAGCAAGTAGGATTAGGATCATATAAAGTGTCCGCTGCTTTCGATTTAGAGCAAATCGTTTAACATTATCATTATTTTTGTTTTTGAGGCCTGGAATCATAACTTCTCCCCTCCCTCATTCTGGGATCTAATAAACGATAGCTAAAATCAGCAAGTAAATTTCCTACAAAAACAAATATTGTGCTACATATAACCAATCCCAATAAAAGGGGGACGTCTCCCCTAAGCCCAGCTTCTACCGTAGCTTGTCCTAAACCGGGATATGAAAAAACTTGCTCAGCCAGCACTGCTCCACCAAACAATTCACTAAAAGCCGCGAATTGTAAGGTAATCGCCGGCAAAGCAACATTACGCAATCCATGTCTCCAAAACAAGACAAATCCTTGTTCACCTCTCGCCCTAGCAAATAAGACATAATCACTAGAAAGAACATCAATCAGCTTCTGGCGCGTATGCAAGGCCACATTAGCAACCCCAACTATACTAAGCGTGATTGCCGGAAGAATAAGGTGCATGATTCGATCCATCATTGTGACATTTTCCGCAAGGACCCCAGCTGGAACTCCCATTCCAATCGGAAACCATCTTAGCCAAACGCCAAAAACGATAAGGATAAGGAGCCCCACCCAAAAGGTAGGAGTTGAAGCAAGAGTGAAACAGTACCATTTTATTATTCGATCGATCCAAGTCCCTTTTTTCATGGCCGCTATAACACCCATGGAAAACCCAATTATCCCTGATAATATCCAGGCTGATATCATGAGTGCCAGGGAATTTAAGAATCGTTCACCGATAATGTCCATTACCGGGCGGCGAAATATCATTGAAGTTCCTAAATCACCTGTAAGTACCGCAGATCCCCAATTCAAGAATTGCACCATGACTGGTTGGTCCACTCCCCAATATTCGGCTATCTTCTCCCTTTGCTCAGGACCCACCTTCAACATATCGGCTCCGATATAGGCTTGGATTGGATCAATCGGAGAGTTTTTTATTAATAGAAAGGAAATTAAACAAATGGCAATCAATAATGTGACCATTCTTAATCCTTTCAATAATAGAAATAATCCTAGCTTTCCACCTCTAAGTTTACGCATAATTAGTCGGACCATTTCCATTCAACTATGTTATCTGTTGCAGGCCAACCATGCCCATGTACATGGATTCTTTGATCCCCGATATCAAGTCCATCTTTCACTAAGTACAAATGATCAATATTCACTAACCAGGCCCATGGAGCGTCACCCTTTGCACTTAAGCCCGTTGTTCCATCCCATTGTGCTTTTTTCCAATACTCGATTGCTTCTGTTTCACTTGTAGCAAGAAGGGCTTTATCAAAGTATTCATCCACCGTTTTATTTTGATAATATCCGGTATTATAAAAGTCTACCCCTGCAAATTTGCTACTATAAATGTTATACATCTCATGAGGGTCATGGCTACCCCAACCTAATAGGACTGCATTTGAATACATTTTCTTTTCAATAATATCCCAACTTCCTCCTTCTACTTTAATCTGGATTCCCAGTGGCTTGATCATATCGGCCACAGAAATTGCAAGAGATTGCCTGATTGCATCACTCGCCAAGTAATAAAGAGTGAACTCAGCTTTCAAAGAATCCTTCTCAAGAATCCCATCTCCATCTGTATCCTTCCATCCGGCTTTTTTCAAAAGTTTCTGCGCACCGTCAAAATCAGCATCCTTAATGGTTGTATCCGGGTTCCACCAAGGAAGGCCATCCACTGAAGTATAAGCTGGTGTACCACGCCCCTCTAAGACTCCATCAACTAACGCTTTTCTGTCTACCGCAATATTAATCGCATGACGAATCGCTGGATCAGCAGTTACATCGTTACCAATTGGTAAGCCATCTTCAGTAAAGTCACCTGATTTTACAAATGGAAAGACGATTCCTCGATTATCAACTGTTTTCACCGATTCCAACCTCATTCCAGGCACTTCCTGGTTACTAAATGCAGCTGGTATATAAGCAAGATCGACCTTCCCTGCTTGTGCAGCAGCAAAAGATGCATCCTCGTTTAGAAATAGAAAGGTAATCTTTTTAAAATACGACTTTTTGCCATAATATTCAGGATTAACCTTTATAATGAGCTGTTGCTCTTTGTCCCATTGAACGAGCTGATAAGGTCCTGACCCTATAGGATTTTCCGCATAGTCAGCGCTATAAGCATGTTTCGGAACGATTCCTGTTCCTACTAAGGAATTAACAAATGTTGATTGAGGATCTTTTAACGTGAATTTTACGGTGTAATCATTGATCGCCTCCACTTTATCCATACCATTAAGATCAACGACCGACCCATTGTTGGTAGCTGTTTCAAATGTAAAGACTACATCGTCGGCTGTTAATGGTTCGCCGTCTGAAAATTTCACATCCTTACGTATGTTCACTGTCCAAACCTTGCCATCTTCATTGACTTTATAACTTGTTGCAAGATCATTTACAATGTTAAGCTTGTTATCTCTTTTTAGTAGAGTACTTTGGAAAAGCGGTGAGCCATAACGTCCCCATCCGGCCGTTGGATCAAAACCTGCTTCAGGCTCTGAACCAAATGCCATCACAAGCTCATCCTTTTTCTTCTGATTAACGTCACCATTTGAATCATCAGATTGATTGGATTCTAATTGATTGCAACCCATTAATATAATAGAAGAAACTAAAGTAATTAATACGATAATTCCAAACATTCTTTTTCTCATTTGTTCCCACCTCAAATTTATAGTCTTAAATAAGTTCGCTACTTCAAAAATATAAAATAAAGAAGAATACATGGGTGTATATATCACCCGATTTAAAGTAAACAACCAACTTGGTAAAAAGCATTTTATTCAAGATACATATGAAACAAATGTCCATACTAAGCAGGTGTTGTTGTTACAGGAGGTATTAGAAAATTTTGTCTAAAATGAAGAGGAATGCGGATTTTTTGGCGCCTAAACTATATTAAAATAGTATAAGACGAGAAGATTCCCTATTATGATTAGGAAACTTACTCGTCTATTCTTTATCTAATATTAGATTTTCTACTGAAGGACTCGCTTTGCAAGATATTAGTAAAGAACTATTTCCAAACAACAATGGGAACCGACTTTTTGTCAAGTATACGATTATTTCGATTATTAAACAACTTTATTAGTAACAATAAATCAATTTGATATAGTTTCTAGCATAAATGACCGTTCAGAAATGAGATTTTGAGAGGGAAACGCGGGATTTTAAACAGTCGATTCCAGACGTAAAAAGAATATAGGGGACTAAACAAATCTCAATAATGGAACACTAAGGCTCATATGATCATCCCAATAAACCAAATTGCTTTTCTATATTTATTTGTTATTTATATCCAAAAACAAATGCAGTCAGCCTTCTTATTATATCCATGCCTTACAAAAAAAAAATCCCACATAAAGTGAGAACATTCTTTGCATGTATATCCTTTATTGTTCCACTACACGGCCATCTTTATAAATGTGGAACCACCCAATCGTTCCTGTGCCGCCTTGATCGATCCAATCCTTATTAGCTGCTTTATAGTTGTAATAGGCTTTTCCTTTGCCATCTTTCAGCAATCTGCCATCACCGCTGAATACGATCTTGTTACCCAGCTTCTTCTTCCCTAACGCGATCGCGTCTTTTTCCGTGAACTGTTTTCTTTCCACCTTATTCTCATCTAAAGCAGCCCATGTCAGCGGACCGACGATACCATCTGAACTCAAGTTATGATCCACTTGAAACTCCCTTACCACATTTTGTGTTTGGGTACCGAAAATCCCATCTACGCCTACACTATATTTAACATCTTTAAGGCTTTGCTGTAAGTCTCTTACATAACTTGAACGTGAGCCTTTCCTGAGGGTCGGGCGCGTTTCCGCCTTCGTTTCGATTTTCTCCTTTGTTGCTGCGTGGGTAATTGAAGTTCCCGTTCCTAGTGGGGCCAACATCAGGGCAACAGTTGGAAAGATGACCAATAATTTTTTCTTCAACACATATAACCTCCATTCATTTGATCACTCCTGCAGGTTTCTGGCACTTTCCTTGGAGCCCATTCATTATAACGTAAGGAGTAGTTTTATTGGCGTTTTATTATTTGATTTATAAAAAATGGTAAATGGTATCCATGGTATGCATTAAGCTTATATGATGGAGGTCCCTTTTCTTGGCTAAAACAAAATGATCCCCTAAAGGGGATCATTTTGTTTTAGTGATTTTATGGCTGTTGTTGATTCTGCCCTTGCATCCCAGTTCCCATGCCCATCATGTTAGTGGCAAGCGGCACCATATTTTTCATTTTCCCGCCATTTCCACTCAACATTTGATAAGTAGCAATACCTACTCCGACCGAAGCGACAACTGGCAAAACTTTATTCATGTTAGCCTTCATCTTAATCACCTTATTTTATATATTTTTGTTCATTTCCTGAACTCTTATATCTTGTTCAAAAAAACCCAAAAAATTCAAGATGATTGTAACCGAAACTATTAGTTATAAAAATACGTTTTAAAGGGAAAATTCTTTCAGGAGGGATATTATGCAAGTACTCTTAGAATGAGGTGAATATTCATATGCCAATGTTAGATGTGGACGGTATTAGCTTGTATTATTCTGTTAAGGGAAATGGTGTTCCTATTGTTTTTATTCATCCACCAGTACTGACAAGTGTGAATTTCCAATACCAGCTGAAGGAATTATCCGAAGAGTTCAAAGTTATCACTTTTGATATTAGGGGTCACGGAAGAAGTCAGTATTCAAGACTGCCAGTAACTTATCCCCTGATTATAGAAGATATCAAACATCTGTTGGATCATTTGGAAATAAAAAAAGCTATCATATGCGGTTATTCGACCGGAGGCTCCATCGTATTGGAATATTTGCTGACTTGTGGCGATAGGGCTCTAGGAGGCATTGTAATAGGTGGAATGTCAGAAGTGAGGGATAAATATTTAAAGCAAAAGATTTCTTTAGGAATATCCCTTGCAAATAAAGACGCCGTTCCAATCCTAGCGCTTTCCATTTCATGGAGCAATTCAAATACAGGAAAGTTGTTCAACGATATGTTTAATGACGCCCTGAAGGGAGATGCCCGAAATATCGAGCAGTATTACCATTATAGTTTGCATTATAACTGTACACACCAGCTAGAGAAAATCAACATGCCCATTTTACTGGTCTATGGTAAAAAAGATAAACCATTGCATCATTACGCTTATTTATTACATGAAAAATTGCCATATACGGAATTAAAATTCATTGAACATACGAAGCATCAGGTCCCTACAAAAGCGGCTAATGATTTAAATGAAAGCATTAAGCGTTTTATCCATACACGAACTGTTTGATTCTATCAACTGATAAAATTAATGGAGTGAAAAAAATTGGGAAGAGATAAAAGCATACTGATTCATTTATTATTTCTATTGCTAGTCACTGCCGTTTTTATTTGGTCAGTCATTAAGCCTGCAGGATACTTGATATGGACAATGGAAGTATTTCCTGCCGTTGTGTTTCTGATTTATTTACTTGCTACATATAATAAATTCCGCCTCACTACATTTTCCTATTTCGTTATTGCCGTTCTTTCAATCACCATGTTCATCGGTGGCCATTATACGTACTCAAAAGTCCCTGCATTTAATTGGCTAAAAGATCATTACGATCTAAGCCGGAACCA
The DNA here is from genome assembly GCF_043656335.1 of Peribacillus sp. NPDC056705. Classification (NCBI taxonomy): domain Bacteria; kingdom Bacillati; phylum Bacillota; class Bacilli; order Caryophanales; family Bacillaceae; genus Peribacillus; species Peribacillus sp. NPDC056705. Next base: position 2,917 of record NZ_JBHTYI010000002.1, on the reverse strand, counting down.
CTATGATCGGTTTGGGCATTTCCTGAAAGGTTTATTTGCGATTGTGATTAGAGAAATATTAATACGTAAAACCCCTCTAACAAAAGGACCGTGGTTATTTGCTGTTACATTAAGTTTTGCGCTTGCCATTGGTGCCTTATATGAAATCATCGAATGGATAACTGCCATTGTTTCAAAAGGTGGAAAAGCTTCAAAAGAATTTTTAGGAACACAAGGTGATATTTGGGACGCACAATGGGATATGTCGTTAACATTAATAGGCTCTATCCTTGTATTGTTCACCATGTCCAAACTTCATGACAAGCTGTTACGAAAAGTGAAAAATTAAGAAGAAAAAAAGATGAAATATTGGGTCAGACCTACTAACAAAAACTGTAAAGGCTTAAAGGAATTACAACCAGGATCTTCACGAAGCCATTTAATATCAAATTAGAATTTGATCGTTAATATGATGCTCCATATGTTCTATGGAAATCAACAGCATTCAATATCAGACCCAAAAGAAAAAACCGAAATCAACAAAAGATTTCGGTTCCACTATAGACAAACTCGAAGGAAAGTCAGTTTGCCTGAAGTTTTTTATTTAAAAAACAATCCAGTTGATTGGAACGGAGGGTACGAGACTCCTGCGGGAAAAACGTGTCCAAGGGAGACCCCGCAGGCGCCGAGGAGGCTCCCGGACCGCCCGCGGAAAGCGAGTGCCTGTAGTGGAAATCAACGTTCTAGCTGTTATCAGAAATCCGCTCCCTTTCCGCCGACTGTCTGCCAAGCCAGTTATTCGGCAGGAGTATCGCATATTTCCTCAATCCAATAAAAGGTTTCATTAACCTATGAAAAACTGTATAAATCGTGTTTGCTTACAGTTTTTTATTTAGGCTCTTTTCGTAAAGATTGTTGTTTTTAAAAACTAAACGATTTAAGGTTGATTGGAGCGCAAGTGCGAGACTCCTGCGGGAAAAACGTGTCCAAGGGAGACCCCGCAGGCGCAAAGGCGCCGAGGAGGCTCCCGGACCGCCCGTGGAAAGCGAGTGCCTGTAGTGGAAATCATTTTACAAACCCCAAAAAAACATCCAAACCTTATTTTGTTGACTGAACCAAATTTCTAACCAGTCATGATTGTACTTGCTTACTTCTCTTTTTTTCATTGATGGCTTTTTGATCGATTTTTATATAGATGCGTTCCACTTCCATTTTGTCATGCAATAGAAGTTCGCGGTTTTCCTTTAGCAGTTCAGTATAAGATTTCCTTCTCCTAGACATTTTTTAATTCACCTCTCATGTGATTGAATTCCTTTTGTAAAACAACGATCGGAAGCTCGTATAGTTGTTTATTATATTTTTTAAAAATCCCTAATTTCAGAAGTTCTTGTATAAGCTCCTCTTTTTTTGCTTCTCTCTTTGAACTTAATTGGGTAATCATCAAGGACCCTCCTTAACAAAAATTCTGACTTTCGGTAATTCGGGCTGCCTAGCATCCGATCCCACATGCAGAATCTCCACTTCTTCCTATTGCTTCCCCATATAAGTGCATGCTCTGCAAAATCTTCACTTTCCCTTAATTGATCGTATGTATTGCTTTCATGGTGTATTTTCAATACTCGATCATATACATCGAATCCGAATTGCTTCATTTTATCGGAAAGGATATCTATCGCGGCGCACGGTTTCGAATGGGTCAAGTCGCCGGCACCAAAGAATGCGACCTTCAAACCAGCAAAGTCCACCTGGTCAATTTCTTCATAAAACTCGTGTGCTTCATACGGTAAATCTTCAAGACTCCATGTATATAAACCAATAAAGGCCAAATCAAAATCCTTTAAAGCATCAACTTCAACAGTATCCAATCTTTCCATATATACCTCACAGCCAACAGCCTTCATTCTATTCTTTATGTTTATAGCCATTTTCTCGGTATTACCGGATAAACTGACATAACCAATGAATACCTTCATCTATATCACCTTCCTAATTAAGAATTAATTTCATTACACAGTTTACTATAATTGAAAATGATTCTCAATTTCAATTATTTGTTCCCCATATATGTAATGCCGCTGGAACGTTTCTTCAAAAAAAAGCGCGTTTTACTCTTTAAGAGTAAACGCGCTCTTGGTTAATCTAGTATCCCAACCCTAAATCTTTGAATTAATAAAATTTCACAATATCTTCGAAAGGCAGGAACGTTTTTTCTCCTGGTTGTTCATTCGGCTCACCAAATGGCATTTGAGCTATCAACGACCATTTCCCTGGAAGATCCCAAGTCTTCATCACTTCTTCATCGATGATTGGATTATAATGTTGTAAAGATGCCCCTATACCTTCCGCCGATAGAGTCATCCATATTGCGTACTGAAGCATAGCATTTCCTTGATGGGACCAATATGGAAACTGTTCTTTATAGGAGGGTGCTTTTTCTTGCATTTGTTCTATTGTTTCTTGATTTTCAAAGAATAGAATAGTACCCGCTCCATCACGAAATCCTTGTAATCGTTCTGCTGTTGCCGCAAAGTTCTCTTCTGGAACACGGGAACGAAGTGTTTCTTTTACAATATCCCAGAACTTTTCATGCTCGTGATCCATCACTACCACCACTCGTCCACTTTGCATATTAAATGAAGTTGGTGCATGTAAAGCCGTTTTTAATACTTCATTCATCCTTTCTTTCGTAATATTTTCATTCTTTTTCACCTTACGGATGGAACGGCGATTGATAATGGCTTCTTTTAAATTTGTTGTGGTTGCTGACATTTTGATTCCTCCAAATTATGATGTTTTTAATTTTTGGCTGTTTTCGCTTACTTTGTTGCTATTTTCCAAGTAAAGCGGTGTGGTTGATTTCCCCTCCAGATGCTCGCTTTCCGCGGGGCGGGCGGTGAGCCTCCTCGGCGTAAACGCCTGTGGGGTCTCACCTGTCCCG